>NZ_JBNLXQ010000004.1:227462-278283 GCF_053840905.1 Caproiciproducens sp.
CTGTACCGGGGTTTTCGCCTCGTGGCAGACGAAAAACAAGGACAAGGCATTTTTGCCTTGTCCTTGTTTTTGGCGCGCCCGGAGGGACTCGAACCCGCGACCTCTTGATTCGTAGTCAAGCACTCTATCCAGCTGAGCTACGAGCGCATTTTGCGGCTTTGTTTTAAGCCGCCTAAGTATCATATCACATTTAGCGGGAATTTGCAACTTATTTTTTCAATTCAACGGATTCCTTCTGGAATTTCCCGCACTCCGGCCCGGACGCTTTTGCCGTTTCCTTTTTCAGCAAAACGGCGCAGTCCTCCGGATTCAGGTACAGCGTATTGTTGCCGTCCGGCACCGCGCCGATCACCGCGCGGGACCGCCGCCATTCTCCGGGAACCCGCACGCCGCGGCTTTCCGTCCCCGCGTTGACGACGCAGAGCAGGCTGACCGCTTCGTCCCGGCGGAGATATCCCATGCAGGAGCCGTCGGCAAGGAACGGAAGAAAATCCCCTTCCCTGAGCGCGGAGCAATTGCGGCGCAGCCTGCCCAGCAGGCGGTACCACTCCACCAGCTCCTGCTCTTCCTGCCCCCACGGGTAACAGGCCCGGTTGAACGGGTCGCGGTAGCCCTCCATCCCGGCTTCGTCTCCGTAGTAAATACAGGGTACGCCGGGCAGGGTGAACTGCATCAGCGAAGCAAGCCGCATCAGGCGCAGACCGCGGCGGCGGCGCTCCCTTGTCAGGCGCGCGGCGCTCTGCCACTCGCGGCCGCGCCCGTCCAGAGGTTCGCCCGCAAGCACGGTGAGCGCGCGTTCGGTGTCGTGCGTGCCGATATGGTTCATCATCAGACGGACGACCTGCGGCGGATAATTTTCCAGAATCCCGAGGATGATTTCCATCATATCCCCGGCGTCCGCCCCGGTCAGAAAGCCTAGGATCGCGCTGCGGAACGGATAGTTCATCACGCTGTCGAGCTGTTTGCCCAAAAGGTACCGGCGCCTTTTTCCGTAGGCCGTCTTATTGGACGCGTCCTCCCAGACCTCGCCCAGAATCAGCGCGTCGCGCTTTTGCGCCTTGGCCGCCGCGCGGAGTTCGTCCAGGAAGAAGTCGGGCAGCTCGTCGGCAACGTCCAGCCGCCAGCCCGCCGCGCCCGCGGAAAGCCATTTCCGGATGATGCCGTTTTCGCCGTTGATATATTCCCGGTAGGAGGGCTCGCTCTCGTTCACGCTGGGCAGGGTAATGAAATCCCACCAGCAGTCGTATTCCTTCGGCCAGTGCCGAAAGGTGTACCAGGGGTAGTACGGCGAATTTTTGGAATGGTACGCGCCGGGGGCGGCGTAGCGGTCCTGCCGGTTAAAGTAGACGCTGTCGCTGCCCGTGTGGTTGAAGACGCCGTCGAGCACCACGCGGATCCCCGCTTTTTCGGCGGCGGCGCACAGCCGGGTAAAATCCTGCTCGTTTCCCAGCAGGGGGTCTATTTTGGAATAGTCCGCCGTGTCGTACCGGTGGTTGGAGTGGGATTCAAAAATCGGGTTCAGATAAAGGCAGGTGACGCCCAGCGACTGAAGGTAGGGGAGCTTTTCCTCGATTCCGCGCAGATCGCCGCCGAAATAGTCGGTGTTGGTGATCCTGCCGTCCTCATTGGGCCGCCAGTCGGGCTGTTCCTCCCATCTGTCGTGCAGCTTCCGGTCGGCGGGAACGCCGGTTTTCGGCTGCGCCGAGCGGGCGAACCGGTCCGGAAAGATCTGGTACAGGATGCCGCCGGCAAGCCAGTCCGGGGTGGCAAACTCCCGGTCATAGACCGTCAGCTGCCAGAAGCGGGCCGCGTCGCTGAAAACGCCTTCCCCGCCGCGGCCGCGCGTGATCTGCAGGGTCCCGCGTTCGGTGTCGATCCGGAACCGGTAAAAGAAAAGCCCCGGTTTTTCCGGCGTAAAGTGGCACTCCCACCACTCGCCGTCGTCACCGTTCATACCGCACCAGAACATGCCCCGGATCATTTCTTCCCCGGTAAAACCGTCCTTTATCGTCAGCCGCGCCGCGCTGCAGCGCAGGGTGCGCGGCAGGGTAATCTTAAAATGCACCGGCGTGCCGTCCGCCACCGCCCCAACGGGGTCACGGAACGCCGGATTGCGGGAATCAAACATGGATATTCCTCCCAGGAAGCTTTCCAGTTATTTGCTCTTTCTGCCCGGACGTACGCGTCTGACCGGAGCTTGCTGCTTTGCGGCTTCCTCCGGCAGGGGCCGGGCGTGCCAGATTTTTTCCGCGTACTCGCGGATCGCGCGGTCCGCCGCGAAACGGCCCGCGTTCGCGGTATTGATCAGGCACATGCGCTGCCAGCCCTTCGCGTCGCCGTAAAGGGCCTCCGCCTTTTTCTGCGCCTTTGCGTAGGAATCGAAATCCGCCAGCACCATATAGGGGTCGTGATTCAGCAGAGAATCGGCGATATCGTTGAATTTTACGCCGCAGAAGCCGGTGTTCAGCTCCCCGACCGCCTGTTTGATCACCGGGCTGCCGTTGAAGTACGCCCTTGGGTCATAGTTCGGCTTGAGCGCCTCGACCTCCTCCGCCGTCATGCCGAACAGGAGGATGTTGTCGTCGCCGACCGCGTCGTGGATTTCGACATTCGCCCCGTCCAGGGTGCCGATGGTGACCGCCCCGTTGATCATGAATTTCATGTTGCTGGTGCCGGAGGCCTCGGTCCCCGCGAGCGAAATCTGCTCGCTCAGGTCGGCGGCGGGGGTCAGCAGCTCCGCGAGCGTCACGCGGTAGTCCTCCAGATAAACGACCCTCATCTTCTGATTGACCCGCGGGTCGTTGTTGATGGTGTTGCCCAGGTCGACGATCAGGCGGATGATCTGCTTTGCGAAGTAGTAACCCGGCGCGGCCTTCGCACCGAAAATATAGGTATGGGGGGTGAATTCCGCGTCGGGATTCTCCCTCAGCCACTGGTAGACCGACAGGATGTGCAGGGCGTTCAGATGCTGGCGCTTGTATTCGTGCATGCGCTTGACCTGTACGTCGAAAATGGAGTCGGGGTCCACCTCCAGCCCGTTTTCTCTTTTGATATACTCCGCGAGGCGGAGCTTGTTTTCCCGCTTGACCTTCGCCATCTGCTCCAGCACGGAAGCGTCGTCCGCGTAGGGCGCAAGCTTCCGCAGCTGCGCGGCGTCGTGAAGGTAGCCGTCGCCGATCAGCCCGGTGATCAGCTTCGCAAGCCCGGGGTTCGCCTGGTTCAGCCAGCGCCGGTGGGCAATGCCGTTGGTCACGTTCGTGAATTTCTCCGGCATCTCGGTATAAAAATCGTTGAACACGGTATTTTTCAGAATATCGCTGTGGAGCTGGGACACCCCGTTGACACTGTGGCTGCTGACGACCGCGAGGTTCGCCATTTTGACGTAGCCGTCGTTGAGCGGGGCCATGCGGCCCACCTTGTAGCCGTCCACGCCCTTTTCATGCATCTGCGCGCAGAAACGGCGGTTGATCTCCTCCACCAACTGGTAGATGCGGGGCAGGCGGGATTTGAACAGGTCGACCCCCCAGCACTCCAGCGCCTCCTTCATGACCGTGTGGTTCGTATAGGCGACGGTGCGGGTGACGATATCCCAGGCCGCGTCCCAGCCGTAGCCGCACTCATCCAGCATCACGCGCATCATTTCCGGGATGGCGAGCACGGGATGGGTGTCGTTCAGGTGGATGGCCACCAGATCGGGCAGGTTGTCGAGCGTGCTGTATTTGAACAGGTGGCGGCGGATGATATCCTGAATGGTCGCGGAAACCAGAAAATACTGCTGCGAAAGGCGCAGGCTCTTTCCCTCCATGTGGTTGTCCTCGGGGTAAAGCACCTTGGTGATGACCTCCGCCATGGCGTTCTGCTCCATGGCGCGCAGATAGTCGCCGCTGTTGAACAGCTTCATGTCGAATTCGGCGGAGCTTGCCGCCCAGACGCGCAGGCGGCTGATGCCGCGCCCGTCCATCCCAGCGACGTACATATCGTACGGCACCGCGGTCACCTTTGTAAAATCCTTATGGTTCACCACATGGTACTGGTTGTTCCAGAATTCCTCGATATGTCCGTTAAAATGGACCTCCACGCTTTTTTCCGGCACCGCCTGCATCCAGATTTTCCCGCCCGGAAGCCAGAAATCGGGCAGCTCCGTCTGCCAGCCGTCCACCAGCTTCTGGCGGAAGATGCCGTACTCATAGCGCAGGGAATACCCCGTGGCGGGGTAGCCCTGTGTGGCCAGGGCGTCCAGGAAGCAGGCGGCAAGCCTGCCCAGCCCGCCGTTGCCCAGCCCGGCGTCCGGCTCCTGCTCGTAAAGACAGTCCAGCTTCAGCCCCAGCTCGCCCAGCGCTTTGCGGAAGTCCTCCTCGAGCCCGAGGTTGAACAGATTGTTTTTCAGCGAACGGCCCAGCAGGAATTCCATACAAAGATAGTAAACCTGCTTGGTATGGGTTTTTTCCGCCTCCGCCATATATTCGCTCCGGCCCGCGGCCATCAGATCGCGCACGGTGAGCGCGACCGCCTTGTAACACTGCTCGTCGGTCGCGTTTTCAAGGCTGACGCCGAAAACACGGTCGAGCGTAGACAGGATCGTTTCCTTGATTTTTCCGACCGGCTGCCTGTATTTCATAATGTTGTCCTCCATAATCAGGGAAACGCCGCGAAGATTCCGGCGCTTCCGGATGGTAATGCCGATGATTTTCCGATTTGGGATTCCAATATACCAATATCGAATTTGTGTCTATTATATACCAATATCCGCAGTTTTTCAACAACAGCGTCGGGAAGCGCGGATTTCACGGAAAAATCCGGAAAACAAAAGCCGCAGAGCCGATTTTTCCTGTTTTCTCCCATGAAATCTTTCTTTTGTTATTACAACGTATTTTCGGCTTAAAATTGTGCAACATTTACAAAAAGGCAAAGCGAAGGAAAGCGGTTCCGACGTTTTTTCCGTAAGAAACCACAATTCTATTTGCGCACAAACGCGTCGGGGACTTCATGAGGCTGGGGAGACTCCTTCCGGCGCGCCGGGCGCGCCGCCTCCCTCTTAGAGGGATTTGTTTCGGGGTCCTCCGAAACCGATTCAACATATAAATGTCTGAGAGCATCGCCGTAGGCGAGTGCCGACCGCATGGTCCGTAAAAAATAATGAAAGCTCTTTCATATTATGTTATAATATATTATAATGTAAATAATTCTGAATTCGCTGTTGTGTGAAAGGGTATGACTTCATGAGTAAAAACAGAGTGAAATTGAATATTTGCGGCTGTGAGTGCGTCATCAGCTCGGACGACAGCGAGAGCTACGTACGCTCGATCGGCGACGAAGTGGAGAAGGCCATGGACGATATCACGGGCAAAAACGAACGTGTTTCCATCACCATGGCGGCCGTTATTACGGCGCTCCGCTACTGTGACGAAGCCCACAAATCCGCGGGCGGAGCGGACAACCTCCGCTCCCAGATCAAGGATTATCTGGAGGATTCCTCCCACGCGCGCATGGAGGCCGAGGAAGCCCGGCGGGAAATCGAGCGCCTGAAACGGGAAATCCAGACCCTTCGCGCACGCCTGTCGGAGGGCGAAGAGCCCGCCAAGCCCGCGCAGGAGGTCCGCGCGCAGAAACCGGCCGTTCCCGGCTCCCCCGTACAAAGGCCGCAGGCGGGCAGCTATTCCCGCGTGAATCCGGACATCACCGCCGAGCAGGAAGGGTTTATGAGCTTCTTTGAAAAGAAAAATGACGAACCGTAACATAGAGGTCCTGGCCCCCGCCGGGTCGCCGGAAAGCCTGACCGCCGCGGTGCGCGCGGGGGCGGACGCGGTGTATCTGGGCGGAAGCGCGTTCAGCGCGAGGGCCGGCGCCAAAAACTTTGACAGCGGCGAGTTAAAATCCGCCGTGGAGTACTGCCGCGCCCGCGGGGTAAAGGTCTACCTTGCGGTCAACACCCTGCTTTTGCAGGACGAGCTGCAAAAAGCGCTCGATTTTGTTTCCTACGCCTGCACCCTGCCGGTGGACGCGCTGATCGTACAGGACACGGGCCTGATTTGGCTTCTGCAAAAATGCGCGCCCGGCCTGCGGCTGCACGCCTCCACCCAGATGAGCATCCACACCCCGCTGGGCGCTTTGGCGCTTTCCGAGGCGGGGATCAGGCGCGTGGTGCTTTCCCGCGAGCTGTCACTCCGGGAAATTGGGGAAATCCATAAAGCGGCCCCCGTGGAGCTGGAAGCCTTTGTCCACGGCGCGCTGTGCATGTCGGTCAGCGGGCAGTGCTACTTCAGCTCCGTGCTCGGCTCCCGCAGCGGGAACCGCGGCCTTTGCGCCCAGCCCTGCCGCCTGCCGTTTTCCGTTACCGGCGGAACGGGGCACGACCTGAGCTTAAAGGACCTTTCCATGATCAGCCGTATGAACGAGCTGAGCCGCGCGGGCATTGCCAGCGCGAAAATAGAGGGCCGCATGAAGCGGCCGGAATACGTCGCCGCGGCAGCGCGCGCGAGCCGGCTGGCGGCGGACGGCGAGCCGGTTCCCCCGGAGCTGGTGAAAAACCTGGGCGCGGTCTTTTCCCGCTCGGGCTTTACCACCGGATATCTGGACGGGAAGCTGGGCCGCGACATGTTCGGCGTGCGCTCCAAAGAGGACGTGGCCGGCGCGACCGGCGCGGTTTTCGCCGAGCTGCACGGCCTTTACAGCCATGAATACCAGAGGATCCCGGTCTCTTTCCGCCTGACCATTCAAAAGGAGCAGCCGGTGGTGCTTTTCGCCGCCGACCGCGACGGCCGGACGGCCCGCGTTTCCCTGGGCGAAACGCCCCAGCCCGCGCTCAGCCGTGCGATCGACGAAGAGCGCTGCGCCGAACAGCTCAAAAAGACGGGCGGCACGCCGTTTTACGCCGATGAAATCGTCTGTGAGATCGGAGAGGGGCTTTCCGTCCCGGTTTCCTCCCTGAACAGGCTGCGCCGGGAGGCGCTGGAAAAGCTGGAAGGGCTGCGCACGAGCCGCGCGGAGATTCCGTTCCAAATGTGCCGGATCCCCGAAGCGGGCACCCATACGGCGAAAGCGCTTCGGCTGCGCGCGCGGTTCGCAGGCACCGATCTTCCGCCCGCGGCAAAGCGGTGTGAACTCGTTTATCTTCCGTACGATACGGATTTGGATATTCTTCAAAAATTAAAAGAGGACGGCTACCCCGTCGCGCTGGAAATCCCGCGCGGCATGTTCGGGATGGAAAAAGCCGTCCGGACGCGGCTTTCCGCCGCGAAAGACGTCGGATTTTCCGACGTCTGGGCGGGGAACCTCGGCGCGGCGGCGCTCGGCCGCGAGCTGGGGCTGACCGTACACGGCGGCTTTTCGCTCAACATCACCAACACGGCGGCGCTTCTCTGGCACAGCGAATTCGGGCTTGCGGACACGGAACTTTCCTTTGAGCTGACGCTCACGCAGGCCGCCGCCGTCGGCGGGGAGCTGCCGAGGGGCCTTCTGCTCTACGGGCGGCTGCCGCTGATGCTGACGCGCAACTGCCCCGCGGCGAACGCGGGCGGCTGCAAAAACTGTGAAACCGCGCCGTTCCTGACCGACCGGAAGGGAATCCGGTTCCCCATCCAGTGTTACGGCGCGTGCAGCGAGGTCCTCAATTCCGTTCCTCTCTATATGGCCGACCGGCTCGGGGAAGTGCGCAATCAGGATTTCGGTGTCCTGCGCTTTACCACCGAATCCGCGCGGGAGGCGGAGGAGATCATCGGCCGGTATCTGGCCGGCTCCCCGGACGAAGGGGAACACACCCGCGGGCTTTACTACAGGGGAATAGAATAGGGGTAATTTATGACTGACCATATTTTAAAAATGAAAAAGCTGAGGCAGAACGCCGTCGCGCCGACCCGCGCAAGCGAGGGCGCCGCCGGATTCGACCTGTACGCCTGTCTGGACGCGCCGCTCACCATCGAGCCGCGCGGGCTTTACAAGATTCCCACGGGAATCGCCGTCGCGCTGCCCGATGAAAACACGGTCGGGCTGATCTTCGCCCGCAGCGGGCTGGGCGTCAACCACGGCGTTTCCCTTCCCAACGCGGTCGGCGTGATCGACAGCGACTACCGCGGCGAGATTCTGGTCGGAATGACCAACTGCAGCGACAAGCCCTACACGCTCCAGCCGGGCGAGCGCTGCGCGCAGCTTGTGGTGACGCCGGTGCTGCTGCCCGTTCTGGAAGAAACCGACGATCTCGGCGAGACCGCGCGGGGAGCGGGCGCTTTCGGCTCCACGGGAAAGAGAGGGCTGCAAAAATGAAAAAGGGCGTTCTGAAAACAATTTTGTTGATTATTCTGCTTGTATTGGCGGTGGTTTTGGGGCAGATTATTGGTACGGCCTGCGCGGGAATCCATTTTCTTTCCTGGCTGGGCGCCGCGGCGGACTTCGGACTGTCCACCACCGAGCTGAACCTCTCCATCCTAAAAATCACCTTCGGCATCCGGCTCGGAATCAACGCGGCGCAGTCGATTCTGGCGCTGGCCGCGGTCATCGCCGTGATTGTCATCAAAGTGAAGGAATAGGAGGATACCCATGCTGCTGCTTGCATCTACTTCGCCGCGCCGCAGCGAGCTGCTGAAAATGGCCGGCTACGAATTCACCGCCGCGCCCTCGGATGTCAGCGAGGGATATCTGCGCGGGACTCCTCCCATGCAGATTGTTGAGCTGCTCGCCGCCCGGAAGGCAGAAACGGTGGCAAAGCGGAACCCGCAGGACACCGTCCTCGGCGCGGACACCGTCGTCGTTTTCAAGGGCCGCGTGCTGGGCAAGCCGAAGAACACGGAGGAAGCCAAAGCGATGCTCCGGCTCCTGTCCGGAAACGTCCATCAGGTATACACCGGCTACTGCGTCATCAGCGGCAGGGAGCTGGTCCGCGGGCACGAGTGCACCTCGGTGGAATTTTACCCGCTGAGCGAAACCGAAATCAGCGCCTACTGCGAAACAGGGGAGCCGATGGACAAGGCCGGCGCGTACGCGATCCAGGGGCGCGGCGCGCTGTTTGTCAAGCGGATCGACGGGGACTTTTACAATGTAATGGGCCTGCCGATCGGCAAAATCAACCGTATTCTGACCGGGCTTAAAAATTCATCGGAAGAAAATTCATAAATATTGTACGCTTTCTGATTTAATGGTTGAGAAATGACTCTTTTGAGGTTATAATAAATACTATCTGAATAAAATTTTTTTGCTTTGTTTTTTTACCAGGTTTGAAAGGGGAAAATACTCATGTTTTCAAAAGATATAGGAATCGATTTGGGCACCGCGAATACGCTGGTTTTTATGAAGGGAAAGGGAATCGTCATGCGCGAGCCTTCGGTGGTCGCGGTTGACGTCCGTACCGATACCGTTCTGGCCGTGGGCACGCAGGCCAAGGAAATGATCGGGCGCACCCCGGGCTCCATCGTCGCGGTCCGCCCGCTGAAGGACGGCGTCATCGCCGACTTCGACATCACCGCCACGATGCTCAAGCACTTTATCCGCAAGGCCGTGAAATCCAACGCGTTTTCCCGCCCGCACATCATCGTCTGTATCCCGTCCGGCGTAACGGAAGTGGAACGCCGCGCGGTGGAGGACGCCGCCCGTCAGGCGGGCGCCAACAACGTCGAGCTGATCGAGGAGCCCATGGCCGCGGCCATCGGAGCGGGGCTGCCCGTAAGCGAGCCGACCGGCAGCATGGTCGTCGACATCGGCGGCGGCACGGCGGAGGTCGCCGTGATCTCGCTGGGCGATATCGTCACCTCGGTTTCGGTCCGCGTCGCGGGCGATAAATTCGACGAATCCCTGATCTCCTACGTAAAAAAGAAATACAACCTGCTGATCGGCGAGCGCACCGCCGAGGAAATCAAAATCAGGATCGGCTCCGCCTTCCCGACCGAGGACAACGAGGACGCCACGGTGGAAATCAAGGGCCGCAACCTGGTGGACGGCCTGCCGAAGAACGTGACCATTTCCGCCGAAGAGGTCAGGGAAGCGCTGAGCGACCCGCTGGCGCTGATTATCGACGCGGTGAAATCGACCCTGGAAAAAACCCCGCCGGAGCTTTCCGCGGATATTATAGACCACGGCATCATGCTGACGGGCGGCGGCGCCCTGCTGCGCGGCCTGGACAGACTGGTCGAGCAGGAAACCGGAATGCCCGTCCATATTGCCGAAAGCCCGCTGGACTGTGTTGTTGACGGAACGGGCAAGCTGCTTGAAATCACCATGCCCTCCTCGTATTACAAAAACAACAGAAAATAAGGGATCACTTCAGCGGAGGGTGAAAGCTCTCCGCTTTTTGCACTTTCGGGAAATCGCGCCAAAGACTTGAAAAGGAGGTGCCGCGTTGAAAGATTTCTTCCACTCCAGGGGATTTCGGCTTCTCATCACCGTCGTGTTCATTATGTTCGGCCTGATGCTTTATACGGCGAGCACCGGCAGTTCCCTTACCGCGAACCTGCTCAGCCTGGTTTCCACCCCGATGCAGAGGGTCAGCACCGTCGTCACCAACAACGCCGCCGTCGCGGCGCAGAGCGCCACGCGCACCAACGAAGAGCTGGCGGCGGAAAACGCGGCGCTGAGAAAACAGATCGAAGAGCTGAACAAAAAGCTGATCAACTACTACAGCTACCAGCAGGAAAACGCCCAGCTGCGCAAATTTCTGGAGCTGAAAAACGAAAACAAGGATTTCAAACCGGTCTCCGCCGCGGTCATCGGCCGCGACCCGAACGACCTGTTTTATAATTTCCAGATCGACAAGGGGTCCCTTGCCGGTATTTCCGTGAACGACCCCGTCATTACCGAAGGCGGCGTGGTGGGCTGGATTTCCAGCGTAAACGCCAGCTACAGCCGGGTGACCACGATTCTTTCCGCGGACACGAAAATCAGCGCCATCGACAAGGTCAACCGCGATTCCGGGGTCATCGGCAGCGACATCAAATTCGCCGACAAGGGCGTTCTGAAGCTCGGCTACCTGACCGCGGACACGACGGTAAAGCCCGGCGACATCATTGTGACGAGCGGCCTGGGCGGCATCTTCCCGCGCGACCTTGCCATCGGCACGGTCAACGAGGTGAAGAACGATCCCTACGACGTTTCGCTCTACGCGGAGGTCAAGCCCTTTGTGGATGTGAAGGCCGTGCGCGACGTCATGGTCATCACCGCCTTTGAGGGACAGGGCCAGGCGCTTTCCGACGGCAGCTCTTCCGCTTCCTCGACCGCCTCTTCGTCTCCCTCTTCCGCCGTTTCTTCCGGGGGGAAATAAAATGGAAAAGCTCAAGGTTCTCCGCTATTTCGCCTATACCATTGAAATACTGGTGTTTTACATGGTCCAGGAGACACCCGGCCTTGTGCCCGACCTGTTCGGCGCGCGGCCGGTGCTTCTGATTCCCATCGCGCTCTCGATCGCCCTGTTTGAGAGAGAGACCGCCGCCATGGCCTTCGGCCTGCTGTGCGGGCTGCTGATCGATTTTGGCGCGGGCGGCGTGCTGGGCTTTCACGGCCTTCTGCTCTCCGTCATCTGCTACAGCGTGGGGCTGATCGCCGCCAACCTGATCCAGACAAATTTTCTGACCGCCATGATCACCGCGGTGATTTCCACCGGCTGTGTCGTTTTGCTGCAGTGGGTTTTCTTTTATCTGCTGTTCGGCTATTCTCACGCGGCCTACGCGCTGACCGCGCATTACATTCCGCGGTTTTTCTATACGACCGCGTTTATGCCGGTCGCGTACTACTTCAACAGGGCGCTCGCCCTGCAGATACGGACAAAGGAAGAATGAATGAAAAGGAGGTTCCGCTTTGGACAAGCTGAAAGGATTTTCCCGCTACTGGGCTATGGGGCTGATTATTTTCGTCATCATGGCCGTCTATACCCTGCGCCTTGTGAACTGGCAGATTCTCAACGGCGCCTCCTTTCTGAAGGAAGCGGATAAACTCAGGCCCTCTACCGTCGTCATGGACGCCGCCCGCGGCGAAATCCTCGACGCAAACGGCGTGGGCCTCGCCGTAAATAAAACCGGCTATGCCATTGTGTTCGACCGCGTCTATATGAAGTCCGAGACCCAGAACAACACCATTCACCAGCTGATTCAGCTTCTGAACCAGCGGGGGGAAAAATGGACGGACATTTTGCCGATCAAGCTGAACGCCAAAGGGCAGTATGAGTTTATTTCCGGCATGGACAAGGAAATCGCAACGCTCAAATCGGCGGATTACGCGAATGTGAATTCTTATGCCACGGCGGACCTGTGTATGGCCCACCTGATCGAAAAATACAAGGTGACCGGGTACGAAGCCGCACAGGCGCGCGATATTGTTTCCGTGCGCTACAATATGACAAAATCCGCCTTCGGAATTTCGGCGCCGTACACCTTTGCCGAAGACGTCAGCCGCGACACCATCGCCATCATCAGTGAAAACTCTTCCCTGCTGCCCGGCGCGACGGGGAAGGTCACCACCGTGCGCCAATACCCGAACGGCAGCCTGATGCCGCATATCCTGGGAACCATCGGCTCCATTTCCCGGGAGGAATACGACGAGCTGAAGGACAAGGGCTACGCATTTAACGACCGGCTTGGAAAAAGCGGCGTCGAGCAGGCTTTTGAAAGCATGCTGCGCGGCAAGGCCGGGGAAAAGGTGGTGGAAACCACGAACACCGGCGCGCTGGCCGCGGAAACGGTAAAGACCGCGCCGGTTTCCGGCTCCACCGTTTACCTGACCGTGGACAGCAAAATTCAGAGCGTCCTCAACGTTTCCCTGGCCAACAACGTAAAGGCGACCCAGGCCAACGGGCGCAAGCTTTCCGCCCAGCGCTACAAGGGGATGTCGAGCGGCCACGGCGAGGACTGCGTCGCGGGCGCCGCGGTGGTGCTGCGGGTAAAGGATTTCTCCGTGCTGGCGGCGTCCACCTACCCGACCTACGACCTGACGGAATATCTGAACGACACCAATTATTACACGTCCCTGATCAACAACAAGGATAAGCCGCTGATCGACCGCGCCTTCAACGGCGTGTTCACCCCCGGCTCCGTCGTGAAACCGTACGTTGCGCTGGCCGCTTTGCAGGAAAAGGCCATCACGACCTCCACCCGGCTGGAAGGCAACAGCAAGTACACCCGCTTTGCGGACACCGGTCTGGTTCTGGGCAGTATCGGCAACTACGGGATGATCACCGCGAATTACGCGATCCAGAAGTCCAGCAACTCCTTCTTCTATGAAGTGGGGCACCGGCTGGGAATTACCGATATGAACCTGTACGCCAAGCGCTTCGGGCTGGGCGTGAAAACCGGGATCGAGCTGCACGAAAGCGCGGGAATCCTGGCGGGCAGGGAGGAACGCGTCGCTTCCGGCGGTTCCTGGTACGACGCCGACACCGTGGAAGCCGCGGTGGGACAGAGCGACAACCAGTTCACCCCGCTGCAGCTTGCCACCTACGTCGCGACCGTCGCGAACAACGGCGTGCGGCTGAAGCCCCACCTGGTCGGCAAGGTGACCGACTACTCCCGCAAAAACGTACTTTCACAGACCGCCGCCGAAACGGTGGACAACATCGGGGTTTCCCAATCCTACCTCGATTACGTCAAGGCGGCCATGCGCAGCGTGGCGACCGGCGGTACGGCGAGCTCCACCTTCAAAAACTACGGGATCGCCATCGCCGCCAAAACCGGTACCGCGGTACAGACCCCGCACTCCGACAACGTCACCTTCGTGGCTTTCGCGCCGTACGACAACCCGGAGATCGCCGTGGCGGTCGTGCTGGAGCGCGGCGCGACCAGCATGTACTGCAACGCCGTGGCCAAGGATATCTTCGACGCGTACTTTTACGGGAAAACCGTCGGCGCGGACGGCAGCCTTGTGATACCGTCCGCTTCCGGCACCGCTTCCTCCGGGGCCTCTTCGGGGACGGAGTCGGGAAACCCGTCTTCGTCTTCCACCGGCTCCTCCGCGGACTGAGCGCGGCAGAGTCAAATTGTGAATAAAGTATTAAATTCTCTTTTTGTCTATTTACGACAATAAAAACGCTTTGACTACCAGAAATGTTTGTGGTAATATGAAAGCGAGGTTTTTATATGGGTGTCGCAACAGTCATCACATCGGGTAAGGGCGGTGTAGGGAAATCCACCGTAACAGCCGGCCTTGGTTTTGCTTTGGCAGCCAGGGGCAGACGTGTTTTGCTGATTGACGGCGACGCCGGTCTGGGATGTCTGGACCATATGCTCGGCGTTGCGGAGCAGCAGGTCTTTGATATTGCGGACGTGGTTTCGGGCCGTGCCGAACCGGTAAAAGCCGTTTATCCGTGTCCCTTTTCGGAAAGGCTGTTTTTGCTGCCCGCCCCCGCGAGGGAGGACGATTTGATCAGCCCGGATATTATGAAGCAGCTCGTATCGGTACTTTCCCGGTATTACGACCACGTACTGATCGACAGCCCCGCCGGCGTGGGCGGCGGCTTTGCGAGCGCGGTGGCTTCGGCCCGGCGCGCGCTGATTGTCACAACCCCCGATCCCATCTGTGTGCGAAACGCAAATAAAGCGCATTTTTTACTGGAACAGGCCGGGATAAAACAGCAGCGGCTGATTATCAACCGTTTCAGCGGGCATAATTTCTACACGCAGGGATTTTACCCGGATCTTGATTCCGTGATCGATTCCGCCGGGGTGCGGCTCATCGCCGTGATTCCGGAGGACATGCTTCTGGCGGCCGCCGCTTCCAACTGTGAACCGGTCCCGCAGAAATCGGCCGGCGCGATGGCTTTCGGCCGGCTTTCCGCAAGGCTGGAAGGCGAACACGTGCCCCTGGCCGCGCTGCAGAAATTTTGATTTTACATATTCCTGATTATTAGGGAGGAAATAAATATGAATATTGCTTTAATCGCCCATGACGCAAAGAAAGAGCTGATGGTTCAGTTCTGCATCGCCTACTGCGGCGTTTTAAGCCGTCACCTGCTCTGTGCGACCGGCACCACGGGCAAGATGGTTTCCGAAGCGACCGGGCTTGAAATACAGCGCTTTCTGGGCGGCTCGCAGGGCGGCGACCAGCAGATCGCCGCGCGCATTGCCTGCAACGAGGTCGACCTGCTCCTGTTTTTCCGCGACCCGCTGAACCCGAAGCCGCACGAGCCGAACGACATGAACCTGCTGCGCCTGTGCGACATGCACAATATCCCCGTCGCGACCAACATCGCCACCGCGGAAGTCCTGATCCACGGTCTGGAACGCGGCGACCTTGACTGGCGCAACATTTTGAATCCGAAAGCCTGATTTTTGATTTCGGCAACGACCGGAAGGAGTACCCAAAAGCTTGGCCACAGGGAGGGCGCGTCCCGGACTGTAAGCGCGCCTGCAGAAGAGCTTTGGGGAAGACATCCGCGAGCCGGCACGCCGCCCCGCGTTTCGGGGCTTTTTGAGGAGAGCTTCGGCTCTTGAAAAAGGGTGGCACCGCGAGGATCATTTTCCCTCGTCCCTTTGGCTGGGACGGGGGCTTTTTGCATTTTTAACCGTTTTTACAGATTATTTTAAGGTAAGGAGAAACGCTATGGAACTGATCAAGGCACAAAAAGGGACGCAGGATTTACTGCCCGCCCAGACGGAAAAATGGCAGGTCGTGGAGGACGTGATGCGCAGCGAGGCCAAAACCCACGGCTTCGGGGAAATCCGCACCCCGGTTTTTGAGGATACCCGGCTTTTCCAGCGCTCGGTGGGGGAAACCACCGACGTGGTGCAGAAAGAGATGTATACCTTCAACGACAAGGGCGGCCGCTCCGTCACCCTCCGTCCGGAGGGGACCGCGGGCGCGGTGCGCGCCATGCTGGAGCACGGCATGTACAACGACGGCCTGCCGCTGCGCCTTTCCTACTTTACCTCCTGCTACCGCTATGAAAATACCCAGGCGGGCCGTCTGCGCGAATTCCACCAGTTCGGGCTCGAGGTGTTCGGCGCCCAGTCCCCCATGGCGGACGCCGAGCTGATCGGCACGGCGAAAAGCATTTTCAGCCGTCTCGGTGTACAAAACCTCAGGCTGGAGATCAACTCCATCGGCTGCCCCGGCTGCCGCGCGAAATATTACGAGGCTTTGCGGGCGTATTTCAGCGAGTACAAAGACCAGCTCTGCGAAACCTGCCAGGGCCGTCTGGAGCGCAACCCGATGCGGATTCTGGACTGCAAAAGCCCGGTCTGCTCCAAAATCGCCGCGGGCGCGCCGCGGATGCTGGACTATCTGTGCGACGACTGCCGCACGCACTTTGAAAGCGTGAAATCCTGCCTTGACGCGATCAATATCGAATATACCGTCAATCCCTCCATTGTCCGCGGGCTGGACTACTACACCAAAACGGTGTTTGAGTTTGTTTCCGACGACCTCGGCGCGCAGAGCACCGTCTGCGGCGGCGGGCGCTACGACGGGCTGGTGGAGGAGATGGGCGGGCAGCCGATGCCCGCGCTGGGCTTCGGCCTGGGCATGGAGCGCCTGATGATGATTCTGGACGCGCAGAAGGTCGAATTCCCCGAACCGGAGACCTGCGACCTGTTCATCGGGGCGCTCGGCGACGCGGCAAGGCTGGAAGCGTTTAAGCTGACGCACAGCTTACGGGAATATTCCATCAGCGCCGCGTGCGACGTCAACGACCGCGGGCTGAAGGCGCAGATGAAATACGCGGACAAGATCTCCGCGAAATACTCCCTGGTCCTGGGCGACGACGAGCTTGCAGCCAAAAAGGCCGTCGTCAAGAATATGAAAACCGGCGAGAAGTCGAAAATCGATCTGAGCAAAGACTTTGTCGAGCAGTTTGTCACGCTGCAGACGAAGGACGAGGACTCTATCGATTTTTAATACAAGCCCCCTCATAGAGGGCGGCAGGAGTTCGGCCCCCTCCCAGAGGGGGCTGGCAGGCGAAGCCTGACTGAGGGAGTCTCCCCATATTACCCCCATTAGTGCATCACCGCAAGCAGGAGTTGATCGTCAGCTTTGCCCTCAGGCCGGGCAGGCCCCTACTTTCGGTTCTTGCCCGAAAGTAGGCAAAGTGCGCGCAGGGGGATTTTTAATTCCCGGCGGGAGGGTTCCATAAAATCCCCCTGCACCCCCAGGTATCCCCAAAGTGTCTTTATGTGGCACGGCATCTTGGTGGTTTTCATTGACGGGGATACGAAAGCACAGTTCGGCTTCTTTCGCCCCCTCGCCGAGGGGGCAAAAGCGACCCAGCGATTTTATTGGCAGTCTGATATTGAATATCATTAATTGGAGGCTATTTTAATGGCAGAATTTATGACAGGAATGAAACGGACCCACTACTGCGGCGAGCTGCGCGCCGCCGATATCGGCAAAACCGTGACGGTTTGCGGCTGGGTGCAGCGCCAGCGCGACCTGGGCCAGCTGATCTTTATCGACCTGCGCGACCGCACGGGCATCCTTCAGCTTGCGTTCAACGACGCGACCGACCGCGCGATTTTCGACAAGGCGTTCTCCGCCCGCGCGGAATATGTTCTGGCGGCGACCGGCGCGGTGCGCGAGCGCTCCTCAAAGAACGCCGAGCTCCCGACCGGCGAAGTTGAGATCGAAGTACGGGAGCTGCGCGTTCTGGCGAAGAGCGAGACCCCGCCGTTTGAAATTGCGGAGGATTCCAACGTAAAGGAAGATTTGCGGCTGAAATACCGCTACCTGGACCTGCGCCGTCCCGACGTTCAGAATAAAATCATCGGACGCCATAAAATCGTGAAGGTTGCCCACGACTATTTCGACAACAACGGATTTATCGAGGTCGAAACGCCGGTCCTGATCAAATCCACGCCGGAGGGCGCGCGCGACTACCTCGTGCCTTCCCGCGTGTTCCCGGGCAGCTTTTTCGCGCTGCCGCAGTCGCCCCAGCTTTACAAGCAGCTTTTGATGCTTTCGGGCTTTGACCGCTACATGCAGATCGCCCGCTGCTTCCGCGACGAGGACCTGCGCGCGGACCGCCAGCCGGAATTCACGCAGATCGACCTGGAAATGTCCTTTGTGGATCAGGACGACGTGATGGCGGTCGGCGAGGGCTTTATGAAGCAGGTCTACAAGCAGGTTCTGGGTATCGATATCGAAACGCCCTTCCGCCGCATGACCTGGCACGAGGCGATGCGCCGCTTCGGTTCGGACAAGCCCGATCTGCGCTTCGGCCTTGAGCTGATCGACCTGACGGAGGATTTAAAACGGACCGGATTCCGCGTGTTCAAGGGCGCGGTCGAAGGCGGCGGAAGCGTGCGCGGCATCAACCTGAAGGGCCTTGCCGACAAGCTCAGCCGCAAAGAAATCGACAAGCTGACCGAATGGGTGAAATCCTACGGCGCAAAGGGCATTGCGTGGACAAGGCTGACCGAAGGCGGGGAGACCTCTTCCTTTGAAAAATTCCTCGCTCCGGAGGAAACCGCCGCGGTGCGCAAAACCATGGGCGCCGAAACCGGCGACGTGCTGCTGATTGTCGCGAGCGACGAGGATACCGTCGTGTATGCTTCCCTTGGCGCACTGCGCTGCGAGCTTGCCGCGCGGTTTGGCCTGATCGACAAAAGCAAGCCCTGCCTGCTGTGGGTCACGGACTTTCCGCTGTTTGAGTTCAGCAAGGAAGAAAACCGCTATATGGCGATGCACCACCCGTTCACCGCGCCGCGCGCGGAGGATATCGACAAGCTTGAAAGCGACCCCGGCAACGTCTGCGCCATTGCGTACGACATGGTCTTGAACGGAAACGAGCTGGGCGGCGGTTCCATCCGTATCAACAATCCCGAGCTGCAGCAGCGCATGTTCAAAGCGCTGGGCTTCACCCCCGAGGAAGCGCAGAAGAGGTTCGGCTTCCTGACCGACGCGTTCCGCTACGGCGCCCCGCCGCACGGCGGCATGGCGCTCGGCCTTGACCGTCTGGTCATGCTGATGCTCGGCTGCGACAACATCCGCGACGTGATCGCGTTTCCGAAGGTCGCCTCTTCCTCCGAGCTGATGTCGGGCGCGCCGACGGACGTGGACGAGAAACAGCTTACCGAACTGGGCATCGGCCTTCTTCCGAAGGAATAACCATCCGGCGCTCCGCTGTTTCGCGGAGCGCCGTTTTCCATTTACGGCAAAGTTTTTGGTTTTTATCATAATGGAAATATTGTAGCAAATCCTATAACCTGTTATAATGAAGCAAAGCGGACCATGCGGACCTGCGGTCAGGAAGCGCCTACGGCGATGCTTCCAGTCGGCTTACGTTAAATCGAAGTCTGATGCTCCGAAACTCCTTCCGTCGCGCCGGGCGCGACACCTCCCTCAAAGAGGGAGGCAGGGGCTCGACCTTTTTAAGCTCCCTCTTTGAGGGAACGGGAAGGCGCAACCCGGACCGGAGAGGTCCTGACTGAGGGAGCCTGCATTTTCTCCCTTTGGTTTTCATTAGTGCATCGCCGCAAGTAAGAGCTAATTGTCAGCTCTGCCCTCAGGCCGGGCGGGCCCCTACTTTCGGTTCTTGTACGAAAGTAGGCAAAGTACGCGCAGGGGGATTTTGAATTCCCGGCGGGAGGGTTCCATAAAATCCCCCTGCACCCCCAAGGTATCCCCAAAACGCCTTGTGTGGCACAATATTATTGTGGTTTTCATTGACGGAGGGATACAAACGGGTTTAGCCTCTTCCGGCTCCCTCGACGAGGGAGCCGGAAGACAAAGCCCGGACCGGCAGGTCCTGACTGAGGGAGTTCCCCGGGAGCGTGGATGAGGGAGTCTGCATTTCTTTTCTTTGGTTTACATTGACGGCAGTACGGGAAAGCAAAACCTTTCCCCCAAGACAGAAAAGGAGGGCACCATGGTCAAAATCAATTATCAGAAGCAGCTGGACGCTGTGATCGCCGGCCTGCACGGCGAAACGCCCTCCCTTTTGCTGCATGCCTGCTGCGCGCCGTGCAGCAGCTATGTGCTGGAATACCTTTCGGACTATTTCCGGATTACGCTGTTTTATTACAACCCCAACATTTCCCCGGAGGACGAATACCGCAAACGCGTGGAGGAAGTGAAGCGTCTGATCGCGGCGCTCCCGGTGAAGAACCCCGTTTCCTTCCTGGAGGGAAACTATGACACCGACCGCTTTTTCGCCCTTGCGAAGGGGCACGAGGACGAGCCGGAGGGCGGCGAACGCTGTTTTTCCTGCTATGCCCTGCGGCTGCGGGAAGCCGCTCAGGCGGCAAAAGAGGGCGGGTTCGACTGCTTTACGACCACCCTTTCCATCAGCCCGTACAAAAACGCGGAAAAGCTGAACGCCATCGGCGCACAGCTGGAAAAGGAATCCGGCGTGCGCTACCTGTATTCCGACTTCAAAAAGAAAAACGGCTACCAGCGTTCCATCACGCTTTCGACAAAATACAACCTGTACCGGCAGGATTACTGCGGCTGTGTCTTCTCCAAAGCGGAGCGTGACCGCCGTTTAAAAGTTCAAAACTTTTCCACACAAAAAGGACAGCCGGTGGAAAACCTTCCGATTTGATTTTCGGCAGGAAAGGTCGATCCCTGCGGGTATTCGGCATTTATTCCGCCATGGGTTCCGCCGGAACTCTGCCGGCTTCGACGGTATTTTCCCTTTTTCTGCACGGAAACGGTTCCCTGTCCGCGTTTTTGACGGTTTTCAGCTGCGGATTCCCGCTCCTTTTAACAATCTTTTCAACAGAGGTGGAAAACCATGTTGAAAACTCCAAAAATCTCCGTAAACAGATTTTCGGGATGTTCGTCACCCTGAAAAAACAAAAAAAGGAATCTGGCGGCGGGCGGAAATCCGGTAACACATTTTTGTTTACAATCCGCTTTGACGGTGCTATGATATGCTTATTATTCATGATATACTCAATATTATTGAGTGGGGCAGTCTTGAAAATCGGGCGTCTGGAACCCGCGTGGTAAAATTGCGGCTGTGCCGATGATCCGAAGCGTCGGAGGCAGGACATGAAAAAAGACAAGGAAAAGAAAAAGAAGCGCGCAAAGCGCCCGGAGCCAAAGCTGGAGTCTGCGGAAAAAATTCGGGAAGGCGCGGCGGAGGAATCTTCCGAGGATCCTCTTTCGTATGCGCTGGCTGCGGTGGGCGGCAAATGGAAGCTCCGGATTTTATGGGCGCTGCGCGGCGGCGCAAGCCTTCGCTACGGCGAAATCAAACAGCAGATTCCCCCGATCACCGACATGATGCTCAGCCAGAGCCTGCGCGAGCTGACGGCCTCCGGGCTGGTCGTGCGCCAGCAGTTCCAGCAGATTCCGCCGAAGGTGGAGTATCGGATCACCCCCGCCGGAACCGGTCTGATTCCCGCGGTGGAGCTTCTGTGCGCCTGGGCCTCAAAACAAATCAAAGGAGAGAAATAAAATGGAACGATACACCCTGGTTCCCCCCTACACCGCGGAGGAAACGCGTTATACGCAGATGCAGTACCGCCGCTGCGGCAAAAGCGGCCTGAAGCTGAGCGCCGTCTCGCTCGGCTACTGGCACAATTTCGGCACCTACGACCAGTACGAAACCGCCCGCGCGGTCACCCGCCGCGCGTTTGACCTTGGCGTCACCGTTTTTGACCTTGCCAACAACTACGGCCCCCCGGCGGGCAGCGCGGAGGAGACCTTCGGCCGCCTGATGAAGGAGGACATGCACCCCTACCGCGACGAAATGGTCATCACCACCAAAGCGGGCTACACCATGTGGCCCGGCCCATACGGCGATTTCGGCTCCCGCAAGTACCTGCTCGCAAGCCTTGACCAGAGCCTGAAACGGATGGGGCTGGACTATGTGGATATTTTCTATCATCACCGCATGGACCCGGAGACCCCGCTGGAAGAAAGCATGGGCGCGCTCGCGCACGCGGTAAAGAGCGGCAAGGCGCTTTACGCCGGGATTTCGAACTACAGCCCCGATAAGGCGAGGGAAGCCGCTTCCCTTTTAAAGGAGATGGGCGTTCCCTGCCTGATCTGTCAGTCGCGCTACAGCCTGCTGGACAGAAAGGTGGAACAGGACGGGCTGTTTGAGGCGCTTTCCGGCTGCGGCATGGGCGCGACCGCGTTCAGCCCGCTGGCCCAGGGCCTTCTGACCGGAAAATACAACAACGGCATCCCGCAGGATTCCCGCGCGGCGGGAGCTTCCTCTTTGAACAAGGACCGCATTACGCCCGAAACCATCGGGAAAGTCGCCGCGTTCGGCAAGCTGGCGGCACGCCGCGGCCAGACCACCGCGCAGTTCGCCCTTTCGTGGGTGCTGCGCCAGCCGGTGATGACCAGCGTGCTGATCGGCGCCAGCCGCGTTTCCCAGCTGGAAGAGAATGTGGGCGCGCTGAACAATCTGGATTTCTCGGAAGAGGAGCTCCGCGAGATTAACGCGATTCTGCGGTAACGGCAATTCCCTCTGTAAAAATACCGCCCCCCGGAAGGGGGGCTTTTTGCTCCTGATCCCGGCTTTTTCCCACTTGTATCAAAGCGGTACATATAGCGTGATAATTCTGATTATTAAAAATTTAACACCATATATTGTGGAAATTGCCCTTGACAAGTATATGGTATTGCGGTAGAATTCAAAAGTACCCACAGAAAAAAAGGGCAAATTACGGAATTTTTGCTTTGAAAGGACTGTTTCGAAATGGCTGTCAAAATACAGAAGCGCAACGGTGTGGTCGTGGCGTTCGATAAAGAGAAAATTCGCAATGCGATTTATAAAGCCAATCAGGCGGTCGCCGAGGAAGAGATGAGTGCGCCCGTCCTCGGCCGGCTGACGGGCAAGGTGGTCAAATCTTTTCAGGGCGACAGCGTCCCCACCGTCGAGCAGGTACAGGACGCGGTGGAGGAAACCCTGATCGCCGCGGACTACGCCAAAACCGCGAAGGCTTACATCCTTTACCGCGCGGAGCACGCAAAAATCCGCCAGGCCGAGGGCGACCTGATGGACATCTACAAGGAGCTGACCTTCCGCGACGCGAAGGACGTTGATATCAAGCGCGAAAACGCGAACATCGACGCGGACACCGCGATGGGGACCATGCTGAAATACGGCTCCGAAGGTTCCAAATATTTTATCAACAACTACGTCCTTCCGAAGGATATCGCCGCGGCGCATCTTGACGGCGACATCCATATCCACGACGAGGACTTCTATATGCTGACGGAAACCTGCTGCCAGATCGATCTGATCAAGCTGTTCAAGGGCGGCTTCTGCACCGGCCACGGCGCGCTGCGCGAGCCGAACGATATCCGCTCCTACGCCGCGCTGGCCTGTATTGCGATTCAGGCCAACCAGAACGAGATGCACGGCGGGCAGTCCATTCCGAATTTCGATTATTCCCTGGCGCCGGGCGTCGCCAAAACCTTCCGGAAGGCTTATTTCAAAGCGCTTTCCCAGTTTTTCCAGATCGCGAACGGCATGAAGGAAGCGGACGCCGACGCGCTGGTCAAAGCCGTCCGCGCGGATTTGGGCACGGACATCACGCTTTCCTCCGCCGGCCGGTACGGCGCGGCTTTGAAGGCCTATCTTCCGGCGCACCAGACGAAAAACGGCTTTGAGGAAATTTCCGAAGAGGAAGCTGTGCGCGCGCACCGGTACGCCGTAAAGACCGGCACCGCCAACACCGAGTCGGCGACCTACCAGGCGATGGAGGCGCTGATCCACAACCTGAACACCATGAATTCCCGCGCGGGCGCGCAGGTTCCGTTCTCTTCCATCAACTACGGCACCGACACCTCTCCGGAAGCGCGCATGGTCGTCCGCAACCTGCTGAACGCCACCTCCGCCGGACTGGGCGACGGCGAAACGCCGATTTTCCCCGTACAGATTTTCAAGGTAAAGGAAGGCGTCAACTACAACGAGGGCGACCCCAACTACGACCTGTTCCAACTGGCGTGCAAGGTGAGCGCGAAGCGCCTGTTCCCGAATTTCAGCTTTATCGACGCGCCGTTCAACCTTCAGTATTATAAAGAAGGCGACTACAACACGGAAGTGGCCTATATGGGCTGCCGCACCCGCGTCATGGGCAACGTTCACGACAGGACGAAGGAAGTCACCTGCGGGCGCGGAAACCTGAGCTTTACCTCGCTGAACCTTCCCCGCATCGCGATCGAGGCGAAGGGCGACCTCGGGGCTTTCTATGAAATGCTGGACAAACGGATGGACCTCGTCATCCGCCAGCTGATGCACCGCTTCAAAATCCAGTGCTCCAAAAAGGTATACAACTATCCGTTCCTGATGGGGCAGGGCGTCTGGATCGACTCCGAAAAGCTCGACCCGCAGGACAGTGTGGAGGAGGTCCTGAAGCACGGCACCCTGAGCATGGGCTTTATCGGCCTTGCCGAAACGCTGAAAGCGCTGACCGGCAAGCATCACGGGGAAAGCGCGGAAAGCCAGAAGCTCGGCCTTGAAATCGTTTCCTATATGAGAAAGCGGATGGACGACGAATCGGCGAAAACCGGCCTGAACTTCACCCTGCTGGCCACTCCGGCGGAAGGGCTTTCCGGCCGCTTCGTGCGCATTGACCAGAAGAAATACGGCAAGATCCCGGGCGTCACCGACCGCGAATATTACACGAACTCCTTCCACGTGCCCGTCTATTTCCCGATCAAGGCGTTTCGGAAAATCGAACTGGAAGCGCCGTACCACGCGCTGACCAACGCGGGCCACATCAGCTATGTGGAGCTGGACGGCGACACCTGCAAAAATATCGACGCGTTTGAAGCGGTGATCCGCTGCATGAAGGAACACGGCATCGGCTACGGTTCGGTGAACCACCCGGTCGACCGCGACCCGGTCTGCGGCTTCAACGGGATCATCGACAACGAATGCCCCAAGTGCCACCGCACCGAAAACGACGGCGGCCCCAAATTCGAGCGGATCCGCCGGATCACCGGGTATCTGGTCGGCACCACCGACCGCTGGAACAACGCGAAACGCGCGGAGGAGAGGGACAGAGTGAAGCATGGGCTCTAAGCTGAAAATCTGCGGGATCGAGCCTGAGTCGATCGTGGACGGAAGGGGCTTCCGCTACGTGGTGTTTACACAGGGCTGCCCCCACCGCTGCCCCGGCTGCCACAACCCGCAGTCCCACGATTTTAACGGCGGAAGATGGGCGGACATCGACGACCTGTTCGCCGAAATCTGTGAAAACCCGCTCCTGAAGGGCGTGACCTTCAGCGGAGGGGAACCTTTTTCCCAGCCGAAGCCGCTGGCGGAGCTGGCCGGGCGGATCCACGAAAGGAAGCTGGACCTGACCGTTTTTACGGGCTATACCTATGAGGAGCTCTGCGCGCGGCACGACCCGGACACCGACGCGCTGCTGCGGGAAACCGACGTGCTGATCGACGGGCCGTTCCTGCGGGAGCAGAGGGACCTGACCCTTGTGTTCCGGGGAAGCCGGAACCAGCGCGTCATCGATATGAAGCGAACGAGAGAAACCGGCGCGATCGTGCTGGATGAAGTCGAAAAAGAAGCGTTCTCCTGACGGAGAATGCTTCTTTTTTGTAAAAATATAGGTTTTCCTGTATCAAATTTTCCTTGTCAATTTGATTTCCATGTGTTACCATAATCATATATATTCCGGTTTATCTTTTCGGAAAGGGATGAGTGCTTATGCGGCCCGACGTCGCTTTACAGGAACAGATTCAGGTCAAAATGCTGGGCGAATTTTCCATCACCATCAACGGCAATCAGCTTACCAACTTGAAAGGCCGCACCAAAAGGGTGTGGATGCTGATCCAATACCTGATCGCGAACCGGCATAAGGAGAATTCCACCGAAAAGCTGGTGGAGGTACTGTGGCCGGACAATCAATGCAACGACCCGCTGAACGCTCTGAAAAACCTCGTTTACCGGGCCCGGGAGCTTTTAAAGGGCCTTTCGGGAAACGACAAGGCGGAATACATTCAGTATATCCACAATACCTATGCGTGGAACAACAGTTATTCCTGCCTGATCGACACGGAACAGTTCACGGAGTTTTACAGGCGGGGGAACGACGTTTCCAAAACGCCGGAGGAACGGGTACAGGCGTTTCAGGACGCCCTGCAGCTTTACTGCGGGGAGTTCCTGCCCAAATCGGCTTACGGCAACTGGGTGATTTCCGCCGGCGCGTACTACGCGAACCTTTACAATCAGTGCGTGCTGCGCTGCTGCGGGCTGCTGATCGATCTCCGCCGTTTCGACGAGGTGACCCAAATTTGTGAAAACGCGCTCGTTTATTCCCCGCTTGAGGAATCCATCCACAAGATGCTTCTGTTCGCCTACCTTTCCACCGGCCAGCGCAACAAGGCGCTGGACCACTACAACCATGTGATCGACCTGTTTTACAGGGAGCTGGGCGTGGATATCTCCGAATCCATGCGCGCGCTGTATAAGCAGCTGGTCAACAGCATCAACAACGTGGAAATGGACCTGGGCGTCATTAAGAACGACCTGAAAGAAGCTTCCGCCGTGGAAGGCGCATACTACTGCGATTACGACGTATTCAAATCCATCTACCGGATCCAGGCGCGCTCGGTGGCGCGCACCGGGGGCTCGGTCTTTATTGTTCTGTTCACCGTCAGCGGTCCGGACGGCGAGCTGCCGAAGCCGCGGGTCGCCAAGCTGGCTTCCGAGCGGCTGAAAGCCACGATTATGGACAGCCTGCGCAAGGGGGACACGGTCGCTTCCTACAGCGCCACACAGTTTATCGTGATGCTGCCCCTCATCAGCTATGAGAACGCGGAAATGGTGGTGGACCGTATCCTGCAGAAATTCCGTTTCCGGTACCGCAGGGACAACGTGAAAATTTCCACCAGAATCAACGCGCTCGATTCAGCGGAGTAAACGATTTGAAACCGGGCTGAGGGGAGGGACGACATGCGGAAATACAAATCCATATTCCTTGTGTTTTTGCTCGCGTTTCTGCTGTCCGCCTGTGCCGGGCAATCCCCCGGCAGCGCTCCGGCGCCGGTTTCTTCCTCCGTAAGTTTTCCCGCGGAGTCCGGCGCCGTTTCGGTTCCGTCTTCCTCACGGGACATTTCCTCCGGGGAAGCTTCCTCTTCCGGGGACGGTTCCCCTTCAGCCGCGGAATCCTCCTCCGTACCGTCGGAACCGGCTTCCTCTTCCAGGCAGGGTCTTGTTTCCAAAGTCCTGAACTCCTCTTCCGAAACGGTCGTAATGAGTTCGTCCCTGCCGCCCAAGGCGGCCCCGGTCCCCGCCGCAAAGCCGCTGCCCGCCGTCACGGCGAAGATGCCGCAGGCCCCCGGCACGGAGGTTTTCAGCAAAAGCGGCGCTTCGGTCGATTACAGCAACGCCGGGCAGGGCTACGTCATGGTGCGCTACAGCGGTTCCTCGGTCATCAAGGTATTGGTCTATTTCAACGGCAGTTCCTCCTATTACCAGTACAACCTTGCGGGGGACGGCGCTTATGTCGCCCTTCCCCTGCAGAGCGGCAGCGGCGCCTATAAAGTGCGGTTCATGGAAAATGTTTCGGGGAACAGCTACGCCGAGCTTTGCTCCACGGAGCTGAGCGCTTCCGTTTCGGGCTGGGGGTATACGCTTTACCCCAACCAGTACGTCAGCTACGGCGCTTCCTCCGCGGCGGCGGCCAAGGCGAAAAGCCTTTGCGCTTCGGCCGCCGGCAACGAGCAGAAGGTCGCTGCCATTTATCAATTTATTACCTCGACCATCAAGTACGATTATCAAAAGGCAGGCAGCGTAAAGGCGGGCTATCTGCCCAACGTGGACAGCACGCTGTCCGCCAAAACGGGCATCTGCTTCGACTACGCGGCGCTGATGGCCGCCATGTGCCGCGCGCAGGGAATCCCGACGCGGCTGATCGTCGGCAGCACCAGCGTGGGATACCACGCCTGGAACGAAATTTATCTGGACGGGTGGAAGCGCTACGATTCCACTTTTGCCGCGGCCGGACAGTCCGCCGGAACCTATACGGCGGAAAAATACTATTAACGGCGGGGAATCGGAACAAAAAAGCCAATAGGCGGTTTGGAGGATGAACCATGGATCAAAACCCGGCTGTCAGCCAGCGTAAAACAAAGCCTCTTTCCTCGGGCGACGTTTCTCTTTTCTGTTCCCAGGTGGTTCTTCTGCTGCGGGCGGGAATCCCCCTGCGGGAGGGCATCGGCACGATCAGCGAAAATATTGCGGATGAAAAGGGCCGGGAGCTGATCCACCGGATTCAGGCGGCGGTGGAACAGAACGGCTCGCTGTATCTTGCGCTGAACGGCACCGGCGCTTTTCCGAAATACATGGTCAACATGGTGAATATCGGCGAGAAGGCGGGCAACCTCGACAATGTGATGGAGGCTTTGGCCCTCTACTACGAACGCGACGACAGGCTGCGCAGCTCCGTGCGCAGCGCGCTTCTGTATCCGCTGATCCTTGTCCTGATGATGGCGGCGGTCGTTTCCGTGCTGGTCATCAGGGTCCTTCCTGTTTTCAACGAGGTTTTTCTGGACATGGGCAGCGACGTTTCCGACGCGGCCGCCGCCGTGATGCGCGCGGGCAGCGTGATCGGCAGCTGGGCGCTGGCCCTGATTTTCCTGCTTTTCCTATTCCTTCTGGCCGCGCTGATCCTATATAAAACGGAAAAGGGATACCGGTGGATGACCGGCTTTTTAAGCAATTTCCCGCCGACAAGGCGGCTTTCGGAAAAAATCGCGCTGGCACGCTTCGCGTCGGCCGTTTCCATGCTGCTTTCCAGCGGATACGATACCGAACAGGCGCTGGGGCTGGTTCCCGGCATTCTGAGCAGCCGGGCGGTCGCCGAAAAGGTGGACCGCTGCCGCACGCTGATGAGCGCCGGCTCCTCCTTTACACAGGCGCTGAGCGAAGCGGATATTTTTCCCGGCATCTATTCGGGCATGGTGCGCATCGGCTGCAAAACCGGCAGCCTTGATTCCGTGATGCGCCATCTGGCGGAGATTTACAGCGAGGACGCGGACGAATCCGTCAGCCGCGCGGTTTCCGTGATAGAGCCCGCCATGGTCGCGGCGCTGTCGATCATTATCGGCGCGATCCTGCTTTCCGTCATGCTTCCGCTGATGGGAATCATGTCGTCGATCGGTTAGGGGAAAGGGGGCGATCGCTTGCGGCTTTACAAAAAGAAATTCGCTTACAGGGACCTTTTGCTTTCCGTCCTTCTCTTCTGCGCTTTGCTGTCCCTTTTCTGGTCCGGCCTGAGCGGCGCCCTTCGCGCGAACAGTGAGGAAAAGCTGCGCGTGACCCGCGCGGCCGTACAGAAGGCCATTGTCAACTGCTACGCGGTGGAGGGGTTTTATCCCCCGGATATTCAATATCTGGAAGACCACTACGGAATTGAAATCGACCACGGCAAATACGTCGTCCAGTATGAAACGGCGGGCAGCAACATCATGCCCTCGGTACAGGTGCTGGAGAAGGGCGCCGAATCTTAACGGGGAGGGATCCAGCTTGAACAGTAAAAATACCCATTCCGTCCACACCGTTTTCATCCTGCTGATTTTTTGCCTGTTCGCGGTCTGTTCCCTGTTTCTGGTGCTGATCGGGGCAAACGTTTACCGCGGGATCGTGGGGAAAATGGACAGCAACAATGAAACGCGCGCCACCCTTTCCTATGTGACCAATAAGGTCCACTCGGCGGACAGCCGCGACATTTCCGTGGAGACCCTGGACGGGCGGCAGACGCTGGTGATCCGCTCCGATCTCAGCGGACGGGAGTACAAGACCTACATTTACTATTACGACGATTATCTGATGGAATATTTCACAGGCGCTGAAAACGGCTTCAGCGCGGGCAGCGGCGACAGGATTACGCCGGTGTCCTCCTTTTCCATGGAGAAAGACGGGAACCGGCTGAACCTTTCGGTCAGCGGCGAAAACAGCCGCGCGCTCGCGCTCAGCCTTTCCCTTACATAAAGCAGGTGATGGAATGAAACGGAACGCGGTACAGGTCAACAGCTTTTTTGTGGAGATCATTCTGGTCATCCTGTTTTTCGCCGTTTCCGCCACGGTGACCCTGCAGCTTTTTGTGCAGGCCGACAACCGCGCGCGGCAGAGCAGCGACCTGAGCGTCGCGGTGATTCAGGCGGAAAATATCGCGGAGCAGGTCCGTTCCCTCTCTTCGCCCGACCAGCTGCCCGAGGCGCTGAAAACCGCAGAACAGGACAACGGCGGAAGCTACCGCATCCTTTACGGCCGCGACTGGAAGCAGACGGATACCGACCCGCGCTACGTTGCCGACGTCACCCTGAAAAAAACGCCCTCCGCCGGAGGGACCATGGTCAGCGTGAGCGTTTCCGTCAGCCGCCGCCAGAGCGGCGGTGACAAGCGTATTTATTCGCTGAGCTCCGCAAAATATCTGCCCGAAAGCTGAGGAGGTGCCCGTGTGAGAAGAAAAGGAAATTTTCATCTGGGTGTGGGCGCGTCCTCCATCCTGATGATTTTTGTCGTGCTCTGCCTGACCACCTTTGGCGTCCTTTCCTACGTGACCGCGAACGCGGACAACAGGATTTCCACCAAAAACGCGGAAACGGTTGAAAACTACTACGCCGCAGCCGCTATTGCGGAGCAGAAGCTCCAGAAAATAGACGAAACGCTTCTGAGCGCAAGGAAAGACGCCGCGAAAGCTGCGGATGGAATCTCCCTTACGCAGTTAAGTGAATACGATCAGTATAAAAATGGTTCCGAATTACAATCAGTAACGGAAATTCTGGCGGGCGGCGCGTCTGCGGAGCGGAAAAAGGCCGTTTGCTACCGCAGCTTTGCCCGGATGCTGCTCGCCGGCTTGGACGGGGTCACGGTGGAATCCTCCGACGGGGATTCGCTGAACGTTCGCTTTCTGGCCGACGCGGGCGCGGGCAGGCAGATCGAAACGCGGCTGGCCGTCGGCGCCTTTGACGACGCGGAGCGGTACCGGATTACGGAAAGAAAACTGACGCCCCAGGCGCCTGAAAGCGGCGGCGGCGATACGCTGGAGCTTTGGCAGGGCAACAGCGCCCAATAAGCGCAACGGAGTGATTGCATGGAATTTAATATTATTGAAATCCTGAAAAGGGCCGTGGAGGAGAACGTATCGGATATTTTTATCATATCGGGCTGCCCCCTTTCCTTTAAGACGAGCGACCGCATCCATCCGGTGGGCATCGACGGCCTTAATTCCTACCGGCTGAAGCCGGAGGACACGAAAAAATGCATTGAGGAAATCTATTCGCTCGGCAGCGGCCGGGACATTCAGCCGTTTCTGAGAAGCGGCGACGACGATTTTTCCTTTTCCATAGAGGGCTTGTGCCGCTTCCGCTGCAACACCTATCTGCAGCGGGGGTCCATGGCCGCGGTGCTGAGGGTGGTCGCTTTCCGGCTGCCCGACCCCAAGGTCCTGCACATTCCCGATACGGTGATCGATTTAAACAAAATCAAAAAAGGCCTTGTGCTGATTACCGGCTCGGCAGGCAGCGGAAAGTCCACCACGCTCGCGTGCATTATCGATAAGATCAACCATACGCGAAACAGCCACATCATCACCATAGAGGACCCGATCGAATACCTGCACCGCCACGACAAAAGCATCGTGAGCCAGCGCGAGCTCGCCCACGACACCCGAAGCTATGTGCGGGCGCTGCGCGCCGCCCTGCGGCAGGCGCCCGACGTCATTCTGCTGGGGGAAATGCGCGACTATGAAACGATTACCACCGCGATGACCGCGGCGGAAACCGGCCAGCTGGTGCTTTCCACCCTGCACACGGTGGGTGCGGCCAACACCATCGACCGGATTATCGACGTGTTCCCGCCCAACCAGCAGCAGCAGATCCGCGTGCAGCTTTCCATGGTGCTGCAGGCGGTGGTTTCCCAGCAGCTGATTCCCACGCTGGACGGCGGGCTGATCCCCGCGTTTGAGATCATGCTGGTCAATCCGGCCATCCGCAACCTGATCCGCGAATCCAAGGTGCATCAGATCGACAACACCATTTATTCGTGCGGGTGCGAGGGCATGGTGGCCATGGACCTGGATCTGCTCCGGCTTTACCGGGAAAGAAAAATCTCCCGGGAAAACGCGCTGATCTACGCCGCAAACCCGGAGACCTTAAAAAAGAAGCTGGGAAATGAATGAATAGGGAGCTGCCGCAAAACTTTCGTTTTGCGGCAGCCCCTTTTTCTATCTTTATTCTCCGTCCTGCAGCGTTTTCGCGCCGGTCAAAATTTTCTGAACGTCGTCCTGCGTTACGATCCCATACACCGCGCCGTTCACCACCGCGGTGTAAAGCCGGTCTCCGGTCCTGTAAAACGCGGCCGTGTCCGTCCCGCTTTTGTCAAAATAGGTATATTCCAGCTTCAGTTCCGGAGTGCCAGCTGGCGCAGCGTCCGCCGCTTCCAGAAGCTGGATTTCCGTGGCCTGCTGGAAATACGCGGTATAGTTTTTCTCATAGTTCAGCTTTTTCCCGCCGGTTCCGGTGACCGCATAGGCGTATTCGGTTTTATCCTGGGTGGATTTCGTTTCATCCTTGGTTCTGGCGACGGCAAAGGTTAGGGCCGTGCCGCCCGCCGTCACGGAAAGCGATTTTACCGCCGTGATGTCGGGCTTGAGGATGTCCTTGCTGCGGAGCGCGAACGCGTCCGCGCTGACCCACGCGTCAAGGCTTTCCGCCTTGACCAGATAGACCGCGTCCACCTTGTCAAGCTTTACATAATAGGAGGAGTCCTTTTTCGCGCCGACCAGAAGCCGATAGCTTTCCTTGTTTACCGTAAAATCGGCAATTGCGAAGGGTGCGTCAAGCCCGTAGTTTTTCAGCGCCGCGGCGTCGGGATTCACGGCCTCGACGGAGTCCGCGGTCAGGTCCGTCAGCGCCGACTCAACCGCGCTGAGCTTTTCGGTGTCCGTGGGCGCGCTGACCGGGGAGGTAATCACGCTCTCTGTCCCGCTCTTCTCCACGGTGACGGGCTGCGGAAAATTCGTGCCGCTCAGCGTTATTTTTGTAAAGTCGTTCACGCCGCTGCTGCTGGTAACCGCCATCACGGTCTTACTGACGAAATAGGTCCTGCTTTCCAGAATCCCGCTGTCAATGCTGACGATATACACGTTGTCGGAATTTTCGCCACACATATAGTACGCGCTGCTGTCCGTGGCGGAGGGATTCCCGATTTTATAATTATAGGTGCTTCCATCCTTGAAAGCGACTTCCACGGTGGCCTGTGGGTCCTTCAGCCCGAATTCGCCCAGGTCGCTGACAATCCCAAGATTTTTGGTGGCGACAAGGCTGAACCCGTTCTGCACAACCTGAGAGGCGGCGGCGCTGTTGATCGGCACGCCGCCGAGCTCTTTGACCAGATAGGTGATTTCCGCCGCGGTGCCGGAGGCGGCGGACGAAGCGGTATCCGATTTTTCAACCGGGACGAGCGTATAACCGCCTTTTTTATTTTTTACGGACATGGAGACGATATCCTGGCTCGTTTTGGAGACAAGCTCGATGGTCGAAGCGGAAGTCTCGGAAGAAGAGGTATCCTGTTTATCCCCCGTCGTCAGCAGGACGGCGGCCACTCCGCCGAGCACCACGATACAGCCGGCGACAATTGCCAGATTTCTTGTGCTGGTTTTCATCTTACAGGCGCCTCCTCTTGCGGTACACACAAACGCCGGCAATGGCTACGAGCAATGGGATCAGCAGGGTAAACACGCCGATGCCGAGCAGGACGCTCATTTCGGCGCTCAGGGTAATATCGGAAACATTGGTCTGTACGGAGGTTTGCGTAATGGCGGTGGCGGAATTGGTGGTGCCGGTCGCGTAGCGGGAAAGGTCGACCACGTATTTCGCGTTGCCAAAGGTGCTTGCGCCCAGGATCTCCCCGGCAAACATGGTGGTGCTGCCCAGCGCGATCACATTCGCCTTGTATTCCTTCGCCCCGGCCTGCACCTTATCCTGTGAAAGCACCGCCGTATTATATGCGGTTTTCTGCGGAGTATCGTCCGCCTTGGTGTTGTTGTCCACTAAATAGCAGGAATCGTTGGACTTCGCCAGCGAGTAAGTCGTTTTGGTCCCTCTGGTTTCAAACAGAAGATTGACCGGGTTGGACTGCGGGGTGGTAAAGTAACCGTAATCCGACTGTCCGCCCAGGCTCAGCCCCGTCTGCACGGTGGAAAGAATATAGCTTGGGTCGTCGGTATAGTATTTGCTCTGGTCGCTTTCCACAACCACGGCCTGAGGCACCTCGATGCCCCATTCCTTCAGGAAAGCGGCGAGCTTCGGCATGGCCTGCTGGCTGGGATGGAAGGTAATCAGCAGGGAACGGTCGCCCGGGATTGCGGCGCTGCTCAGGAAGGTATCCAGCCTTTTCAGCTCCGCGTCGGTATAGTCGGTGGCGGGGCAGCCCAGAACCACCAGACGGGTATTGTCGGGAATCGCGTCCGTCAGCAGGTTGAAATCCTTCGTTTCAAAGCTGTTGTTTTCCAGCAGCTTTTTATAGGTGGCCGTTTCCAGCTGCTCGCTGTGGCCCGTGTCGAACGAGGCGATCGCGACGGTGTCCGCGATCACGGAGTTGAGGGCGGAAGCAAGCGCGCTGTCCACCATGGAATAGGTTTCCGTCGACACGCCGTCCGCGCCGTACTGCACGTTGAACAGGTCGGTGTAGGCGAGCACGCGGTAGCGTTTGTCCGTCTTGACCAGCACGTCGCCCGCGGTCAGATTGTCGTTTTTATAGGTGCTTGCGAAGGTCGGATTCTTATCAAGGTCCATATACTCCACCTTGATATTGGTATTTTTCTCGGCGATTTTCTCGGCGAGCTCCCCGACCTGGCTGTACTTGATGCCGTATTCCGACAGAAGCTGGTCTCCCTTTGTCTGCGCCTGTGTCGCCATAATATAGATGGTGGCCGGCACGTTCACCTTGGAGACGATTTCCGCCGCCTGAGCGGAGAGGGTATTCACTTTATTTTTTGTCAGGTCCAGATTCATGGACGGGTACCGCTGCGCCAGCACGCTTACGATCACATTGATAAGAATGACGACGATCAGGAACCCGGCGGTAAACGCGGTGGAAATTCCGCCGCGGCGGAATTTTGTGCTTTTCGTGTACGCGCCGACCTTTTCGGTCAATCTGCCTTTTTTCTTCTTTTCTTCCGGCTCTTCCGGCGTATTGGCGGCGTCGGTCTCTTCCGTTTCGGAGCCAATGTTCTCTTCCGCAAAATCCCCGGCGGGTTCCTTTCCGGCGGGTTCCCCGGCGGCAGGCTCCGTCTGTTCCGCCGCGGCCTCTTCGGCGGCTTCGGTTTTCGGAGTGGTCTTTTCTGTTTCGTGATTGTTATCCCTGTTCATTTTCATACCCCCTTAGCTCCATCTTCTGCTTTCAAGCTTGCGGGCGGTCAGAAAAATAAAGACCGCGATCACGCTGAGGAAAAAGACAATGCTTGAAAGATCAAAAATTCCTTTGGTAAACGGCTGGTACCGCGTGTTGAAGGACAGCCAGCCGATCAACTTGACCGCGGCCGGATTGCTGACAAGGCCGGTAAGCTGATCCACGACCAGAAGAAGGATGGAAATGCCGAACGTGCCGATGGCGGCGACGATCTGGCTTTGCGTCAGCGAGGAAATAAAGATGCCGATGGAGATCATGGCCGCGCCGTACAGCAGGGACCCGAAAAAGTTCCCGAAAATCAGCGCCCATTCCGGCGCGGAAAACAGCCCGATCACGGCCACGGGAATCAAGGTGCCGACCATGGCGATGGCGTAAACGGCCAGCGCGGCCAGAAATTTGCCCGCCACAATGGAGGTGACGCCCACCGGCGCGGTCAGAAGCGCCTGATCGGTGCGGTTGCGCATTTCCTCACTGAAGCTGCGCATGGTGATGATCGGAATAATCATCATGCTCCAGATAAACATGGTGGCGTATACGCTGGAAATATAGGAGGAGGAACGCAGCATCAGCACCTGGAAGAAATAATATCCGTACAGCGCCAGAATCATGGCGACACAGACATAGCCGATGGGAGAGGTGAAATACGCCTTCAGCTCCCGTTTCGTAATCGCTCTCATTCTTCTTCCTCCCCTTCCGTTATCGTTTCAGCGGCGGCGTCCCTCGTATAGGCCGCGCTGGTCAGGCGCAGAAACACGTCCTCCAACGAAAGCCCGGTGTTGGACATGGACAGAATCGGGTAATTTTTCGCCGCGGCCGCGCGGAAAAGCTCCCGGCGCACATCGCGGCCGTCGCGGGCCTCTACCTCGTACTCGAAAACGCCCGGCTCCTTTTCGCCGCAGCTCTGCACGGTTTCCACAAACTTGACGGATTTCAGGGCATTTCTGACGTCGGTCTCATTTCCCTCTATCCGGACGATCAGCTTATGGTCGGCGCTCAGGCTTTGGGAAAGGCTTTCCGGCGTGCCGTCCGCGACCAGCGTTCCCTTATTGATAATGATGATGCGCTCACAGACCGCCTGGATTTCCGGCAGAATGTGGGAGCTTAAAATAATCGTATGTTTTTTGCCCAGATTGTGAATCAGGTTGCGGATTTCGATAATCTGCTTGGGGTCAAGCCCGACGGTGGGCTCGTCTAAGATCAGAACAGGGGGATTGCCCAAAAGCGCCTGCGCAAAACCGACGCGCTGTTTGTAGCCCTTGCTCAGATTATTGATCAGGCGGTGGTACACCTCGTTGATTTTCACCAGCGTACAGATTTCCCTGATATGCTTTTCGCGCGGGAGCGTGACTTTTTTCAGGTCAAAAAGGAAATCAAGATATTCCTTCACCGTCATATCCGGGTAAAGCGGCGGCATTTCGGGCATATAGCCGATCAGCTTTTTCACTTCATTGGGATTGTCCAGCGTGTTGTACCCGCCGACCGTGACCGAGCCGGAGCTGGCCGACAGATAGCCGGTAATAATGTTCATGGTGGTTGACTTCCCCGCGCCGTTCGGCCCCAAAAAACCGACGACGGTTCCTTCTTCGACCGAGAAGCTGATGTTGTTCAAAGCGACGTTCTGACCGTAGCGCTTTGAGAGGTTTTTCACCTCAATCATGCAGATCCCTCCTGATGTTTCCATTATTTTCATGACCGATGCAAAAGCGGGTTGCTGTCCGACTCCCGCAAAAGGGCGCCGGAAAGCGAAAGTGCGGCTTTTTCGTCAATCTGAGGCGGACAGCCCGCTGGAACGCCATTTTATTGTAGCAATTCGGCGCGGCGGGAATGTAAACTTTTTTTGAATGATTCCATTCTATTTTATAAACTTTATGTGATGGTTCTGTGAAAAGAGTCGGGAAATAAAAGAAAAGAGCCGCCCCGGGGACCGCGGCTCCCGGACGGCAATTCATCTTTTCTGTTCTTCCCCGCTTTTCCTGCTTTTCAGCCGGCGCAGGGCTTCGGGCGCGTACGCTACGATCAGCCCGATCCCAAGGCCGACGGGCAGCCAGCTTCCCTGTGGGTTTCCGATGGCGAAAAACAGGGAGGCGGCCCAAAGACCCAGATACATCATAAGACGTTTTTTCGGCTCGCTCAACTCAGCGGGCTTTTTCTTTTTCATGGCGCACCTCTCAGATTTTTCCGTCCTTCAAAAGCCGCGCGGTTTTTAAAACCAGCACCTGCGTTTTAGAATCGGGGATTTCCCCGTTCATCACCATGCGCACCGCTTCGTCCACCGGGATTTTTTCCGTCTCCAGAAACTCGTCCTCGTCAAACTGCGTCTTGCCGGAGGTTTCCAGACGGCAGGCGTACAGATAAATGATCTCGTTGGAATAACCGGGGGAGGGATAAAGCTTTCCCATGTCGATATAGCGGGAGCCGGTGGTTCCGGTTTCCTCAAGCTGCTCGCGCTTCATCGCCTCAAACGGATCCTCGCCGGGTTCCAGCTTGCCCGCCGGCGTTTCCAGAACGACCTCTTTATAGGGATAACGGAACTGGCGCACAAACAGAATTTCGTTCCTTTCCGTCAGCACGGCGACGCTGACCCCGCCCGGGTGGTCGACGCACTCCCGGGTGGAGGTTCTGCCGTTAATCAGCTCCACCTTATCCACATGAAATTTGAGGATTCTTCCTTCATAGAGATCGTTCCTGCTCAGGGTCTTTTCGTTGAATTCCATCGTTTTCTCCCTGTTCTCATTATTCTGATCATGAATATACCCATGCTTTTCCGCCTGTAAAACAAACGGTTATTTGCTTTAAGTATAGATTATAATTAATATAACAAATAGTATTGAAATATTTTCTGAAAGAGTCGCCGTAGGCGCGTGCCGACCGCATGGTCCGCGCCCGGCGCGTCGAAAGGAGTCTCCGCCTGCTTCATTAGTGCATCGCCGCAAGTAGGAATTGATCGTTAGCTCTGCCCTCAGGCCGGGCAGGCCCCTACTTTCGGTTCTTGTACGAAAGTAGGCAAAGTACGCGCAGGGGGATTTTTAATTTCCGGCGGGAGGGTCCCATAAAATCCCCCTGCACCCCCGAGGTATCCCCAAAGTGTCTTTAGGAAATACGGGACTTGTATAATTTTCATTGACGGGGGATACGGAAGCTTAGAGCGAACTCCCTCAGTCAGGCTGCGCCTGCCAGCTCCCTCAAAGAGGGAGCCTTAGAAGAACCCTTACCTCCCTCTTTGAGGGTGCCGCGCCCGACGCGACAGAAGGAGTTTCGGAGCACCTCGCTCACGATTTCGTGTAAGCTTACTGGGAACATCGCCGTAGACGCGTGCCGACTGGCAGGTCCGACGAAGGACTTATCCCTCTTATTTGAACGCGTAGGTGTAGTTTTGATCGAAAGAGTAAAGCTGGCGGTAAATCTGTGCGGCGCGGCTGCGGTAATAATCCATGGTCGCGCCCGCGGCGTTGACCTGGGCCATGGTTCCGCCCGCGGCCTGGGCTTCGTCGCTGATTTTTTTCAGCGCTTCGGTCTTGCCGTTCACCCAGGCGGCCTGCTCCGCTTTGATTTTGGAAAGGGCGTCGCCCGTGGCCAGCTTCGTGACCTTATCATAGGCGGAGGCGGCTTCTTTTTCCCAGATTCCGGCGTACTTGTTGGACAACTCGACCATCTCCACATTGGAGAAGGCTTTGTTGGACTCCGCGATATATTGCTTGTCAATCGGATTTTTCTTAAACAGCGCGTTAAACTCGGGGCTGTCGGTCTCTATATCAATGACCGGGCCGGGCTGGGATTCGGACGGTTCGTTCGGCGTTACCACGGGAACGCTGCCGGCCGGTTCGCTCTGCGCGCTGCTTGCCGGCCGGGACTCCGCCTGAGAGGATTCGCCGAGCCCGCTTGCCGGGACGGAGCTTTCCCCGCCCTTCACCGCCCCGCAGCCCGCGAACGCCGCGATCGTCACGGCAGCCGCCAGGGGAATGCAAAGCTTTTTCCAGTGATTCATTGACTGCACCCTTTCTTATTCCTCGGTGTTTTCCTGTTCCGTATCCGCTGAAGAATTCTCTTCCATGTCCTCCGATTCGTCTTCGCAGCCGGCGTCCGCGTCGCCCTCGTCCACGGGCAGGGCATCCACCGCGTCTTCTTCGTGCGCCGTGCGGGCCAGCGTGACAACCTCGCTGCTTTCGTTCAGGCGCATAACGCGCACACCTTTGGAGGGTCTTGCGCATTCGCGGATGGAGTTGGCCTGGATACGGATAATGATGCCGTCGGAGGAAATCAGAATCACGTCGTCGTCCAGATCGACCACCTTGATGGCGGCGACCTCTCCGTACTTAAGGATATGATAGTTGGTAAGGCCCTTGCCACCCCTCGACTGGATGCGGTAATCGTCAATGCTGGAAAGGCGCCCGTAGCCGGTTGCGGAAACGGTCAGCACAAGGCCGCCCTCGCGCAGCGAGCTCATTCCAACGACGTAGTCGCTGTCCTTCAGGGTGATCGCCTTGACTCCGCGGGCGGTCCTGCCCATGGGGCGGACGTCCCTTTCGTCAAAACGGATCGCCATGCCCAGGCGGGTCGCAACCAGAAGCTGCGTATCGCCGGAGGTCAGGCGCACCCAGGAAAGCTCGTCGCCGTCGTCCAGATCGATCGCGATCACGCCGCCCTTGCGCGCGGTGTCGTAAGCCGAAAGGCTGGTGCGCTTGATGATGCCGTTGCGCGTCACCATGCACAGATAGCTTTCGTCGTCGAATTCCGGCACGCGGATCATGGAGGTGACCTTTTCATCCTGCGCGATCGGCAGCAGGTTCGCGATATTCATCCCCTTGCTCGTGCGGGAGCCCTCGGGGATTTCATAGCATTTCAGCCGGTACACGCGGCCCAGGTTGGTAAAGAACATAACATAGTCGTGGCTGTTGATGACGAACATATCGCTCGCGACATCCTCTTCGCGCCTTGTCATGCCGCTGACGCCGCGGCCGCCCCTGCGCTGAATATGGTAGGTATCGGTTTTCTGACGCTTGACGTAACCGAAGTTGGTCAGGGTCAGCACGCATTCCTCCTGCGGAATCAGGTCTTCAATATCGACCTCGCCGCTGACGGCCGCAATTTCCGTGCGGCGTTCGTCGCTGAATTTATTCTTTACCGCGAGCGCCTCGTCCTTGACGATGCCGAGCAAACGCGTTTCACTGCTTAAAATATCTTTGTAATCCGCGATCTTCGCTTCCAGCGCGGCGATCTCGTCCAGCAGCTTCTGGCGCTCCAGACCGGTGAGCGCGCCGAGCGGCATCTGTACGATCGCCTGCGTCTGCGGGTCGTCCAGCCCGAAGCGTTCCGTCAGGCGGGCCCTTGCTGTTGCCCTGTCCTTGGAACCGCGGATAATGGAAATCACTTCGTCAATGTTGTCGACGGCGATTTTCAGGCCTTCCAGAAGATGCGCGCGCTCCTCGGCTTTTTTCAGGTCGAACAGGGTGCGGCGCCTTACGACGCTTTCCTGGAACTGAATGTATTCCTGCAGCATTTCCTTGAGCGTCAGCGTTTTGGGTTCGCCGTTGACGATGGCGATCATGATGACGCCGAACGTCGTCTGCATCTGGGTATAGGAATAAAGCTGATTCAGGACGATCTGCGGGGAAGCGTCGCGCTTTACGCTGATCAGCAGGTGCATGCCCTCGCGGTCGGAGTGGTCCTCCACATTGGAGATCCCCTCGATGCGCTTGTCCTTGACCAGCTCGGCGATGCTTTCGACCAGCCTCGCCTTGTTGACCTGATAGGGCAGCTCCGTGACGACGATGTTGAAGCGGCCGTTTTTCTCTTCCTCGATCTCCGCGCGGGCGCGCACCGTGATGCGGCCCCGGCCGGTGGCGTAGGCGGCGCGGATGCCCGCCCGGCCCATGATGATGCCGCCGGTGGGGAAGTCCGGCCCCTTGATGCTCTGCATCAGATCGTCCAGCGAAGCCTCGGGGTTGTCGATCAGCGTGCACATGCCGTCGATGACCTCGCCCATGTTGTGCGGGGGGATGTTCGTGGCCATGCCGACCGCGATACCGGTCGAGCCGTTGACCAGAAGGTTCGGAAAATGGCTGGGCAGAACGATGGGTTCCTTCAGACGGTCGTCGTAGTTCGGCTGGAAATCGACGGTATCCTTGTCGATATCCTCCAGCATTTCCACGGCGATCTTACTCATGCGGGCCTCGGTATAACGGTAGGCAGCCGGGGGGTCGCCGTCCACGGAACCGAAGTTGCCGTGTCCGTCCACCAGCATATAGCGCACGGAGAAATCCTGCGCCAAGCGCACCAGCGCGTCGTAGACCGAAGCGTCGCCGTGCGGATGGTAGCGGCCCAGCACGGAACCGACGGTGTCCGCGCATTTGCGGTAAGCCTTTTCCGGGGACAGGCCGTTTTCAAACATGGTATACAGAATTCTTCTGTGAACCGGCTTTAACCCGTCGCGCACGTCCGGCAGCGCGCGGGACACAATGACCGACATGGAATAGGCAAGAAACGACTGTTTCATTTCCTTTTCAAGGTCGACATTGATGATTTTTTGATTTTCCTGAAATTCGTCCATTAGCGGGCACCTTCCTGCTGATATTTTTCCTGAAGCTTTGTCTCAAGAATATTGTGAATCCTGGCACATTCGTCTTCGTTCATCGCCCTTTTGGGGATGAACCTCATCTCGTTGATTCCCGTGTATATGATAAAAACCCTCGCGTCCTCATACGCTTTATACAGCATCTCATAGGGAAGGACAGCCGTATACCGTTCGGTTTGAAAGGTTATGGTTTCCTCTGAAAATTCCGTGGTCTGCGCGATAAATTTTTCACTGTTCGCCGTAAAGTAGCCAAGGGCGCGCCGCCGCACGGCGTACAGGACGATCGTATCGTAAAAGCATCCGATGATCACTCCGACCGCGGCCATGGCCGCGTAAATGAAATTCTGATAGAAATTTCCGTAAACAAAGGCCCTTAAAAGAAACGCGGCCAGAATCAGAACGGTTCCCGTAGCTTTCAGAATGATTTTTTCGCTTTTTCTCACGGCGGCTTTCGCCGCCGCCGCCTTGAAGTCGGCATAATCCAGTTTTGTGGTAAGGCAGCTTACCGAAATAGGGCTTTCAGGCAAATAAATCCCTCCTTAACGCCCGCTTTTCAAATAGCGCGAAGCAAACGCGCCGGCAAGGTGTGCGGAAATTTTTTCAATCCGTTCGTTCGTCAGTCCCTGCTTTTTGATGATCAGCAAGTCCCGTTCCCGTCCGCCGGTCACGACAAAGGCGGACGGAGTCTCTATGCACCTGCTGAAATCGGTCCAGTACTCCAGGATTTTTTCGCAGCCGCTTTGAATCACCACGCTGTCCCGGAAAATCTCGATTTTCTGCGGCAGGGCCAGCAGCCGGTTAGAGCGGTACAGCTCCGCCGCCCATCTCCGGATATCGTCCGGCTGGATAAAAAAGAACAGAAAGGCGAGCGCGAGCGCCAGGACAATTCCGCACGCGGGCCCCCAGCAGGTAAAGAATCTTGCGCGGTAAAACGGAATCAGGGAAGCGATAACGATGGCCGCGGAAAGACAGATCCCCGCCCGCACCCATTTTGTGCGGATGGGGGAAACCGCGCTCTGCGCGGTGTAGTACGCCGCGGCGTATTCGTCGGGGCCAACCGTCTGTTCCACCGTATCGACCGGCCCTCCCTCGTAAAACGTCGGCATCTTTCCGTCTCCTTTCCTTTTTCAGCTTTTTGGGTGCGTACCCGCCAGAAGCATTGCCTGAACCTCCGGCAAAACGGCCGGTTCCACACAGCGCAGCGGAAGAATCACCATATTCCGGTCGTCTATGTACAGCACGATCAGATTTTCGATCTGAACGCATTCGCTGGTCCCGTCGAGCGGGATTTCCCATCTTTTGCCGGGCAAGCCCATTTCGATATGGTCGGGGTAAATCTTCATGCGGATCTCCCTGCCGTCGGCAATTTTTGACGAGTGAGCCCGGATGACGGCCGTCGGGAAAACCGCGACCACCAGAACCAGCAGAATGCACACCACCGCCAAAGACGCGTAACGACTGTCGCCCGTCGAGCGGAACTGCATCAGAAAGACGACCGCCATCGCGGCGCTCAGCACGACCGCAACAGCTGAAAGCCCCAGCCTTGCGCCGGTGTACTGGCTTTTCCGGAGAACTCTGAAGATTTCACCGGAGGTCAGCGTGTAGGTCAGCTTGATCCCCGTGTTCTGTTCCTCAAACGCCAGCGCCGTTTCATCGGCGACCAGCTCCGCTTCGGAACCGTCCCATTCCACTTTGTCCTCCTCAGGTTGGTCTTCGTCGGGGGTCTGTTCCCCCCGGGGTTCAGGAGGTTTTGAGGCGGTTTCCTGTTCCTTTACAAATTGTTTCATGAGAAATTCTCCTTTTCGCTTATGTAGTACGAATTGTAATTTTCATACTAAAAAATACATTCTGCATAAATTCAGGCTGAATTCCGCCCGTTTATACGAAGGATGCCCGCGCAAAGTACGAAAAGCCCGTCAGACATCGAGGTTCTTTGCGTACTTCGCGTTGCTTTCAATAAAGGCGCGGCGCGGCTCGACCTTATCGCCCATCAGGATGGTAAAGGCTTCGTCCGCGGCGGCGGCGTCTTCCACCTCCACCCGCAGCATGGTGCGGGTCTCCGGATTCATGGTCGTTTCCCAAAGCTGCTCGGCGTCCATTTCACCAAGGCCTTTGTAGCGCTGGATCTCGTAATTGCTGCCGAGCTCCTCCATTTTCCGGTCGCGTTCCTCGTCGCTGAACGCATAGTAATGATTTTTTCCCTTGCTCAGCCGGAACAGCGGCGGCTGCGCAAGGTAAATATGGCCTTCCTCCACAAGCGGCTTCATAAACCGGAAGAAGAAGGTCAGAAGCAGGGTGCGGATGTGCGAACCGTCGACATCGGCATCGGCCATGATGATGATTTTTCCGTAGCGAAGCTTATTCAGGTCGAATTCTTCACCGATCCCGCAGCCGAGCGCGGTGACGACGGGCATCAGCTTTTCATTGCCGTACACCTTGTCGAGCCTTGCCTTTTCCACATTGAGCATTTTTCCCCAGAGCGGCAGGATCGCCTGATACTTGCGGTCGCGTCCGCCTTTTGCGGAACCGCCGGCGGAATCTCCCTCGACGATATAGATTTCCGTCTCGTCGGGATTGCGGCTCTGGCAGTCGGCAAGCTTGCCCGGAAGCGCGGCGTTTTCCAGCGCGGATTTGCGGCGGACCAGGTCGCGGGCCTTCCTCGCGGCGTCGCGCGCGCGGGAAGCGGCCAGCGCCTTGTCGAAAATCGCCCTTGCCGTCGCCGGATTTTCTTCGAGATAGGCGGCCATTTTATCGGTGATGAGGTTGCTGACCAGCGTGCCGATTTCGGTATTTCCCAGGCGGGCCTTTGTCTGGCCCTCAAACTGGGCGTCCTTCATCTTCACGCTGATAATGACGGTCAGGCCCTCGCGCACGTCGTCGCCCGAAAGGTTTTTATCGCTTTCTTTGAGAATGTTGTATTTTCTGGCGTAATCGTTCATCACACGGGTCAGGGCGCGTTTGAACCCGTCCTCGTGCGTGCCGCCGTCAGTGGTATGGATATTGTTGGCAAAGGACAGCATCAGCTCGTTATAGGAATCATTATACTGCATGGCGACTTCCGCCGTTGCCGAATTATCGGGGGAGACGGAGCTAAAGTGCATAATATCGGGGTGAATGAGCTCGACGGCCTTCTTTTTATTGATGAATTCCACAAAGCTGCTGATGCCGCCGTGGTAGCAGTAGTTGTCGTTTACGGGATTGCTTTCGTCGCGCAGGTCGAACAGCGCGATATGGATGCCGGCGTTCAGAAACGCCTGTTCGCGCAGCCTTGTCTGCAGGGTTTCGTAATCGTAGGAAGTGGTTTCCCTGAAGATTTCCGCGTCCGGCTTAAAGGTGACGAGCGTCCCGGTTTTATCCGTTTCACCGCGCATTTCCAGCTGGGTGACGGCTTTTCCGCGCTCAAAGCGCTGGTAGTAAATCCTGCCCTCGTTGTAAACCTCGACCTCCAGCCATTCGGACAGCGCGTTGACGACCGACGCGCCGACGCCATGCAGGCCGCCGGCCACCTTGTAGCCGCCGCCGCCGAACTTTCCGCCCGCGTGCAGCTCGGTGAAAACAACCGTGACCGCCGGGATTCCCATCTGATGCTGGATGCCGACCGGGATTCCGCGTCCGTTGTCCAGTACGCTGATGATGTTCCCGGGCAGGATCTTGACTTCGATTCTGTCGCAGAAGCCCGCGAGCGCTTCGTCGATCGCGTTGTCCACGATTTCATAGACGAGGTGATGCAGTCCGCGCGGCCCGGTGGAACCGATATACATGCCGGGGCGCTTTCTGACCGCGGCCAGACCTTCCAGTACCTGTATCTGATTTTCGTCGTATTTTTGTTTTATTTGCGTAACTTCGCTAAACTCCAAGTTTAACCCTCCAATTATAATACATATCGTATACTCTCGTTAAGCCGAAACGTTCTGTTCAGAATCTTCTGTCTCTTCTATCGTAAATTTTCTGTGTCTGCCGCTGGGGGGACGGCTGCTGCGGCCGGCCGGCGGGGGGTTGTTTCCTGCGTACTGCCGGCTTTCTGAGCCTGACCAGGAAAAAACAGAACGAATAAAATAAAAAATACGGCAGCAGAATGAAAAAAATGGAAGCAAGACTGAGCATTTTTACGGAAATCATCCAGACAAGGTAAATCAGCCCGCTGAGTACGATCGCGCCGATGGCGAAGAAGTGAACGGCGGGGTCGAGCTCAATATTGGAGTAGCCGCCGCACTTGGGGCATTTGTACTCGCCCTGTGTTTTGATCGCCCAGGTGCGCAGCAGCGTCAGCTTATTTCCGCAGTGGGGACATCGTGCTTTTCTGAATTTTTTCATTTTTTCACCTTAAACATTTGATATCTCGTCGATAAACCCTGTCCTTTTCAGAAGGGTGGAAGAGGAGATCTGTGTGATATAAACGGTAATCCGGCGGCTTTTATCACAGCAAAGCACAAAGGATTTCGGCATTTCCATGGAAACGTTGACGACCCGGCCCTTTTTTTGGGCCGCGGAAAGATAGTTTCTGGTCGATTTGGAGATGGTAGAGGTTTCCATATCGAATATGCCCACAATATCACTGACTTTAATCACCGTGTCCTGCCCGAGATGAAGATACATAAAATAAAACCTTTCTCATTTTTTTATCAGGGTGCCGCCGTCCATTTCAAACAGGGCGCCCTCCCGGAGCCGCTGAATTGCGCCGGGTTCACAGCAGGTTATAAAAACCTGGCAGCGATCCAAATGATTGAGTAAATAATCCTGCCTGCCGGAGTCCAGCTCGCTCATCACGTCGTCGAGCAGGACAACGGGTCTTTCTCCGGTCTGGCGGTAAAGCATCTCGGCCTCCGCAAGCTTTAAAGCAAGGACGGCGGAGCGTTTCTGGCCCTGTGAGCCGAACGTCCGCGCGGGACGGAGGTCTATGGCGATATCCATATCGTCGCGGTGCGGGCCGACGCTGGTATGGCCCAGCGCCACATCCTCCCGGCGGGCCGCTTTCAGTGCCTTTTTCAGGTTTTCGGCGCTTTTCTGATAGGTTAAATCAATGATTTCGGTATGTTGGGAAATGCCGGCGTAAATCTCTTTGACCGGTTCCCTGATTTTACGGATATAGTCCGTCCTGCCGAGGACGATCGCCTCGCCGTAGGAAGCAAGCTTTTCGTCCCAGATTTCGAGCGTATCCATCAGCTCGGCATGGCGGGGGATATCTTTCAAAAGGGTGTTGCGCTGGATCAGCGTGTGGTGGTACCGCGAAAGAAGCGCGGCGTACCCGGGTTTGATCTGGCAGAGGGCGGCGTCCATAAAATCTCGGCGCCGGGAGGGGCCTTCGCGCACAAGCGCGATATGCTCCGGGGAAAAAATCACGGAAAAGAACTTTCCGACCAGCCCGGAAGCGTTTTTTTGGGGAATCCCATTTAAAACGGCGTTCCTGCGCCCGTTTTCAATCGTGATTTCCGCCGTCTGCCCTCGCTCGCCGCTGAAAAATTCCAAACCGAGCCTTGCGCCGGCTTCTCCCTGCAGAACCAGGTCGGCGTCCTTCGTTCCCCGAAAGGAACGGCCGCCCGTAAAAAGCCAGACCGCTTCCAGCAGATTGGTCTTTCCCTGTGCGTTTTTCCCATATATTATATTGATCCCATTCTGCGGAATTATCACGCAGCGCCGGATATTTCTGTAATTTTCAGCCTCCAGGTGCTGGATAATCACCCGTTACACACCTCATATGTCACATCGTTGTATTCGGCCCTGTCGCCGCTTCTCATTTTTTTACCGCGCATGGTGCAGATTTCCCCGTTGACCTTCACTTCGCCGGACTGCACGATAAATTTTGCCCGGCCGCCGGTGTCCACCGCGCCGCCCAGCTTCAAAAGGGCGTCCAGCCGGATAAATTCGGTATCGATGACGATTTTTTCCGTCTTCATTCCGAAACCTCGCTCTTCAAACGGACCGGCAGCACCAGAAAGAGGAAGGAATCCCCTTCGCGCGGAAGGATTTTCATCGGGCTCAAAGCGCCGTTGAGCTGTATTTTCACTTCGTCGCCCTCGGTGTTGCGCAGGGCGTCGAGAAGATAGCGGTTGTTGAAGCCCATTTCCACGCCCGCGCCGTCGATTTTCGCGGAAAGCTGGTCGTTGGCGTGCCCGATGGAGGTCGAGCAGGAGACCTTGATCTCTCCGTCCTCAAATACGCAGCGCACCGGGCTTTTCAGCCTGTCGGTGATCAGAAGGGAAACGCGCTCCACGCTGTCGATGAACGAACGGGTGGAAACGACGACCTCCGTTGAGCTGGCGCCGGGGATAGCGGCCTTATAGTCGAGGAATTCCCCTTCGAGAAGACGGGAAATCACGCAGTAGTTTCCGATCTGGAATAAAATATGGCGCCGGCCGATCTGGACTTCCAGCTCGGTGTCGTCGTCGCTCAGAAGCTTGAGCACTTCGCCGAGCGTTTTGCCCGGGACGACAAAACTGGTTTCCTCGCCGCAGGCGGCGGTTTCTTCCCTTAAAGCCAGACGGTAGCCGTCCACGGAGATCAGGCGGATCTTATTTTTGCTCAGTTCAAACAGGGTACCGGTGTGGATCGGCTTCGCGTCGCTTTCCGCGACGGCGAAAAGCGTCTGCCGGATCATGCTTTTCAGGATACAGTTGGCGATCCGGATCGAGGTTTCCCCGGTGATGACCGGAAGCTCCGGGTATTCCTCCGCGGGGATCCCCACGATGGAGAAATCGGCCGGCCCGCTCTTGATGGAAGTGATTTTTTTCTCGTCGGTGGCAAGGTACACGGCGTCCGCCGGCAGACGCCGGACAATGTCGCCGAACAGCCGGGCGCTCAGGACGATGCTTCCCGGTTCTTCCACCCGGGCTTCTATTTTTGTGGTCATTCCCAGTTCAAGGTCGTAGCCGCACAGCGTGATTTCATTTTCTCCTGTTTTGAGCAGGATTCCTTCCAGAGCGGGGACGGAGGATTTTGTGGACACGGCGCGCTGAACATTCAACACTGCTTCGTTCAGCTGCTGCCGCTGGCAGGTTATTTTCATAAACTCACCTTCTGCTTCCTTTTATAATAGATAGTATAGATTTAATTTAGTAAGAGTAGTAGGCGGCGCGGAAAAGTGGAAAGCTTTTGGAAATACAGGCGCGGCTTTGGTTTTCGCCGTTTTCCGCATGTGATTTTCATGTTGAGGTTTTGTTAACTTTTCGTATAAAATCAAAGTATTTAACCGTATGTTGAAAACTCTGTGGGGAATGTTGAAAACAAGTTCAATGATCCGGGACGTCTGAAAACCCGTTTCAAGCGCGGATCAACAGAAATTGTTGAAATGTCAGCTTTTTTTCCACTTTTCAGCGGTCGCGGATATTTTTAATGATATCTTCGACGGTCGCTTTGGTTTTCGGGTCGCGCTTGATTCCCTTTTCTACCTGCTGGATGGCGTATACGACGGTGGAATGGTCGCGTCCGCCGAATTCCTCGCCGATGGAGGTCATCGGCAGCTGGGTGATTTCCCTCACCACGTAAATCGCCATCTGCCGCGCGCTCGAAATGTTTGCGGAACGCTTGGCGGAACGGATGTCCTCGCCGGTCGTACCGAACGTGCGCGCAACCTCGTCGATAATCTTTTCCACGGTAAAAGGGGTGGGCTGGTCGTTGTTGATGATATCGCTGATCGCCGCCTGCGCCGTGGTGATGCTGGGGTCCTCCCCAGCGAGCAGGTAGTAGGCTTTCATTTTTTTCACCGCGCCCTCCAGCTGCCGGATGTTGTTCTTCAGCCGGTTGGCGATGTATTCCGCGACGTTGTCGGGAAGGTCGATTTCCAGAAGCTCCGCTTTCCTTTTAATAATGGCGATGCGCGTTTCAAAATCCGGCGGCTGGATGTCGGCGGTCAGACCCCACTCAAAACGGGTGAGCAGGCGCTCCTCCAGGGTGGCGATATCCTTCGGCGGCCGGTCGGAGGTCAGTACGATCTGTTTTTTTGCCTCATATAACGTGTTGAAGGTATGGAAAAATTCCTCCTGGGTGGAATCTTTTCCGGCGATAAACTGAATATCGTCCACCAGGAACACGTCCGCTTTCCGGTAACGGCTGTGAAATTCCGCGGTGGTGCCGCGGCGGATCGCTTCGATCAGCTCGTTGGTAAATTCGTCGCCTTTTATGTAAATAATGTTCATTTCGGGATGGGTCCGGCTGATCTCGTTGCAGATCGCGTATAGAAGATGGGTTTTCCCCAATCCTGAATTTCCGTAGATGAACAGGGGATTATAAAGGGTTGCGGGCTTGCTTGCCACCGCCATGGAGGCGGCGTGCGCAAATTTATTGGAAGAACCGACGATGTAGGTGTCGAAGGTGAATTCGTAATCGTCGTTGATGGCGGGCGTTTCGTCGTTCTGTTTTTCGACCCCCGTTTCTTCCGGGGTACAGACGCGAATCTGGATTTTTTGACCGAAAATCTGTGTGAATGCTTCATCGAGCATATCCATATAATAATGTTTGATCGTCTGCCGGTGAAGTTCGTTCGGGACTTTAATGACCGCAACTCCCTGCGCAAAGTCAAGATTGACCGGTTCTATGCGCTTGATCCATGTGGAATAGGCAATATCGGTGATCTTGCTTTTGCAATAATCGCAGACCAGATTCCAGACCTCGGTGAAGGATTCCATTCTCTAAACCTCATTCTAACAATTATTTATACTCGTAGGCATAACATAAATTATATTACCACAAAATACAATTTATTTCAAATTTCAATTGTCGGAGAAAATACAGTATATTGTATTGCGCGCGTGTAAAACACATAGAGTATAAAATTTTTTTAAATGACGCGCTTTTACTTTTCTTTTACGGGGAAGTGTGGTATATTGATTTATATAGCTCGACCAATTCGCCGGTCGGCCTGTATGCCGGTAAATTCCAATATTTTTCGGTACGTGGGACAAAATTTAGGTTGACAGGCTGCGCGTATTTAATATATAATGCTATATTGCAAGGTTTGTACCCCGAAAGGAGGTTTTTTCATGCTGAGAACTTATCAACCAAAGAAGCTCCACAGA
>NZ_JBNLXQ010000005.1:0-263188 GCF_053840905.1 Caproiciproducens sp.
CGGAGGGGCCGCTTTGAATGTGAGTTCAGGCGCGGCGCCTATGTCTATATGGGCGAAGGGGACCTCGCGGTCAATATGCTGGAAAACGCCGCCAGCGTCACCTGCTTTCCCCTGAAAATGTATCAGGGCGTCTCCGTCTTTATGGATCTTTGGGCCGCCGGGAAATATTTTGAAGCACAGCTGCCCGGCTTCCAGATTCATCTGGACGGGCTGCGCGAAAAGCTCTGTCCCGAAAACCGGTGCTTTGTTCTGAAATCTCCGGACCGGATACAGCGGATTTTTGACGATATCTACCGGGCGGACTGGGAAACACAGGCGGGATATCTGCGGCTGAAAACACTGGAGCTGCTTTTTGTGCTGGAAGATTTGCCGTCCTCTCCTTATGAAACAATCCCTTATTATGACGCGAATCAGGTGCGGAAGGTAAAGCATATCCGGGACCACCTGACGCGCTCCCTCGAGAAGGACATCACGCTGGCACAGCTGGCGCGGGAGCACGGAATCAGCCTGACGGGCCTAAAAAACTGTTTCAAATCCATTTACGGAAAGGGCGCTTCGGCTTACCGGCGGGAATACCGTGTTCAGACCGCCGCGGAGCTGCTGCGCGACAGGACGCTTACCGTAGCGGAGATCGCGGGACGGGTGGGGTACGAGAATCCCAGCAAGTTTTCATCCGCCTTTAAAGAAATCATGGGGATGAGCCCCTCGGAATACCGCAATAAATAGCTGGCCTTTCGGAGCAGCCGGGGCTTTTTGGAGTGGAAATCCCTTTTTGCATCTTCTACAATAACTTATGGTTAGCGATTGCTAACTGAATATTTTGTATGTTGAAGGAGGAAATTTATGCATAAGCAAAAAACGGGGATTCCGCGCCTGCTTGAGTTTGCGGGGAAGTACAAAGCTCTTGTTGTGGCGGCCTGTGTCCTGTCGGGGATCAGTTCGGTCTTTATGCTGCTGCCGTTCGTCTGCGTCTGGTTATGTGTCCGTGAGGTCCTGCGTGCGGCCCCGGACATGTCCGCGCTCAACGGCGGCAGCCTTGCCCTGTACGGCTGGTGGGCGGTGGCCGCTTTCGCGGTGGGCTTCGTTCTCTATTTTGCGGCGCTGATGTGCTCCCATTTTGCGGCGTTCCATACGGCCAGAAATATGAAATCACAGGCTCTGCGGCATCTGGTCACGCTTCCGCTGGGCTTTTTTTCACTGAACAGCAGCGGAAAGCTGAGGAAAATCATCGATGAAAACTCCGGCCAGACCGAAACGTTTCTGGCGCATCAGCTTCCCGACCTGAGCGGGACGGTTGTAACGGCGGTGACCATGCTGGTCCTGCTGTTTGTGTTTGACTGGCGGCTCGGCCTTCTGTGCCTGGTCCCTTTGGCCGTTGGGTTTGTGATCCAGATGAAAATGATGACCGTGGAATCCGTGGATTTTATGAAAGTATATCAGGATTCGCTGGAGGAAATGAACAATGAGGCGGTGGAATACGTCCGCGGGGTGCCCGTGGTAAAGGTGTTCCAGCAGACGGTCTATTCCTTCAAGAGCTTCTACAGCTCCATCATGAAGTATAAAAAATATGTCTCCGCTTACGCCCTTTCCTTTAAGAAAGCGATGAGCGCTTTTACCACCATCCTGAACGGAACTTTTTTTCTTCTGATTCCGGCGGGGTTCCTTTTCGCCGTGTATGCGCCGGACATCCGCCTGTTTCTGCAGGACTATATTTTTTATCTCCTGTTTACTCCGGCCTGTTCCGCTATGATCAATAAGATCATGTATATGTCCAGTTATAAAATGATTGCGGAGGAATCGGTGCGCCGCGTTGATTCCCTGCTGCAGGAAAAACCGCTTCCGAAGCCGGACACGCCGAAGATGCCTTCCGGGTCGCAGATAGAGTTCTCCCATGTTTCTTTCACCTATTCCGGTTCGGAAATCCCGGCTCTGAACGACGTCAGCTTTACCGTCCCGGCCGGATCCACGGTTGCGCTGGTGGGTCCTTCCGGCGGCGGAAAGACCACGGCTGCCAGCCTGCTGCCCCGTTTTTGGGATGTAAACGCCGGAAGTGTCAAAATCGGCGGGACAGACGTGCGGGACATCGGGCCGGACGTGCTGATGAAGCAGATCGCCTTTGTCTTTCAGGATTCCCGCCTGTTTAAGGATACTGTTTTCAACAATATCCGCGCGGCGAAACCGGACGCCGCTGCGGCGGAGGTGGAAAAGGCCGCCCGGGCGGCTCAGTGCGGCGATATCCTCGAAAAACTGCCGCAGGGCCTGCAGACAGTGATCGGGACCAGGGGCGTTTACCTGTCCGGCGGCGAACAGCAGCGGATCGCTCTGGCGCGCGCGATCTTAAAGGACGCGCCGATTATTGTGTTGGACGAAGCCACCGCTTTTGCCGACCCGGAAAACGAGCATAAGATTCAGGTGGCCTTTGAAAAGCTGACGAAGGGAAAAACGGTGCTGATGATCGCGCACCGGCTTTCCACGGTGAAAAACGCGGACGAAATTCTGGTGCTGTCCAACGGTGAAATCGAGGAAAGAGGCCGGCACGAAGAGCTTCTCACAAACGACGGAATTTACGCTTCGCTGTGGCGCGACTATCAGAGCTCCGTTTCCTGGAGCGTCGGCAAGGAGGTTTCCTATGTTTCGTAAGATATTTGCCCTGAGCGAGCAGGGCGCCAAAGACCTGAAAAAAGGGATTATCGCAAGCGCCGCGGCCGATATCGGCCTGATGCTGCCGGTCGGCCTGCTGGTCCTGACCCTGCAGGAGCTCCTGAAGCCGCTGTTCGGCGGCTCCCCCGATACCGGAAAGGTCTGGAAATACACGGCGGCTGCCGTGGGGCTTCTGGTTATTATTTTTATACTGAACTACATTCAGTACTGCAACACCTATGTTTCCGCATACGAGGAAAGCGCGGACCGCCGGGTGACGCTTGCGGAAAAGCTGCGGACGCTGCCGCTCTCCTTTTTCGGACAGCGCGACCTGAGCGCGCTTACCACCACGCTGATGGGCGACTGTACGGAGCTGGAGCACACCTTTTCCCATGCGGTTCCCCAACTGTTCGGGTCCGTTATTTCCATTGCGCTGGTGGGGATCGGGCTGTTCGTCTTGGACTGGCGGATGGCGCTTGCCACTCTGATCGTTCTTCCTGCGGCGCTGGCCGTAACCGTCGGCAGCAGAAGGATTCAGGATAAGTGGGGGACCAGGAAGGTCGATATCAAGCTGGCCGCCGCCGACGGCGTACAGGAATGTCTGGAGACTGTCCGCGATATCCGCGCGTGCGGGCGGGAAGAGGAATATCTTTCGGCGCTTGACCGGAAGCTGGACAGGGTCATTTCGGCTTCCCTCCGTTCGGAGCTGATAACGGGTGTTTTTGTTTCCTCCTCCCAGCTGATTCTGCGGCTTGGATTCGCAACCGTTATTTTAGTGGGAGCCAACCTGCTTTCACGGGGACGGACCGATTTTCTGACTTACCTGATCTTTTTAATGACGGTTTCCCGCCTGTACGATCCCCTGTCCGTCTGCCTGATGTATCTGGCGGAAATATTCAATGCGCAGATCCAGATACGGCGTATGAAGGAGCTGGAAAATCATCCGGTTCAGGCCGGCGGCAGCCGGTACGACCCCGAGGGGTACGATATCGTATTCGACCATGTGGGATTTTCCTACAACGACGGGGAAACGGTTCTTGACAATGTATCGTTTACGGCGAAGCAGGGGGAGGTTACGGCCCTGATAGGCCCCTCGGGCGGCGGCAAGAGCACGGCTGCCAAGCTGGCGGCCCGGTTCTGGGACGCGGACCGCGGAAAAATAACGGTCGGCGGCGTCGACGTGACCACGGTGGAACCGGAAACGCTTCTGAAAAGCTTTGCCATCGTCTTTCAGGATGTGGTGCTGTTCAACGATACGATCCTCAACAACATCCGTCTGGGGCGGAAGGGCGCGGCGGATCAGGAGGTGTACGCCGCGGCCAGAGCCGCCAACTGCGATGAGTTCATCCGGCGCTTCCCCGACGGGTATCATACCGTGATCGGGGAAAACGGCTCCACCCTTTCCGGCGGGGAACGCCAGCGCATCTCCATTGCGCGCGCGCTGCTGAAGGACGCGCCGGTCATCCTGCTGGACGAGGCGACCGCCTCCCTTGACGTGGAAAACGAGACCCAGATCCAGACCGCGATTTCACGTCTGGTCAAGGACAAAACCGTGCTGATTATCGCACACAGGATGCGGACCGTCGCGGGCGCGGACCATCTGGTCGCGCTGGACAACGGCGTTGTGGCCGAACAGGGAAAGCCGGAAGAACTGATGAAGCGCGGAAGGCTTTATCCGCGGATGGTTCAGCTGCAGCGGCAAAGCGCGGAGTGGACTCTGAAATAACAAAAAAATTTTTTCATCCATGAAGGGGCCGCTGCAAAACGGCCCCTTCATGGATGAAAGTGTGTTATAATAAGCACAAAAGCTGTCAGGAGGAAAATGAGATTGGAAAATGAAGTTTTAAAACAACTGCGGGAGAGAAAATCGGTGCGGGTTTTTGAGAACCGGGAAGTTTCTCAGGATGTCAAAAACGAAATCATCGCCTCGGCATTTGAGGCGCCTACGGCCGGAAACATGATGCTGTACACGATCATCGACGTGACGGACGGCAAAATCAAGGAGCAGTTATCCGTCCTTTGCGATCATCAGCCGTTTATTGCCAAGGCCCCGGTCGTTCTGGTCTTCACGGCGGATTATGACAGATGGTATAAAATGTTCAGCGCCGCGGGGCTGTCCCCCCGCAAACCCGGACCAGGCGACCTGCTGCTCGCCTGCTCCGACGCCCTGATCGCCGCGCAGAATTCCGTGACGGCGGCTCATTCGCTGGGGCTTGGCTCTTGCTATATCGGGGATATTCTGGAAAACTGCGAAAAGGTCCGGGCGCTTCTCTCTTTGCCCGAATACACTATCCCGGCCGCCATGGTGGTCTACGGGTATCCCACTCAGCAGCAAAGGGAAAGGGTAAAACCCGGACGCTTTGAAAAGGAGCATATCGTCCACACGGATTCGTACAAGGAAATGCGGCCGGAAGAACTGCTCCGTATGTACGGTGAGAATGGCTCGCTGGAGAGTATAGAGGCTTTCTGTAAAAGAAAATACATGTCCGATTTTTCACTGGAGATGAACCGGTCCGTTTCGGAGTATCTGAAAAATTTTATGGACCGCTGAGCGGGTGACCGGCACTTCTGAATGTTAAGTTCCGTTGACAGATTTCCAGTTCTGGCCGGTAGAAAATCCTGAAGTGACAGTTCGGCTTCAGCGAAGCGGATACTTTCTTAGTATTGAAGGATATTTTGTATCAGGAGTACAGAAGCCGGAAAGGCAAATAGAAAAGCGGGACGGATTTTATTCCGCCCCGTTTTTTGTATGGGAAATGAATCCGGGCGGCCCATATCCCTGTCATGCAAAAGAAACCGGTTGAATAAGATGAAAAATAAAAGTATAATAAAGAAGAAATATGCGTCAATCCAAAAACGCAATAAAAATCTGCTTGAAAAAATCCGGCCTGTTGGATCAAAGATAAAAATGCAGGTCTTACAGGCGGAATTTATCAGTTCATAAAACCAGTACGGCACATTCGGAGGGGAGATAAAGAACATCGACATCAATCTGAAATATACCATGAAGTATTCGGCTGCTCACAGCTTTTATTGGTCGATCGTTTGCAGCAGCCTCGGCTTTGCATCCATCTTTTTATTGTCCGAGCATTTCAGCAACAGCCAGATCGGCCTGGTGCTTGCGCTGGCGAATATTTTTGCGGTACTGCTGCAGCCCGCGGTGGCGGCGTTTGCCGACAGGACCAGAAAAATATCGATGAAAAATTTAATTGTCGTCCTGACAGGAGCGGCGGGAGCGCTTGCGGCAGCCCGATCCTTTCTGTCGGGGAGTTTTTTTATACTTGCGGTTCTGCTTACGCTGGAATCCGCCGTTCTGTATACGCTGCAGCCGCTGGTCAATTCCCTCGGGATGCAGTTCATTAATAAGGGGATCGGAATCAATTTCGGCCTTGCCAGAGGAATGGGTTCTATTTCCTACGCGGTATTATCCGTTTTGCTGGGAATCCTTGTGGACAGCTTCGGCACCGGCCTTCTGCCGGTTATTTCCACGGGCCTTTATCTGGCGCTGGGGATTGTAATTTATACATTTACAAAGGAGCGGTCCGCTGATACCGAAAGCGATACGGCTTGTCCGGAAAATATGGAAACAAGCGAGCCGAAAAAAGCGGATGCGCATCCATTTTCCTTTTTTATGCAGAACAAAAAATTTGCCGCGCTGATGATTGCCGTATCCCTTACGTTTTGTTCGCATACCATGATCAATAATTACCTGATACAAATCACCGAAAATGTGGGCGGCACTGCAAAGGAGATGGGAATCGCCACCGGAATCGCGGCGGCGATAGAATTGCCCGCCATGGTTTTGTTCGGTTTTTTGGTGAAAAAGATCCGATGCAGTTCCATCCTGAAATTTTCTCTCGTTTTCTTTACCGTGAAAGCGGCGCTCACGATGCTGGCAGCCGATGTGCGGACGCTGTATGCGGCACAAATATTTCAGTTCGGTTCCTACGCGCTGTTTATCCCCGCTTCCGTCTATTATGTAAATGAAATCATCCGTAAAGAGGACCTGGCAAAAGGGCAGGCCTTTATGACAAGCGCGATCACGCTTGGCGGCGTGGCCGCAAGTCTTCTCGGCGGATTGCTGCTGGATCTTTCCGGTGTGAGAGGAATGATTTTTGCGGGATTGATCGCTACGGCGCTGGGCCTGATCATAGGATTTTACGGGATTGAAAAAGTAGAAGTAAAAGAATGCCAATCAGAGGAAGCGTCCTCATCCTCCGTATCGTAATATTTCATTCGGGCGGCTCTTCCCATTTTACAAAAGTCCGTAATCTTTCCCCGGGCATACAAGCGGCAGACGCTGAGAGCAGCGGAAGAACCGTTACGAAATATGGATGTTCACGCCGTTTACCTCGACGCCTTCGTCCGCGCGGATCAAAATGTATTTGGTGCCGTCGATGATCCGCGTTTCGACCAGGTCGTTGCGCTCCGGATTGACACGGATCGTCACGTCGGGAGTGCGGACCTCCAGCTGCTTTGTGTCAATCAGATTCTGAGGGCTGATTTCGGCATCGGCGCCGAATTCCGTGTCAAACTTTTCTTCAAAGGCGGTCACGCGCTCTTCGGAGACGCCGGAGGATTCCAGAATCCCCTTTACCGTTTTTTTGGAGACGGCCAGCGGCTCTTCCTCTTTATTGTTTTTGTGCTCCTCGATCATTTCGGACAACTGTCCCTGAACTGCCTGCACGACGTCGAAGCTGCAGTCCTCGGCAACGGTGTCCTCCAAAATGGCCCGGAAGGTTTCCTTCTGTGCGGCGGCGGGCATCGGGATCTCGCTTTTGAATACGGTGTCGACGAATTCTGTATGGTTCTCCGCAATGCTGCGGGAGTAGTAAAGGGCGTTGTAAATGTTGGCGCTGCGGTCGTTGAAGGCCGGAAACAGGAATCCAAGCTCCGGCGCCGACACGACCCGGTCCGTCCGGATATTGCGGAAGCTGTTTTCCGAAACATAGTAGCCAAGCGCCGGCTTTGTTAATTTTACAGGGCAGATGCTGCACAGGAAGTACGAAAATACCTCTGCGGAATCCTCCTGCTTTTCTCCGTCTTTTGTATAGTACGGAACGTCGTACTGGTCGTAAGCCAGAAGAATCAGGTAATGGCCTTCCGTATTGAGCGTCTGAATCACGCGCCCGTAAAATTCCCTCACGGCGTCGTCGTTTTCCAGCGAGGAATCTTTGAGCGCCATCAGCAGCTTGTGCTCTTCGCCTTCCAGAACCTGCCGGGTCGCAAATTCAATGTCGATCAGGTTCTTGCCAATCGTCCCGGACAGCGTCTTTTTCAGAATGGCCAGCAGCTCTTCGGATTCGTCCTGGGGCATTAACCCCAGCGGCTGGCTGAACTCCGAAACGATTTCTTTCTGATCGTTGACGTAACAGCCGCGTATCCGGGTAATATTGCTCTTGTCCGGACGGAAGCGGCGGCGGATTTCTGCAATTTCTTTTTCGTTCATAGCATCCTCGTTCAATTCTATATGTAGTTTGGTTCCAGTCATGTATTTTTTGATTATATCACGGAGGAATGTGGTTGTCATCCCAACGAGGAAAGCTTTGACTGCTCTTTTTTTCGTCCCGGCTGCCGTGGCTTCCTCGGAACCTTGTATGTAAGGCTTCCCGGTCACCATCGTTTACAATGGAAGCGTTTCAGGAAAAGCCCGTCATGCCTGTGTAATCAGGATGACGGGCTTCCGTAATTTTATTTATGTTGAAAATCCGCGGTCGGCTGTTTTGAGCGGTCTCCGAATATGTGGAACCGCCCCTTATGCGGAGAACTATTCCTGCGTGGATGTGCCGATCACGCCCCGAAGCGCCCAGCGGTACTGCTCCTGGGAAGAAAAAAGATTGAGCTTCGCCTGATCGAGCGCGGCCTGCGCGCTGTCCAGGTCTGTCTGCACGTTTTTCAGTTCGAGTACCGAGGCGATCCCCAACGTATTCTGGAGCTTTACGGCGTCAAGCGTTTTCGTTTTCGCGTCGTAAGCCGCCTGCGCCGAGGCGAGGCGGCTCTGCTTTTCCGCCACGTCGTTGTACACCTGCTGGAAGGAAGCGCTGAACGTGTTCAGCGCAAGGCCGTAATTCAGCGACGCCGCGCGATAGTCGTCGACCGTTGAATCCAGATTGGAATCCTTGTTGTCGTCGGCGATTTCCTTCGCCAGCTTCTTTTCTTTCAGCGTCCAGTTTGCGCCCTGCGCCGTCTGCCGGTCGGCCGCCTCGTTCACTGCGGCGGAGAAATTTGCATCCGGCGACGGTGCGGAAGAAATCGAGAGGTCGTAATCGGACGAGTATCCCAGAAGCACCTGAAGATTGTTTTTCACCGTCCGCATCTGGTTTGCCAGCGCGGTGAGGGTATCCGCCAATGTGTTTTTCTGCTGCCGGGCGTTGAGCAGGTCGGTCTGCGTAATGAGACCGAGGTCGGCTTTCAGCTGCGTGATTTTCAGCGTGTCGTCCAGCGCCTGCTGCTGCCTGAGCAGCTGATTGCGCTCCGCGTTCAGGTAGTGAAACGTCACATAGAGCTTCTGCGCCCCCACGACGATCTGGTCGGCGGCGTCGTCCATCTGCAGCTCGGTCTGGTCGATGGTGTCCTCGTTTACGTCGAGCTGATCGCTTTGGGCGCTCAGAATCGAACGGATCGCTGCAATTGACGCGAGACTGCCTTGGAGCGATGATGCAATGGCTTGCTGCTCCGGCGAGGAGGGCAGAGCGGCGACGGCATTGTAAGCGCTTTGGAGCTGGTCGCTCACGCTTTGCAGGGAAGCGCGGCTGGCGGCGAGCTCCTGCTGCTTCTGCCCGGCCGCGTCGTTGCTGTTCAGACTGTCCAGCGTTTTTTCATTTGCGCGGATGGTCTGATTGCCCGAACGCACGAGAAACTCAATGTCCGCGTAATTTACATTTACGATCTGGGGAGCGGCTGTGACCGCGTCGGAGGCCGTGTCGGCGAGCGCGGGAACCGGGGTTCCCGCCAGAAGAAAGACGGACAGCAGCCCTGCGGTGATTTTTTGAAAGTTCATAAGGTTTCCTCCCTTTGCAATAAAACTTTTGTCTGATCGCTGTGAAGAAAATTATTTTGTGGAATATTCATTTTGAAAAATAAACATCCACGGTGTAGCCCGGCTTCAGCAGGCCCTTCGGATCGTCGGGCTTTACCAGCACGCGCACGACGCGCTTGCCGTCCTTCTCCACGGCCAGGTCGGGAATCTGTGTAACCGTGCCGGTAAGCGAGGCGTCGGGGGCCGAGGCCGGAACGATCCTGACGGTTTCGCCGGCCTTCACGCTGCCGATGAATTCTTCGTCGACCTCCGCGCTGATGGCGATGGAGTCCGCGTCGATGATCTGGAGCACCTTGGTCGGCGCGCCCTGCACACCCAGATGGGCCGCGCTGCTGACGGTGATATTCTGTACGATCCCGTTTTTAAGATCGGAGACGATCTGGTTCCCCTTGAAATAGGTTTTTGCGGTTTTGGCCGTCATGGCGTCCAGATCCACCTGCGCGGCGGAGACGCCGCCCTGCTGTTTCGCGACATTCGCGGTGTTGCCGAGCTTTGCCTGTGAAAGCTGCGCCTGCTTGGATCTGAGCGAGACGTTCAGCTGGTCAAGCTCGTCTTTCAGGGCGTTTTTGGTTTTTTGCAGGGTTTCTGCGGCCTGGGTCACGGCGTCCTTGTACTGGTTCAGCGTTTCCTTCGAGACCCCGCCCGCGCTGTAGAGCGCCTGGTAGTTCGAGAGGTTGCGCTTCGCGGTGTCGAGCTGTGTTTGAGCGAGCTTCAAATCGGGGCTCGTGCCCTTGTTATATTCCGTCGTTTTGCGCGCGATTTGGCTCTGCGTCTGGGTAATGTCGGCCTCCAGCGCGGCGGTGTCCTGCGTGGCGGCGGGCAGCGCCGCCTGGTTTGCGGCAAGCTGCTGCTTCAGCTTTTCGACGTTCCCGCTGTATTCGGAAAGGTCCAGCGTTACGAGCGGCTGGCCGAGCGTGACCCGCTCGCCCTCCTTCACCAGTACATCCGTCACGATCGACGGGAAGTCGACGCTGATGTCCTCCATGCGGGTGTATTTCACCTCGCCCCACGCGTCGATCTCTCCGGCCTGATCTGCCGAAGCCGCAGAATCCGTCTTCTGCGGAGCGGCGGGGGCGTTTTTCTGGTGAAAAAAGATTCCGAGTACGACGAAGAGCGCGGCGAGCGCGCACGCCCCGGCCAACGCCGCCTTTTTATGCGATACGATCCAGTCCTTCACTGGTAAAAACCAATCCTTCATGGGTTCCTCCATCTATTTTTATTCGACGCTTTTCAGCGCTTCAAGCATGTCGATCTGTTTCATTTTCCGGGCTACGACATTGTTGACGATCCAGGCGAAGCACAGGGTCAGTATCCCGGCGATCAGCACGTCCGGCAGCGTGATGCTGCCCAGAAGGTCCATCTGTTCTCCCATTTTGCTTGCGATCAGCCACGACAGATACCGCCCTACGGGAATACCGGACAGCATGCCGAGCAGCACGGAAAAATAATTTTCAATCAGCACCAGATTCTGAATTTCCCGGTGGCGGAAGCCGAGTACCCGCAGCGTCGCAAGGTCGCGGATCCGCTCGGCAAAATTGAGGATGCCGGTATTGTACAGCACCACAAATGCCAGCGCCGCGCCCATAACGATCATCATGATCACCGCGAGGTTCACCACCTGTGTGCTGGAAGCAAGACCGGACTGCTGGTTTTCACGTGTCGTCGCGTCCGCCACCGCGTCGCTTGCCAGGAACCTTTGGTCCGGCGCGCCGTTCCATTTCACGAGCAGGGCCGTCGGCTTGAAGGTCTCCCCGAGGGATTTCCAGTAGGTATCGGTCATGTAAATTCCCTGGCCGGAGGCAAAGTAGGCCGTCTGTACGATCGGTACGGAGACATATCCTTCGTTCGTGCGCTTGATCCGGATGCTGTCTCCCGGCTGGACCCCGAGCGTCTCACACAGCTTGCGGCTCATAAGGATCCCGTTTTCCGGCAGGGAAACAGGATCTCCGGCGACGTCCTGCAGATGGATCAGGGGGCTGTCGCCGGTTGTGATGGTGATCGGCTCCATTTTCCGTTCGCCGTCCGGGGCGATCACCCCAATGGCGGATTCCTCCAGCTGCTGTACGACCCCGTCCAGCCCCAGGTTGCTAAGGTAGCGGGAATCGGTCTTTGTGGTGTCGAGGATGATCTTCTGATCATAGACAAAGGTGGACTCGTACATTTGCTCGCTGATCCCCGAAAGCATGCTTTGGACTCCCAGCGCCGCAATAATCACACCGGTGCAGCCCATGACGCCGACGGTGCTCATGATGAGACGGCTCTTGTTCTTCAGGGTGTTCCGCGCAATCAGCTTGCTGCTGAACTTCATTTTCCGCCAGAGGGACGGCAGAGCTTCCAGAAAGATGTGGTCTCCCTTGTTCGGCGGCTTTTCCCGGAGAAGCACCGCGGGGGTGTTCCCCTGAAGCTTCCAGCAGGCGTAAAACGAAATGCCTCCCGTGCACAGAAGGATCAGAAGGAGGGCAAACGCAAAGTGCGCGAAATTGACGCTGATACGGTAGTCGGAAAACGTCAGCTTCATCCGCGGCACCAACCACCTGCCAAAGAGGTTTGGCCCCGCCGCAAGGCCGGTGAGCGCGCCGAGCGCGCCGACCATGACTCCGTAGGAGGCGTAATGCCAGAGGATGCTCCGCCTGCTGTAGCCCAGAGCCTTCAGGATCCCGATCTGACCGCGCTGGTTTTCCACCAGCCGTGTCATCGTACTCTGCGTGATCAGCGCGGTGATGAGGAAAAACAGAAGCGGGAATATGAAGGAGAGCGACTTGATCTGCTGAACCCGGCCGCTCACACCGCTGACGCTGCTGTTGTCTTTCTGAAGGGTCATGCCGATGAGGCCGTCGCCGATGACGGCGTTCGCTTTTTGTTCCACCTGTATCAGATCGGTGCCCGGCGCGGTTTTTACGCTGATCTGGTTGTAGACCTTCTGCCCGTAAACGCTCTCCAGCATGCCGGAGCGTATCACCGCGAAACCGTATGCGGCCGGATCCGGCATGACGGTGGCGGAGTTTTTCAGGGCGAAAACCTGCTCGCTGTTCAGCGCCAGCCCGTCGATCGGCAGGCGCAGCCAGACGCCGTTCAGCTTGACGGAGATCCGGTCGCCGACTTTCAGGTTGTGCGCCTTGGCAAAGACGCTGTCCAGCACCGCGCCGCCGCTTTTGCCGAATTTCCCCTCCTGCATCTCCGGCTGGTCAAGAGAGCTGCGGTCACTGAGCGCGTAAATGTGCAGGGTGGGGTTGCCGGGCAGATCCGTATCCGCGTCGGCGGAAAAGCGCTTCTCCGCCTGCGTTACCCCGTCGATCTGACGGATGCCCCAGAGCTGCTGTTCCGAGGGATTCTGCACGGTCACCCAAAAATCGGAAAGGTTTGTCGCGCGGTACATGGCGTCCGCGTGGTTCTGTACGGTAAACCAGATGCTGTCGAGGCCCGTCATCAGGGAAACGGCCAGCGCAGCCATAATGAAAATCGAGATAAACTGCGCTTTCGACTTCTTCATGTCGCGCAGGGATTTCCTGAACAGGGCGCCCTTTACCATAGGATTTCCTCCACCTCTTTGGGGTGCTCGTGAAATTCCGTTTCGGCGATTTTTCCGTCCCTCATATGCAGCACCGTCTGGGCCATCTCGGAAATCGGCGCGTTGTGCGTGACGATGATGACCGTCTTGCCAAGGTCGCTCGCAACGTCGCGGATGAGCCGCAGGACTTTGCGCCCTGTCTCGGAATCCAGCGCGCCGGTCGGTTCGTCGCACAGCACGATCTGCGGGTTTTTCGCCAGCGCCCGCGCGATGGAGACGCGCTGCTGCTCGCCGCCCGACATCTGGCTGGGAAAATTGTCCATCCGCTTTTCAAGGCCGACGCGCCGCAGCATTTCCCGGGCGTCGAGCGGGTCGGCGCAGATTTCCTCGGCAAGCTGCACATTTTCCAGCGCCGTCAGATTCGGAACCAGATTGTAAAACTGGAATACAAAGCCGATCTGCGTGCGGCGGTAGTCGGTAAGCTCCCGCTCCGACATACCGGAGACCTCGTTTCCGTTGACGATGATCCTGCCGGCGGTCGGCGAATCCATGCCGCCCAGCATGTTGAGCACCGTGGTTTTTCCCGCGCCGCTCTGCCCGAGCACCACGTTGAACGTGCCGCTGCCGAGGCTGAAGCTGACGCCGTCCACCGCCCTGATCACGGCGTCCCCGACGCGGTATTCCCGCTCCACGTTTTCAAATGTGATAAAATCCATGAATGCTCTCCCTTGTTATGTAACTGCTTCTATTAAAATGACGGATTTCCTTTGGATCCTGGCCCGGATGGGACCAATGGCCCGATCCGCCGGGATGCCCCGGCCGCACTCCCCCGCGCATGAGGATCGGCGGCAATATTCGAAAATTCCTTCCAGGAAATCCATACTCATTCTTGACATTCGGTTAGAAACTCATTATAATGACACTGTGTTTATTTTGCAACCGTCAGATGTTTATAGATTGTAATGTTTGCGACAAAATCCGTATTACTGTTGATTTCAGAACAGAATCCATTGCATTCGATTGTTAACTGAGGGGAGAGACGCGCTTTATGAAGGAAATGAAAGAGAGCCGAAAAACGCGCTATACGCGCATGACTTTGCAGGACAGCCTGTTTGAACTGATGGGAAAAAAGCCGATTACAAAAATCACCATCAAAGAGCTGTGTGAGAACGCGGACATCAACCGTACGACTTTCTATGCGTATTATACCGACCAGTACGACCTTCTTCGCAGGATTGAGGACGAGACGCTTTCCTGGGTGAAGGAGGCGCTCACCAGTCTGATCGGTAAAACGGACAAATACGAATCAATGGAGGTCCTCGAAGGGATTTTCCAATACTTTGCCGAGAACAGAAAGCATATTCAGGTCCTGATGAGCGAGCAGGGCGATATCGATTTCCAGAAGCAGCTGTTCACCCTGATCTATCAGGAATGCGGGATTTCTCCCTCGGCCACAGCGGATGCGAATGTAAGCATCAAAGAGGATTATTTCGTATTTGTCGTAAACGGAAGCATCGGCCTGATACAGTACTGGCTTAAAAACGGCCTGAACAGGTCCGTGAAGGAAATGGCTGAAATTATTTACAGCATGTCTTCCCGGATCAGGTAAGCGGCTGTGCCCCCGGGCTTTGCAGCTTTATAAAAAATCGGATGATAAAAAAACCCGATTGTTATTCAGTATGTCATACTGAATAACAATCGGGGGGCTGTTCAGCAACGCGGGACCGCGCGCTTTCCTATGCTTTTTCAATGCCGCTCAGCTCAGCCATTTTTGTTCGAGAGCCGTCATCATTTCTTCGTATCGCTCCGCGCATTGCCGCGGGTTTCCGTCCTCCAGCGATTTCAGACAGGGGGACAGGTGCTTTTCCCAGATTTCCCGGTAGACGGCCTGACGGTTGTCCGCCCGGTCGATTCCGCTGACGATCATCGGGGCGAAAAGATAGTATTCGCCGATTTTGGCTTTGCCCCGCGGCGCGGCCGCAAGCCAGCCGTCGCGGAAACGGCGGAAAGCGTTCAGCTCCGGGCAGTCGTCCCCCTTGCCGAGCGAGGAGCAGACCGCGGTGGTGATAAAGCACAGCTTTTTTCGGAAGCCGCCGCTGATGGTGTCATAGTCTGATTTTCCCAGCGGGTTTTTGGGGTAATGCTCGTTCCAGACCTTTAAAAAGCTGTCCGCAAGCGCTTCGGCGGCGGGAGTGTGCTGTTCCAGGATGGCGGGCACCGTAAAGGCCACGATCATGTAGCGGTATTCAAAGAGCCGGGGGTCGCTTTCTTTTTTGATCCCGCTTTCTTCCATCTTTTTCCGAAAACGGTCAAAGAGAACGTTCGCAAAGAAGCCGGGCGCTTCGTCCTTGCCCGCCGCGGCAAGGCAGTAGGCTTTCAAAGCGGGGGAAATCAGGCTGTTGTATTTTTCAAACTCGGCGGGGTAAACGTTCTGCCTGACGTTTTTAAACCCGTTTTTCACGATGAAGCTCTCGTCCTTTAAAAGGGAAAAGGCTTCTTCCATCAGCCTTTGATAGTCGCCGTCCGCTGCCGGGCCGGTTTCCGGGAGCAGCGATTTCACATGAATGGGCTGCGCGCAGTACATGCACACAATATCCTCCGCGTCCTCCGGCACCTGCAGTTCTTTTTTGCAGTGAGGGCACAGTGCGGTGATATAATTCATTCGGCACCTCCGTCGCGGCTATGCTCCCGCGTATATTGCCTGATACGGTCGAAGCTTTCTTCGCTGATAATATGCTCGATACGGCAGGAGTCCTGCAGGGCGATGTCGCTGCTGACCCCGAGGGTCATTTCCAGAAACTGCGCGATCAGGTTGTGGCGCTCGTACACGGAGCCGGCCTTTGCGCGCCCCAGCTCCGTAAGGACCAGGTTGCCGTTCGATTCCATGGTAAGGTAGCCCGCCTCTTTTAAAATACTCATGGCCCGGCTGACGCTTGCCTTGGTAAAATCCAGGTAATTGGCAACGTCAATAGAACGGACATACCCGTTTTTGTTCTGTAAAATCAGTATGGTTTCAAGATAATTTTCGCCCGATTCCTGTATTTTCACCGGTATACCTCCTAATTGGCGCGAAAATGCGGTTTCTATTTTTCATATTGTAGCATTGTTCCTCAAAAATGACAAGCGTTATTGCGATTAGTTCATAATTTCCGCTATATTTTTCTGAGCGGTTTTATGTTAAAATATAAAAATATATCTTTTTCTATTTTCACATTGGAGGAACTATGATTACTGTATCCGACCTTGGCCTTGGGTTTAACGGCCAAAACCTGTTTTCACACGTCAATCTGTTGTTTACCGCCGGGAACTGCTACGGTGTCATCGGGGCGAACGGCGCGGGAAAATCCACCTTTCTGAAAATTCTTTCCGGCGAACTGGAGCCCACGAAGGGCGACGTTGTCATTGACCCCCGCCTGCGGATGTCCGTACTCAGGCAGGACCACCACGCCTACGACTCCTATACCGTTTTTGAAACCATCCTGATGGGCAACGACCGTCTGTACGAAGTGAGGAAACAAAAGGACGCCATTTACGAAAAAGAGGACTTTACCGACGAGGACGGAATCCTCGCCGCGGAGCTGGAAGCGGAATTTGCCGAGCTGAACGGCTGGGAGGCCGAAACCGAAGCGGGGAAGCTTCTGCAGGGGCTTGGCCTGGACAATGCGCTGCTGGATTCCGTGATGGGCGCCCTCACGGGAACGGAAAAGGTCCGCGTCCTGCTTGCCCGCGCGCTGTTCGGTCAGCCGGACATCATTCTTCTGGACGAGCCGACCAACGACCTTGACAATAAATCCATCGCCTGGCTGGAAAGCTTTCTGATGGATTATGAGGGAACGGTGATCGTGGTGTCCCACGACCGTCATTTCCTGAATAACGTCTGTACCCATATCGTCGACATCGATTTCAATAAAATCAGGATGTATGTGGGCAACTACGATTTCTGGTATGAGTCCAGCCAGCTGATGCAGCGCGTCATGCGCGACCAGAACAGGAAGGCCGAGGACAAAATCAAGGAGCTGCAGAACTTTATCCAGCGCTTTTCCGCCAACAAGTCGAAATCAAAGCAGGCGACTTCCCGGAAGAAGCTGCTGGAGAAAATTTCCGTCGAGGAAATGCCCGCGTCTTCGCGCCGGTATCCCTACGTCGGCTTTACCATGGACCGTGAGCCGGGCAAGGAAATTCTTGAGGTCACGGACCTTTCCAAAACCGTTGACGGCGTGAAGGTGCTGAATAACGTCAGCTTCCGCGTAAACAAGGGCGACAAGATCGCCTTTGTCGGTTCCAACGAGATCGCCAACACCACGCTGTTTAAAATCCTGATGGAGGAGCTGGAACCGGACGAGGGCACCTTCAAGTGGGGCGTTTCCACCAGTCAGTCGTATTTTCCCCAGGATAATTCCGCTTATTTCAACGGCTGTGAGGAAAGCATCCTGAAATGGCTGGAGCAGTATTCCAAGGACACGACGGAAACGTATCTGCGCGGCTTTCTGGGGAAGATGCTCTTTTCCGGCGAGGACGTTTTAAAGCCGGTAAACGTGCTTTCCGGCGGCGAAAAAGTGCGCTGTATGCTTTCGCGCATGATGATGTTCGGCGCCAATGTCCTTGTGGCGGACCAGCCGACCAACCATCTGGACCTGGAATCCATTACCGCCGTGAACAACGGCCTGACGGACTTCAAGGGCGTGGTGCTGTTCGCTTCCCACGACCACCAGTTTGTCCAGACGATCGCGAACCGTGTGATCGAAATTACGGAAGACGGCCTCATCGACCGTATTTCCACCTATGACGAATATCTGGAAGCGCGCGACGGCATCCTCTCTTAAAAATCATCTGTAAAAAGCCGGGGCGGACAGACCAACAATCCGCCCGGCCATACCGCTGTGGAAGGGGACGGAAAGATGGCAAACGGCGACTTTCTTTTAAAAATCAACGCCCGGTACAACCTTTTTACAAAGGCCGAAAAAAAGGTGGCCGATTATGTTCTTCAGGACCCGAAACGGGTTTTGTTCCTGTCCATCACCGACCTTGCGGAAGCGTGCGGGGTGGGGGACACCAGCGTGTTCCGGTTCTGCAAAACCATGCAGCTTCAGGGTTATCAGGAGTTTAAAATGCTGCTTTCGCTGAGCATCTCGGAGGATGAGGACGGCAGCCGGATCGCGTCCATGCTGTCGGGCAAAATCACGCAGGAGGACACCCTTGAGGACGTAGCCAAAAAGGTGCTGCAGACCAATATCAACGCGCTGAACGAAACGTATTCGCTGCTGGACTTTGAGGCGCTGTCCCTGACCGTCGACGATATGATCGGGGCGGAGCAGATTTATTTTTTCGGCGTGGGCTCGTCCCTGCTGACCGCTATGGACGCGGTGGACAGATTTGTCCGGATTACGCCGAAGGTCCACAATTACGCCGACGCGCATTTACAGGCAATGGCCGCTTCCATCCTTTCGCCGGAGGATCTGGCGTTTGTCATTTCCTATTCCGGCGCCACAAAGGACACGATCCAGGTGGCGCAGCAGGCAAAACAGGCGGGCGCCAGGGTGGTCTGTATCACCCGGTTCGCAAAATCGCCGCTGACCGCGTATTCCGATGTGGTGATTTTGTGCGGTACGAACGAGGGCCCGCTTCAGGGCGGTTCCACGTCGGCCAGAATCAGCCAGATGCTCCTGATCGACCTGATCTATATGGAGTATTTTAAACGGACCTATGACGAGAGCAGCGCCAACAAGCGGAAAACCTCCGGTTCCGTTTTAAAGAAGCTCTGTTGAACAGAGGTTACGGCATACCCTCGCCGGACGGCGGGGGTATTTTTTGCCCCCTTTCTCAAAATTAACAGCGCGTTCACAGAATTCCGGTTGAAATACGGTCTTCAAAAAGTTATACTATGAAAATATCAACAAATGTTTATTATCATGAAAAGTTTATTAAGGGTGTGTGAAATGGCGAAGCAGCAGGCCGATGAAGATCTTTTGCATTTTCTGATTTGTGTCCAAAGGGCGTTGACAAAGCCTTTTGAAGATCGTTTCAGGGGAAAATTTACAAGCCTGCAGCTGAACGCGCTGTGCGTTCTTTGCGCGAACGGACCGATGACGATGAGCGAGCTGGCCGCCAGCCTGCATACGCCGCGCCAGCAGATGAGCCGCATGATTGAAAAGCTGTATGAGGAAGGCCATATTGTGCGGAGCCTGGACACAAGGGACAGACGAAAAATACGGATTTCCGTTTCGGAAATCACCGCAAGGGAAATCCGCAACGGACGCGAAAAATTTGACGAAGCGCTGAAATCGGCTATGGACGGCTTCAGCGAAGCAGATTATCAGGATTTTAACGCCGCGGTTCGCATTGTTAACAGAATTCTCACCAAAATTCCCCAAAGGGAATAGCGTATAATGTAAAGAAAAGGAGATATGAAACATGGAGAAAAAAGCAAACGCAGACTTTTTTACGGTCACTCCCGAAATTCTGGAACTGACGGACCTTTGTAAAAGCCACAGTACGATCGAACCTTCCCTGTTTGCCAAGTACGACGTGAAGCGCGGCCTGCGCGATATTAACGGAAAAGGCGTCCTGACCGGTTTAACCGAAATATCGGATATTATTTCTTCGAAGGAAGCCGACGGCAAAAGCGTGCCCTGCGAAGGGGAGCTGTATTACCGCGGCATCAATATTCAGGATATTGTGCGCGGCTTTATCACGGAAAACCGCTTCGGCTTTGAGGAGACGACCTATCTGCTCCTGTTCGGCGAACTGCCGGAGGAGAGCAGGCTGCGGGAATTCAAAGGGCTCCTTTCCAAATACAGGACCCTGCCCACCAACTTTGTGCGCGACATTATCATGAAAGCGCCGTCGTTCGATATGATGAATACGCTGGCGAGAAGCGTGCTCACTCTGTATGCCTACGATGAAAGGCCGAACGATACCTCGCTGCCGAATGTGCTGCGCCAGTGCCTGGAAATGATCGCGCTTTTTCCGCAGCTCGCGGTCTACGGCTATCAGGCCTACGCCCACGACATGGACCCGAACTACAGCTTCTTCATCCACGCGCCCAAGCCGGAGCTCTCCGTGGCGGAAAATATTTTGTACATGCTTCGGATCGACAATCAATACACCGCCCTGGAAGCCCGCATCCTTGACCTTGCTCTTGTCCTGCACGCCGAGCACGGCGGCGGCAACAATTCCAGCTTTACCACCCACGTGGTCGCGTCCTCCGGCACGGACGCCTACTCGGTCATTGCGGCGGCGCTCAGTTCGCTCAAGGGGCCGAAGCACGGCGGCGCAAACATCAAGGTCATGATGATGTTTGAGGATATGAAGCAGAATATCGACGATTGGGAGGACGAGGACAAAGTCGCCGACTACCTGAGCAGGCTGCTGAATAAGCAGGCGTTTGACCGGGCCGGCCTGATTTACGGGATGGGCCACGCGGTTTATTCCCTTTCCGACCCGCGCGCGAATATTTTCAAGAAGTTTGTCAAGAGCCTTTCCGAAGAAAAGGGCCTTACCAGGGAATACAAGCTCTATTCTCTGGTTGAGCGGCTGGCGCCGGAGGTAATTGGACGCGAGCGCAAAACCTATAAGGGGGTCAGCGCGAACATCGACTTTTACAGCGGGTTCGTCTACCATATGCTCGGCCTGCCGCCGGAGCTTTTCACCCCTGTTTTCGCCATGGCGCGTATCTCCGGATGGAGCGCGCATTTACTGGAGGAGCTGATCAACGTCGGCAAGATCATCCGCCCCGCGTACAAGAGCATATCCATCCACAGGGACTATGTTCCCCTCCACGAAAGATAAGAGCTTCTTTACGGATAAATCCTGAAAAATTCAAACGGCTGACACTCCGCAAACCGGAAGGTCAGCCGTTTTTTGTCCGACGATCCCCCGGCCCCGCCGGGGAAGGACCTGAGGGCGGCCCGGAACAGCCCCGGTTTGTCAAATAAGCCGAGGCGTGACCGCGGAAAGGATATTTTTATTGAATAAGGAACGATATGATAAAATCAGGCAATGGTTTTTCCTTCATCCGGTACTGTTAAGCGGCATGAAGCGATGGAACCTCTGGCTGCCGCGGATTGTTTACTGCGCGTATCCCGCCCTGCTGGCGGTGCTGGCCGTTCGCAGGGATGGGCGCTTCTTTAAGGTGCTGCTGATACCGGCGGTCGTTTTCGGCGCCGTGACCGTGATGCGAAAGCTCTGGAACCTGCCGCGTCCGTATGAAAAGTTGGGGATAGAGCCGCTGATCCCCCGCGAAAAGAAAGGACAGTCTTTTCCGAGCCGGCACGTGGCTTCGGTCACTGTTATCGCAGTTGCCTGCTGGTATATCTGGCCTCCCATCGGGATTGCAATGTCGGTGATCGCGCTGCTGATTGCCGTTATCCGGCCCCTTGCCGGCATCCATTTTCCCAAAGACGTGATTGCAGGGATGGCGTTTAGCCTCCTGACCGGAATCGTCGGGTTCTGGCTTGTATAGAATGAACGGCTGAAGCTGGAGGTTTTGTATAAAAACCTTATGGATTTGAACAAAATAATGTCTGGATTTTCCATAAAAATTGTTCCTGTATCCTTTTTTCCGGTTTGCAATTTACCGCTTAATGGTTTGGATTTCACTCCCTGTTCTGTACAGAATTCTCTATAATAATAGATGGTAAGTTGTCTTGTGTACAAACAAGTGTTTTATTTTGTAAGGGAGGTCAACAACGTGTTAGAAAAAGGATTTTCCAAACCGACCGCCAGAGTAGAACGGCTGAAGGACATGATCATTCATGCGAAGCCCTGTGTGGAATCCGAGCGCGTGATTCTGATTACCGAGTCCTATCAGGAAACGGAGGGGCTCCCCATCATCATGAGGCGGGCAAAGGCAGTGGAGAAGATTTTCAACGAGCTGCCCGTGACGATCCGTGACGGGGAACTGATCGTCGGTTCCATGACGAAGAACCCGCGTTCGGCGGGAATCTATCCCGAATTTTCCTGTGAATGGGTGGAAAAGGAATTCGATACCATGACCGGCCGTCTGGCCGATCCTTTCATCATCTCCGGGCAGACCAAAAAAGAGCTTCATGACGTTTTTGCCTATTGGAAGGGAAAAACGGTCAACGAGCTGGCCTCTTCCTATATGTCGCAGGAAGCAAAGGACGCGATGGCGGCGGGCGTCTATACCGTCGGAAACTACTTCTTCGGCGGAGTCGGCCACGTGAACGCCGACTATGGCAAGGTGCTGAAGATCGGCTTCCGGGGGATTCTTGCGGAAGTGGTCGAAGCCATGGAAAAGCTGGATAAGCTGGATCCCAACTATGTAAGAACCCAGCAGTTCTATCATGCCCTGATTATTACATATTGCGCGGCGATCACGTTTGCCCACCGCTATGCGGCGAAGGCAAAGGAGCTGGCCGCGTCCGAATCCGATCCCGTCAGGAAAACGGAGCTTCTTCAGATCGCCCGCAACTGTGAGCGGGTGCCGGAATGCGGCGCGACCAATTTCTACGAGGCCTGTCAGTCGTTCTGGTTTGTTCAGGCGATGATCCAGATCGAGTCGAGCGGCCATTCCGTTTCCCCGGGGCGCTTCGACCAGTATATGTATCCGTATTACGCCGCGGATCAATCGGTTACCGAGGATTTCGCGAAAGAGCTGATCCACTGCCTGTGGGTCAAGTTCAACGACGTCAGCAAAATCCGCGACGAGGTTTCCGCGCAGGCGTTCGCCGGTTACGGCGGGTTCCAGAACCTTTGCGTCGGCGGGCAGACCCCCGGCGGGATGGACGCCTCCAACGAGCTGTCCTACCTCTGTATGGATGCCTGCGCCGCCGTGAAAATGCCGCAGCCTTCCTTCTCGATCCGCGTATGGCAGGGGACTCCCGACGAATTCCTTTATCGTGCCTGCGAGCTTGCCCGCCTCGGGCTCGGCGTGCCGGCCATGTACAATGACGAGGTCATCATCCCGGCCCTGGAAAACAGGGGAGTATCCCTGGAGGACGCCCGCAATTACGCCCTGATCGGCTGTGTGGAGCCGCAGTGTCCCCATAAGACGGACGGCTGGCATGACGCCGCCTTCGTCAATGTCGCCAAAATACTGGAAATCACCCTCAACAACGGAAAAGTCGGCGGTAAGCAGTTGGGGCCCGTCACGGGAGACCCGACCGAATGGAAATCTACCGACGACCTGTTCGCGGCATTTAAGAAACAGATTGAGTATTTTGTCTATTATGTGGCGGAGTCGGACAACTGCGTGGATGTCGCGCATACGGAAAGATGTCCTTTGCCGTTCCTTTCCGCTTTGGTGGACGATTGTATCGTCAGGGGCAAATCGCTGCAGGAAGGCGGAGCCGTCTACAACTTTACCGGTCCGCAGGCATTCGGCGTTGCCGACTGCGGCGACTCCATTTATGCGATGCAGAAAAATATCTTTGAGGATAAAAACATTACGGTTGCCCAGCTGAAGGAAGCGATGGACGCGAACTTCGGTCATGGTGACGGCTGCGCGCGGCCGGCCTCCTCTTTGACGGAGGAAGAAATTGACAGAAGGATGTACCAGGCTCTTACAAAGCTGGCGGGATGCCACTGCGGAATTGATCTGGCCTCTCTCAGAGACCGGGTAATGTCGGAAATCCAGGCTCCCCCCGCAGAGGATTACGAGTATATCCGCAAGCTGATGGACAGCACGCCGGGTTATGGAAACGACATTGACGAGATCGATATGATCGCGCGCAAGTGCGCGCTGCTCTACTGCAAAGAGGTCGAAAAGTACCGGAATCCGCGCGGCGGACTCTTCCAGCCCGGAATTTATCCGGTGTCGGCAAACGTCCTGTTCGGAAAGGACGTCGGAGCCATGCCGGACGGCCGACTCGCAAGGCAGCCCCTGGCGGACGGCTGCTCCCCCAGACCGGGCAAAGACGTCAAAGGCCCCACGGCGGCGGCGAATTCCGTTGCCAAGCTGGACCACACGCTCGTTTCCAACGGAAGCCTTTACAATATGAAATTCCTGCCCTCCGCCATTGCGGGTGATACGGGACTAAAGAATTTCGCCTCCGTTGTCAGAAGCTATTTTGACCATAAGGGCCAGCATATCCAGTTCAACGTCGTAGACAGGGAGACCCTGCTGGCCGCTCAGAAAAATCCCGACGATTACAGGGATCTGGTGGTGCGTGTCGCCGGATACAGCGCACACTTTGTGGTGCTGGCAAAAGAGGTCCAGGACGATATCATCAGCCGTACGGAACAGACCTTCAGCTGAAATCCTTTCTCAATCCTTTAGCAGGCAATGTGAAAGCGTTTGTGTGCGCCGTGAAACGCGGCAGGAAAACCGTCGCGCTTTCACACTGCCTCCTTCTGTAACAGAGGCGTTTCAGAATACCATCTGTTGCTTGTGGAAATTTCATATTTGTCATCATATTATATCGTAATGGGAGGATAGGCAATGGACCAGCAATTAATCAATAAGGTAGTGCAGCAGGTTGCCGACGAACTGAAAATAAAACCTGAGGAAAAAGCAGCGGAAAGCGGCACACCTTGCAGTTCACTGGGAGTGACGGAATTTGTGGGCACAGCCGTGGGCGATACGATCGGATTGGTCATCGCCAGCGTGGACCCGATGCTTGTCGACGTAATGAAGCTCGGTAAATACCGTTCGATCGGGATTATCGGGGGGAGAACGGGGGCAGGCCCGCAGATTATGGCGGTGGATGACGCCGTCAAAGCAACCAATACGGAAGTGATCACGATCGAGCTGCCCCGGGATACGAAGGGCGGGGCCGGTCACGGCGATTTGATCTATATCGGAGCGGAGGATGTTTCGGACGCGAGAAGAGCGGTGGAGATCGCCCTGGCCAGCCTTCCGAAATACTTCGGCGATGTTTACGGCAACGACGCCGGGCATCTGGAATTCCAATATTCGGCAAGAGCCAGCCAGTGCCTGGAAAAGGCGTTCGGGTCCCCGGTGGGGAAAGCGTTCGGCATGACCTGCGCGGGCCCCGCCGCGATCGGCACGGTTCTGGCGGATGTGGCGGTCAAGGCGGCGAACGTGGACGTGGTCTGCTACAGCTCTCCGGGCAACGGCGGAACCAGCTACTCAAACGAAGTGATCCTGATCTTTACGGGGGATTCCGGCGCCGTACGGCAGGCTGTCAGGGCGGCCAGGGATGTCGGCCTGAAGCTGCTCGGCGCTTTGGGCACCGAACCACAGTCAACCACTCATCCATATATTTAACAACACTAAAGCTACAATGAAGGAGGTTTACACATGAACTCTGATGCACTGGGTATGATCGAAACACATGGACTCGTACCGGCAATTGAAGCGGCCGATGCCATGGTCAAGGCGGCAAACGTCACCCTGGTCGGCTACGAAAAGATCGGTTCCGGGCTGGTGACGGTGATGGTACGCGGAGACGTCGGGGCCGTCAAGGCCGCGACGGACGCCGGAGCGGCTTCCGCCAAAATGGTCGGCGAAGTGGTCTCCATCCACGTCATTCCCCGTCCCCATTCGGACACTGAGAAAATTATTCCTCATATGGACTGACAGCCGAAAGCTTTATAATCGTATCAGCCCGGCCTGCTTTCCCAAAAGAGTAAGGATATTCAAGCCATATCAGAAATCCTCCTGCCGCAGTTTTGATTCTGCGTCAGGGGGATTTTTCGCAATGCCCTTTTCAGGGCTTTATTCAGGATTGACTTTTTTAACGGCTTCCTGTATTATTAACATATATAATTAGTATGCTATTTATGAATTCAGATGCTGATGGAAAGAAGGACGCTTCCGTCAGAAACAACGGAATTTTCACAGGAGGAATCGAAATGAGCAGTCAGTTTGATGAGGTAATAGAGAGAAAGGGTACGAATTCCCTCAAATATGATTTCGCCGCCGAAAGCGGAAAACCGGAGGACGTTTTGCCCCTTTGGGTAGCCGACATGGATTTTAAAACGTCTCCTTTTATTATCGAAGCTTTACAGAAAACCGCCGGGCATGGAATTTTCGGTTATTCCGAAAGCAAACCGGGCTATTTTGACGCCCTGCAAAGCTGGTATGACAAATATTTCGGTTGGAAGCTTCAGAGCGACTGGCTTGTAAAAACGCCGGGCGTTGTTTTCGCAATCTGTATGGCCGTCCGGGCCTTGTCGAAGGAAGGGGACTCAGTGTTAATCCAGCGCCCGGTGTATTACCCGTTTTCCAAGTCCGTTCTGAACAACGGCCGGAAGCTGGTGAATAATCCGCTCGTTTACCGCGACGGAAAATACCGGATCGATTTCGAGGATTTTGAAGAGGAAATCGTTCGGAACAAGGTGAAAATTTTTATTCTTTGCAACCCCCACAATCCGGTCGGCCGCGTGTGGACAAAGGAAGAGCTGGTCCGCTTAGGCGATATTTGTGTAAAGCACGGGGTCTATATTGTATCCGACGAAATCCATGCGGATTTCGTTTTCGGGGGACACCGCCATTCCGTTTTTGCAAATCTGAAACCGGAATACCTGGAGAGAACCGTCACCTGCACGGCGCCGAGCAAGACCTTTAACCTGGCGGGCCTGCAGGTGTCCAATATTTTGATCGCCAACGGGGAGATCAGGAAAAAATTTCAGCTTGAGATCGACCGGACCGGCTGTTCCGAGCTGAATACAATGGGGCTTGCCGCCTGTCAGGCGGCCTATGAAAACGGCAGGCCGTGGCTTGAGGAGCTCAAACAGTACCTTGCTGAAAATCTTGCGTTTACCAGGAATTTTTTGTCTGAAAAACTGCCGCAGATCAAAATGATCGAACCGGAGGGGACTTATCTGGTATGGCTCGATTTTTGCAGGCTCGGTCTGGACGACGGGCAGCTGGAAGATTTGATTGTGAATCGGGCGAAGCTGTGGCTGGACAGAGGGTCCATTTTTGGACCGGAGGGGAAGGGCTTTGAGCGGATCAATATCGCCTGCCCGCGGGCGACCCTGCAAAGGGCGCTGCTGCGGTTGGAGCGGGCGGTGAATCGGACGGAAACCTGACAACCCCGCGCCGGAAAGAGCTCTCCGGCGTTTTTCCGTTCGACAGCGCTAAAAATAAGCAGCGTTGCACCTATTCCATTAGACAAACGAGAGCATTGCATCCGGATACATCAAAACTCATCTTCTTTCTGTGGCGCTTTCGCCAATACCAGCGTACCGGAATCACTGGTATTATGCTCTTGTCCATATGCCATGCAAAGTTTATCAAACGATTCTTGACTCAGACAATGCTCCAGTTTACAGGCTTCTTTATCCGCCATGGCGGGATCGATTCCGGCGTTAATCAGCATTTGTCTGAAAAAGCAATGCTGCTCATAGATTTTGTCAGCTATTTCCGTTCCGCTTTCCGTCAAATGGAGTAGGCCTTCTTTATCCGCCTCCAAAAGACCTTCGCCAATCAACGAATTAATTGCCACGGTAATGCTTGGCTTTGTATAGCCGAAATAATCGGCCAAATCCACACGTCGTACCGACCCTTTCGTTTTGCTAAGGATCAAAACGGCTTCAAGGTAATCTTCTCCCGATTCGTGCAGATGAGCGGTTTTTGTCAGCATAAAGAATGCCTCCTCAACAAATGATGCATCCACAATTCATACCGGATTCTTCCGGCAGTTTCATTGTCCATTGTTCAGCTTACTAACAGTAAAAACTAATTTCGTTAGCAATAATCGTTTTAATTAACCTACGACTTATGCCGTAGGTTTTTGTTTTATTTCTCTAAAGCCATCTGTAAAAGCTTTTTCCGAATCCTAATGTATGCCTCGGCATCTTCGGGGCCGAGGTATTCCAACATTTTCGTCAAACCGTCTAACAGTGCCGCCCGATCCTTTTCAATCAAATGAGCGCCTTCATCCGTTAGCCTGACGATGACCTGACGGTTATCCTGCGCATCTGCGGTTCTGGTAATCAACCCGTCTCTTTCAAGCTGCTTTAATATTGCTGCGATCCGGGCGGTGCTGACCATCATGCTTTTACTCAGGTCCTTTGGATAAGCTTCATTATTGTTGGACGCTAAATAATTCAGCGCAAAATTTTCACCGACTATCATTTTTGAAAGCCGGCGTTCCGCTTGCACCTGAGGCATATTCGCCCATATGTCTAACAGTCTTCCCGCCATATTTTGATAATCCATGTTCTTACTCCCTAATAGAAATAGCTAATTTCATTAGGAATATTAGCATAACGGATCCCGTTTGTCAAGCGTTTTTTCACAATTTAGGCGTTTGAGTCATACTTATCAAATATGTTGATCGGTATGCCTTTCACAATTCTGAACACAATTTGCATGAATTCGTTTTTCGTTTCACGAAATCCACTTTTCACCCACTCCGTAATTAAACTGTTTGTCATACTGATCAGGGCGGCTAACGCGTAATTTTGAGGGATGGATAATCGCTGAATAAAATGCTCCCGCTCCCAAACTGTTCTGCTCATCTCGTTAAACTTGACGGCAAAAGCGGGGTCCCCTTTGTCGCTTTGCAATAAGGTAAAAAGCTCGCCATTGTCGTATACATAGTTCACGAACAGGGAAAAAAAAGATTTTATTTCCTCCCAGCTGATACGGCTTGCTTTGAATGCGTCGTTGGGCGCGGCTTTTGTAATCTCTATCAGAGACGACAACAGTTCGTCTTCCATCTTATTCAGCAAATCATATTTGTCCGCATAATGAATATAGAATGTGCCCCGGTTTATTTCCGCGCGTTCAATGATTTTTTTTACAGTTACGTTTGAAAACCCTTCCTCCCGCATTAGTTCAAGGAATGCTTTTTTGATTGCTTTTTCTGTTTTAATAACGCGCAGATCCGTTTTTTTCTCCATGAATATCCCTTTCAAAAGATAATGAATACTTTTCAAAAATCTGATTATTGTAATTACTGTCTCATGACATTATAATCTACACGTGAGCAATAATCAATATGTGTTTAATATTTTTAAGGAGGCCTATTTACCATGGAAAAGGTAAGATTTTTAAACAGACCGGAAGATTTTGAACGGTTGGGCATAAATCCCAAGGTTGTAGAGCCCTGGGAACACGGCAGGCGGAGGGACGCGGAAATTCCTCTGGCTATGGAAAACTGGTATTTTGACTCTATTATGGACGATGGAACCAAGGCCGTCGTAGTATTCATGACCAAAACCGGCGATAAGCGCCATCTGCCCGTGGACAGCCCCAATCTGCGCATCCAGCTCACTGCGCCGGATGGGAGGCATTTTGATGATGCGTTCTATCCGCCAGTGGAGGAATGCGAGACACGCAAAGGCGAGTGCTACGTCAAATACGGGCCCCACAGCTTCATTGGCGATCTGACGGACTGCGATATTTCAGTCAGCCCTGTAAACGGCATTGGGTGCGAGCTGCATCTTCACGGCCTGACAAAACCCTTCCGCCCGGGGACCGGATATATCGCTTTTGGCGACGACGAAGCCAAGGAATACACCTGGCTTACCTTCCCGCGGTGCGAGGTAACGGGCACCCTCATCTATGATGGAAAAGCACATGAAGTTCACGGGACGGGCTACCACGACCATCAGTTCCATAACAGCGACTCCATGAGCATCATCCACCACTGGTTCTGGGGACGCGGCTCTCTGGGAGACTACACGACCGCCATCTTTGACATTGTCGCCAACGAAAAATACGGTTTCAAGCATATTCCCGTTTTTTGCGTGATGGATAAGACTGGCGAGGTCATTTTCGACGGGACCGAGCACGGCGAATGCAAGATCAAAGAATTGTATTGGTCGGAGCCGGCCAAAAAATACTTCCCCAAAGTCGTTGAATTTGTATATGAGAACAACGGAAAGAAAGTGAATTACACAGTCGAATGGCAGCAGGAGATCGAGGTCAGGACCCCCGAAAACATTTATGGTAAGGATAATGCGGAACTCGCGGCAAAACTTGATAAAATGGGCCTTGATCCGTCGTATATCAGATATCGGGGAACCGCTGAACTGGTTATTGCCGAAGAAGACCACGTTATGAAGACATCCGGCGATACCATTTTTGAATTCGCATATTTCGGAAAATATGACAAACGGGCGCAGATCGAACTCGATTCTTAAGCCCGCGTGATTGCCGTAATCATGGATATTATCGATTGCTTAATCTCGAACTGGTATTAGGCGGTTTCGGACGGTCCTTGGCGAAATAGAAAAAGAGAAAAAAACAACAAAAAAGTACGGTATAATTGTCTGTTTTAGCAATTATACCGTACTTTTGCGTGGTCGAGGTGACTGGATTCGGGTGTTGGCACGCTGTACCCGCGTTCCGCGAGTCCCTCCGTTTTTCAGATCTTCAAAAGGGCTTCCCGTTTCTCCCGACCTGCACCGTCTGTTTCTGCTTACCAATCGCTTTGCCATAGAAAAAAGGGCCCGCGTCTGCGGACCCTTTTTTCTATGGTAGGAAGTAACGGAGACTCTACCGGGAACCACTGCCACATTGAAATCCGTGTAAACGGAAAAGCTGTTGATCCGATGGGTTTCCTAAAGTAGAAACTGTTATTTTTTCTCTGCTTTAGGCACTCTTTTTTTGCTGAAATTCTTTGATAAATGAGCCGGAAAGTGCTATAATATAATTAATAAAAGGAGGCTTTCCAATGGATCGTATAGAGAAAATTATAGGTGAAATCAATGGTACTTTAGCTATAGAAGGAATGCCTTTAACAGAAGGTGACAAAGACATGCTCCGAAGATGCATGAATGGCGAAACTTCTACAGATGAAATGATTAAGCGTCTTATTAAACAATATACCGTAATACCTGAGTAGGTGAGTATCATGAATGATTATCAATATGAGTATGAATGGGATAGCAAATATTGTTATCCCAATTCTTTTACCTTAAAAAATAAGTTGAATATCACAGATCAGGTAATTCTGAATGAAGCCGAAAGGAAATTCACAGCCCTGCGGCTACTTGATTAATGAGCAACAAGGATTTTATTGACAATTATAACAAAGGAAAGCCTGATAGAATATACACCCTTCCTAAAGGTAAAACACGCGATCTGGAACAAGATTTAGCTGATGCAAAAGAAGGTTTTGAGATCATCCATGATAGTGATTTTCAAAAATCAACTGCAGCAAAAAGGAGGGAGGCAAAGGCGATCAAAAAAGCGCATAAACAAAAAGTAAAGCAAGAGCCGCAAGGTGAACAGCTAAAGTTATTCTAAGACTTAGGCCATCGGATAATGAAAATCCGGTGGCCTTTTTGTATCCAGCAGGGATATAAAATATGTTATTTTTTCTCTGCTTTAGGCGCTCCCGGCCGGCTGGCCAAACATATTTTTCATTAAGAAAGACGAGGTAATTTCATTATGAAGACAATCACCGTAAAGCTCAAAATCGACCCGCACAGATTCGCCGCCGCGCAGCAGTTCATGGATGAAAAGGGTCTGGATCTAAGTGCAGAATTGAGCAATTCAGTAGAGAATTTTTACAAAAGATATGTACCGTCTGCGATTCGGAAGTACATCGAAAAGACGGCTGTCGTCTCCCGCGATTGCGCGGTAAAATCCTCTCCTTTTGTCCCCGGAGGGCCGTCGGAATCTGGTTCATTGGAACCGGATTCCGACACAGATGGTTCTGATTTAGGCTCTGGCGGTTCCTACGGCGGCTAAATTGCCGTTTTTTTGCATTCTCCCCAGGGGATTTCAGTGCAAGGAAAACTGTCGGAGCAACTTTGCAGGATAAAGCATTGTAATCAAAGATTACAATGCTTGACGCAACGCCCAGCGGTGCTGGGCGTAGAACGATTTTTCCGTTGTAATCAAAAAATTTAAACTGATTACAAGCATTTTAACTTTTAGGAGGGATTTAATTAATGGATAGTGTTGTGAATTCTCAAAGACTTGCAGATAACAGCATAGATGCTTCTGAAAAGCTTAGAACATTAATTTATTTAAAAAAGGAAAGCTATTTAAAAATTGATAGCATGATAAAGCTGCCAGGTACAAATCTATCGAGAAATGATGTGATCGAAAAAGCAATAGACTTTTATTTTGCTTACACGACTTCACAAATCAGTCAGGATTATTTGTGTGGAGTTTTTGGCGCAAAGATGGAAGGGCTTGTTGGTAATCTTGCTACCAGAATTTCAAAAAGCAATTTCCGAAATGCTGTTGAGAGCGACATGTTCACGCGTATGCTGGCGACTGTTTTTGAAATTGATCGAAATAAGTATGATAAACTTCGTGCGAAAGCGATTCAGGATGTTAAGAGAACAAACGGTTCAATAGATATTCTGGAGGCCAACAATGAAATGGAGGAAGATTAATTGGTATATATACTAAAGGAAAGTTGATCTGCCAAAGTTAAAATAAACAGAGAATCTAACCGACGGCGAGTGTGTATTTTATGAAAAATCATCCAATTAAGCATGGCATCAGCGCAAATTGTCCATAGCGTTAAGCATTATAGCAAATTGTAAATTGATATTTTAAAACGATTTATATTTATAATTGCAGTCTATAAATTTGAAATAATAAATTTTTAAAAACTTATATCAATAATAAATAGTGATAATGTATAAAAATTGTTAATATAATAAGGCTATATTGTCAATTGAAAATAAATAATTTGAATGATAAACTATAAACCAATAAAAACAAATTAAAACGTTTTAAAGGAGCCGTAAACATGAAACGGAAACTGAATGAATGTCTAATCGAAATTACTGATAACTTGGAAAATGGAATTATACCGTTTTGGCTGAAAAATGGTATTGATAAGCAATATGGAGGTTACCTTACAAATTTTGATGAAAATGGTAATCCTACAAAAGATACTGATAAATATATTGTTACTCAGACAAGAATGATATGGGGCTTCTCAGCTATGTACCGAGAATATAAGAAAGAGGAATTTTTGCAGGCTGCAAAACAAGGTGTACTTTTTTTTATTAACCATTTTTGGGATGAAGAGTTTGGTGGCTGGTGTTGGAAAACAAATCGCAAAGGCAGTGTGCTTGACAGTGGCAAAGTCGTTTACGGACAAACCTTTGCTATATATGCACTGAGTGAGTATACACTGGTGACAGGTGATCAACTTGGCTTACAGTATGCGAGTAAAACTTTTGATCTGCTCCAAAAATATTGTACAGATACGGAAGATGGCGGTTATTATGAAAATCTTGAAAGGGATTGGACGCTGTCACCTGCGGGATTTGCTGCCGGTGATTTGAAATCTCTCGATATACATATGCATACAATGGAGGCTTATACGACCCTTTATGAATGCTCACAGCAGGAAATACATAAGAGAAAACTGGAAGAAATTATAAATCTTCTTCTTAAGCGGATGATTAATAGTGAGATTGGTTACGGCTATAATCAATTTGATATTTATTTTAACCGAAAGCCGGCAAGCAACATTCGCAGGACCTGGAATGCAGAAAGAGAAACGGGGGAAGTAATAGAAAAGCCGACTGATACGACTTCTTATGGACATAACATTGAGTTTGTCTGGTTGATAAACCGTGCTTGCGAGATTTTGAAGCAACCATATCATAAATATGATGAACTCAGTAGGAAAATTGCAAATCATACGTTGAAATACGGCTTTGACCATGAACTGGGCGGCGTGTTCCGTGATGGACCCCATGAAGGTGCACCGCTTGTCAGAGATAAGGAATGGTGGCAGAACTGCGAAGTGCTGATTGGTTTCCTTGATGTTTATGAACGGCTGGGCGATGAAAAATATGGTGAAGCATTTATTAAAACATGGGAATTCGATAAAACCTATATGATAAATGAGGAAATTGGAGAATGGAGGCAACTTTTAACGCATGATGGCAAGCCGCTGATTTCAAATATTGGCAACCCGTGGAAAGCAATCTATCACACAGGCCGGGCTATGCTTGAGTGTAAGAAAAGATTGGAAAGAATTTTAGGTAATTAAGGAGGAAGATAACCGAATGCAGGAATATATAGTTGAGATGGAACATATTACCAAGATCTTTCCAGGAGTAAAGGCTTTGGATGATGTATCGTTCAATCTTAAAGCTGGAGAGGTTATGGCTCTTCTGGGTGAAAATGGTGCCGGTAAATCAACATTAATGAAAATATTGAGCGGAGTTTACTCCCGTAATAACGGTGATATAAGTATCTTTGGACAGAATATTGGAGAATTGAATCCTAAAATAGCGCAATCACTCGGCATCGCAATTATTCATCAGGAATTGAACATGTGCCAGCATCTTAGTATTGCGGAAAATATCTTTCTTGGAAGAGAAAAGAAAAAGAACGGTATTGTATCTTTCCAGCAGATGAATTTGGAATCCAAGAAAATTCTGGATCGGTTAAACATCAATCTTGATCCGGAAACTATCGTAGGAGATTTACCTGTTTCCAAACAGCAAATGGTAGAGATTGCCAAAGCCCTTTCCACCAACGCAAAAGTTCTCATAATGGATGAACCTACTTCTGCGCTGACCTCAAAAGAAATTGGAGACCTTTTTGTCATTATCAAGAAATTAAAAAACGAAGGTCATAGCATCGTCTATATTTCTCATCGCTTGGAAGAGCTGCAATATATAGTTGATCGGGTTACGATAATGCGCGACGGCAAATACATAACAAACGGAAATTTCAGCGATTTTTCTATGGATGAAATTATTTCCAATATGGTTGGTCATGAAATTAAAGAGAAATTTCCAAGGATGACCTGTGAAAGAAAAAACAAAATTTTAGAAGTAAAGCACCTGAATGCAGGGAAAATGGTTCGTGACGTTAGCTTTGATGTTTACGCGGGTGAAATTGTTGGAATGGCTGGGTTAATGGGCGCTGGACGTACTGAAACAACCAGAGCTGTCTTTGGAATTGACCCAAGAGAATCAGGAGAATTTTTACTGGATGGGCAAAACGTAAAAATCCGTAATCCGAAAGATGCAATAAAGCTAGGGATTGTTTTGGCACCTGAAGACCGTAAAAAGGATGGACTTTGTACACGATTAAGTGTGCGGGAAAATATTGCAATGCCAAACCTTGATATGCTATGTAACAAGTTTGGTATGGTAAACCAAAGAAAAGAGCAGCAAATGACTGAAGAAATGACGGAAAATCTGGCAATAAAACTGGCAAATTCCGAAGTTGATGCAGGAAGCTTATCCGGAGGAAACCAACAAAAGGTTGTTATTGCGAAATGGCTTGCGCGGAATTCACGTGTTGTAATTTTTGACGAACCTACGAGAGGAATTGACGTTGCCGCAAAAGTGGAAATTTATAACTTAATGAACCAGCTGAAACGAAAGGGAATCGGTGTCCTTTTTGTTTCCTCTGAAATGCCGGAAGTCATGGGCATCAGCGACAGAATTCTTGTTATGTGCGACGGAAAGATAACTGGAGAACTTCGTTCAGATGAAGCAACGCAAGATCAAATATTGGCTTATGCCACGATGTTTGATAAGAAGATCGGTTATTGATCTTGAAGTTTAAGGAGATTACAAAATGAAAAAAAAGTTGGAAGTCATGGGATTGAAAAAGGCATTTACCGCCAGAGGGGTTGGACAGGTAGTAACTGTAACATTTGGCTTGATTGTATTATGTGGGGTATTTGGAGTAATTAACCCTCAATTTTTCTCAGGGAAAAATGTAGGCAATCTGTTACGGCAGATTGCACCTATTCTTTTAATTGGCATTGGTCAGGCTTATGTTCTTATAACCGGCAATATTGATTTATCACTGGGCTCCGTTGTCGGAATGAGCTGTATGTTTGCCGCAACAATGATGACTCATGGGATCAATTCGTGGGCCAGTGTAGGTCTTACTCTGCTGGCCTGTCTGCTAATTGGACTGCTGAATGGACTTTTGGTTTCGCAGTGCAAGTTACCGCCGTTTATAGCAACCTTAGGAACAATGTCCATAGCCAGAGGCTTGGCACAAATTGTAAACGGCAATTATAACACGGATTCTATTGGAAGTAATGCCCAGCCATTCCGGGATTTTTTTTACTACGGCAAGATTTTTAATATATACAATGCAATATGGATTGCACTGCTTATTTGGATAATTTTCAATTTTGTTCTCGGGAAAACAGCTACCGGTAGGCATATTTACGCAGTAGGCAGCAATATTGAAGCTGCGAAGCTGTCAGGGATAAGCGTACTGAAAACGACGACTTTTGCATACATAGTTAGCGCGCTTTGCGCAGGAATTGTTGGCTTAATGACATGTGCTACCAGCGGTATGGGTTCCATGGATGCGGGTACTTCGTATGAAATGTATGCGGTTGCCGCTGCTGTTATCGGTGGGATCAGTACATTGGGCGGACAGGGCCTTTTGGTCGGCACAATCGTAGGTTCGTCAATCTGGAGCGTTCTGCAGAATGGGTTACAGTTCGCAGGTGCTCCGGTTGCAATCCGCAATATCGTAATTGGACTGATCGTCATCGTTTCCGTATTGCTTGATGTGATCGTAAGATCTGGAAAAATAGGTAAAAAGAAATCAGTTAATTAGTTAAAGCGAAAGCTTTGACCTAATTATAAAAATCAAGGAGGTTTTAAAATGAAGAGGAAAGTATTGGCAGTTTTGTTATCAATCGGGATAATCGGCAGTTCGTTAGCAGCATGCAGCCCTTCGGCCTCATCTTCATCCGCGTCTTCAGCGGCGGGTGAATCCGGAGGACAGTCGTCAGGCTCTGCAACGAACAATGCTTCCAGCGGCAAGAAAAAAATTGTTCTTATTACAATTGATTCTATGGATCAGCATTGGGTAAACATGGATAAGGGCTGCAAAAAGGCCGCGCAGGAACTAGGAAACATAGATTATAGCTGGCTTGCTCCGGATGTAAAGGATGATCAGAAACAGATTGAATGCGTTAACAATGCGGTTGCTAGCGGAGCAAATGCAATACTCATAGCCGCTAATGGCCCGGATGCAGTGACGTCTGCTCTGAAAGAAGCCGATACGGCTGGAGTTAAGATCGTGCAGGTGGATTCTTTTGCAAACTATCCTTGTGTTCAGAAACTGGGCACCAATAATGTGGAAGCAGGAAAAATTGCCGGCGAGCAGGTTTTGAAAGTACTAAAGGAAAAGGGAATTTCAAAAGGAAATATTGGCGTTGTTAGTGTTAACGCAGCGACCACATCTACTGTTAATCGTGAGGAAGGTTTCCGGTCTGCATTCGAAGGAACGGATTTTAAAATTCTTGCTACTCAATATGGCGAAGGTGATGCTGCGAAATCCAAAGATATTGCAGCAAACTTTATCACGCAGGGAGTGGTTGCGTTGTTCGGGGCCAATGAAGGTTCCACAGTTGGTGTTGGCAATGCAAACAAGGAAAGCGGAGACTCTGTAGTGGCAGCCGGTATGGACAAGTCAAATGCTGTTATCGGCCTTATTAAAGATGGATCATTGATTTGCACCATGGCACAAAATCCGGACAAAATGGGTTACCAAGGTATTCAGGCAGCTATGAAAGCCATGAATGGCGAAAAGGTTACCCCTGACTATATCGATACCGGTGTTTCCATTCTTGACAAAACAGCGGCGGAAAAATTAGGCTGATTTCTTATTGTGATATAATTTGGATAGTAGGGTTGGCTAAACGAGCCAACCCTACTTGCAGCTAATCCTTATTTTCTATTCAGCAATTACAGGTCGTTTCATCTGTTTTACAATTCTTAAAAATAATATATAACCCGGCATTGATAATGTAATAATTATCCAATATAATAATAGTAAAATAATTTAAAAATGAAGTAGGTTGGGATATGAAAAGTAATATAACGATAAAGGATGTGGCAATGTATGCCAATGTTTCACCTGCCACCGTATCCCTTGTCATAAATAACAGATCCGGAGTTAGTGCGGAAACAAAAAATAAAGTGCTTTTTGCAATAAAAAAATTAAATTACAAACCCAATCAGGCGGCAAGAAATCTTATTATGCAAAGGCCTTCTGCGATCGGACTGGTTGTAACAAACATTGAAAATCCATTTTACAGTGAATTGATCCATTATGTGCAGGAGGAAGTCGATAATACGGATTATTCCCTGTTGCTGGGAATATCGAACGACAGCGTAAAAAAAGAGATAAAAGCAATTGAGGATATGGTTACCAGAGATGTAGGGGGGCTTATTATTGTTCCATCCCGAGATGGAGAAGACAATCTGCATCATCTTTATGCTTTGAAAGAACTTCAGATTCCGTTTGTTTTTATTACCAGTGCCTACAATGGAATTCAATCTGACTGCATTATGTCTGACTTGGAAAAAGGTATGTATGATGCTACAATGTATCTTCTGCGAAAAAATAAGAGAAAAATATATTTTATAACAGAAAAACGTCTTCTGCGTTTATCAGAAGACAGAATATGCGGATATATCCGTGCATATAAAGAATGTGACTTAAAGTATAATGATGAATACATTATCGAAACAAATCCTACTGTAGAAAGTGGTATCAAGATAACTCAAAAGATATTGGAACATGATACACCCGATGCAATTATCACCGTAAATGCGCTTTTATCTCTAGGTGTTATGAAGTGTATAAAAGATAAAGAATTAAGCGTACCAGAAAATATATCAGTAATTTGTTTTGATGAACTGTCATATTCATCACTTTTATATACACCTATCACAACAGTAAAGCAGCCGTTGTACGAAATCTGCCACGAAGCGGTTTCTTTGCTCTGCAGCCGCATTGATGGGAATGATGAGCCTTATAAAGTACAATATTATCCCACAGAAATGATTATTCGTCATTCTTCTTAACAACTTGAGTTTAATGAAACAGGATAACGTTTATGCGTTTGAAGCTGTGCGATCTCTACCAACTGGTTCCAAGGAATATGCTTGATATTGAGGAAATCGAACTATCTTCATTGAGAAGTCAGCGTTAAGATACTCGTAGAGTATCTGCAAGACTTTAATATAGAATTACTAACCTGATTCATCGACAGAAAAAGTAATCATTGCAGTATTGACTGAAAATTTACTGCCGATGGTGCTCCAATCAAACTTGAAAGGCTTTATCCTGTTATAAATCAAAACTAAATGTTACATAATACTAAGATTTCAAAACGCTCCTATCAACTGAACCGACCCCTGTTAATCAGACACGGAAAAAGCATCCGAATCGTAGGATAGGTTTCATTTACTCGTGCTGGCACCGCATTTGATACGGTGTCAGCATATTTTCTTACTCGCCGATATCCATACGTTTTGTCACTCTTCTTCTGGCATTCCCGAATGACCGCGGCAAGCGCCTGATCTTGTTGTTCTCGCTGCCTCCTTTTCAGCAAGGCCTTTATCCAACTGTAATAACCGCTGCGGGATACTTTAAAATACTCGCAAAGTTCTTTGACAGCCAATTCTTCTGCATATTTTTGTATCAGGCATATTTTGAGATTGGCTTCACTTCCTTCCAGTAAGCTGTGCATAATTTTCCAGCATTTCAATTCGCTTTTCTAGACTGTGTATCCGGTAATCCTTTCGGCCCATTACATATTTTTGCGCTGCAATCATTTGGTTTTTGTCCTGCTCAGTGAGTATATGATTTTTCGGCGGTCTTCCTTTCAGGCGTGGAACAATTCCCATTGCAGTTTTACGTTCGTGAATGTACTTCCGCGTAAAATACCATTTTATTTGCTTCTTTGTGACTCCTAATTTTTCTGCGATTTCTTTCTTTGTTTTTCCTTGCATATGCAATCTTCTATTAACTTTGAGTATTGTTTTAATTTCGTATATTTCCTTGTCATATAAAACAGCCTCCTGTCGTATTTTATCCTACGACAAGAGGCTGTTTCTTGCAATGTCCATTTTTCGGGGTTCTGTTCACACAACACAGGGGCGTTTTTATCTCAAATTCAAATCATTGGAGGCGCTACGAATGCCCGGAGCAAGAATCGTCTTAAACTCCCGCTACTTTCACATTGCCCGAGCCGGCGAGAAAGCGGACGGAAAACATACCATGACGAGGGATGCCGCCATGGGCCTTGCCAATTATGTTGGAACTCGGGAGAGTGTGGAACTGAATGTAAATCAGACATCTATCAACGGAGAAGAAATTACCGCCTTAAACCTTGATCCGCTGAAGCTCAGTGCCGAGGTTGCCGCACGGCCTGCGACCGGCAAGCAAATGAAAACCATTGCGGATCTCTTATGGGAAATACCAGAAGCAAAAAAGGGTCTGGAATATCAGGACTTCAAAGCTAACCCAACGATCGGGAACGCGTCGGAACTTATTTCATACGCTGCGGAAATGGGTTTGGGGTTTGCCGTTGATCTTGGAAAAGCAAAAAATCTGATTGAATATGTCGGGAAGCGTCCCGGAGTTGACCGTGTTGGAGAACACGGTCTTTTTTCTTCTGAGCAAAATGTGGATATCCGGAAAGCTCAGGAGGAAATCGCAAGCTGCAAAGGGAACATCTGGACGCACGTTATCTCCCTTCGGCGTGAGGATGCCGACGCGCTGGGGTATGACCATCAAAAGCCCTGGCGCGACCTGGTGCTGCAGAAAGTTGATGTCATTGCAAAAGCGTCAAACATCCCCGTGTCCGATCTTCACTGGTATGCGGGAATGCATAACACAACCCATCATCCTCACATCCACCTTTTTATATTTACCGATGACCCAAAAGTCGGCCACTTGAACGTGTCCGGTATCAACGAAATGAAAGCCGCTTTTTCAGAGGTGATTTTTGCCGATGAAAGGCGGCATATTTATGAGCATAAGACGGAGATTCGGGACAGCTTGAAACAAAAGATCGACGATATTTTATCGGATATCCGGAACGGCTCCTCCGATCAGCTGAACAGGAAGCAAATAGACTCTCTTTCTGAAAAGCTTCTCCATTTGGGTGATCAGCTGAAGGACAGGCCCGGAAAGACGCAGTACGGCTGGATCAAAGACAATGATATCCGGAGGGAAGTAAAAGACATCATGTCCGGCCTTGCGGAAGCTCCGGCCATCCGGCAGCTTTATGGACTCTATTGTGAAGATCACAAGGACCTGCAGAGGATGTACCGGAACGACCCGAAAGATATCGGCCCGATCATTGAGAACCGCGAGTTTAACAGCATTAAGAATAAGATTATCCGTGCCGCGATTGCATTCAGTAAAAACGCTCCTGAACTTGACGGAACTTTGATTACCATAACAGCTCCGAACGATCTGCAGGTAGCCGGGGAGAAACCGCAAAGCTCCATGGCGGGTGCCGAAGATTCCTTTTCCGACGAAGCATCCCTTTTCCTATCTGCTCCGGATGAGCGGTTCGACTGGATGCCACCCCGGGACGAAGAAAATCCTTTTGAACCGGATTCCGCATCCGCTGTCAGTGTTTCCGATGCCGGCAATGACAGAGATTGGGAAAGAAGAAAGCCCTCTAAAAATAAGGTTGTGGGCAGCTTTGAAGAGTGTTTCGGTAAAGCAATGAATGGGGATGTAAAGGCCAAATATGAGCTTGCAAAGAAATACTTTTATGGGAACGGCGTGGAGAGGGATTATGAGCAGGCGCAAATGTGGTATGGCCTTGCAACTGCGGCCGGACATTCCTTTGCGAAATACGAGCTGGGAAAAATGTACCTCTATGGCATCGGTATTGAAAAGAATCAGGAATTAGGCACGGAATACTGTCTGGACGCCTACTGGGATTTCCGGGGCTCAATTGAAAAGAGCTACGGCTTTGATGTGGGCCGTTCCGTCGACGATGGAACGGCAGAACAGGCAGGATTCTCAGGAAGGAAAGACACCGCTTTTCTAATGTACACTTTGGGGAGGATGGAATACGCTGGCGAAGGGCTTCCCCGGGATTACGGGAAAGCATATCAATGGTTTCGGCTTTCCGCTGACGGAGGACATATCAATTCTAATTACCGTTTGGGAAAGATGTTTTACGCGGGAGAAGGTGTCCAGCAGGATTATGCGGTTGCTGAGTCCTATTACAAGGAGGCAGCGAACGGCAAGGACAAATATGCTTACTATGCGCTGGGGAAAATGTTTGATACCGGTATCGGAGCCGAACAGAATTACAAAGTGGCGGCTGAGTGGTACACAAAGGCTTCCATGGAGGATGTCTCCTATGCCGATTACAGGCTCGCTCAGATGTATAGCAGCGGGCAGGGCGTCGAAAAGGATGACGAGCTGGCCGGAGCATTATATCAAAAGGCCCTAAATGAGTTTATCGAGCAGGGCAGGCAGCAGCCGGACGCCGACACCGAATTCCGGGTTGCCAACATGTACCTGAAGGGGTTGGGTATGGAATCAAACCCGGAGGAAGGCTTAAAGTGGCTGGAACTCTGCTGTGAAAAGAAAAACGCCTGGGCGCAATATCAGTTGGCTGGCATGTACCAGAATGGAGACGGCGTTCCACAGGACGAAATAAAAGCTCAAAAATTGTACAATGAAGCGCTGACCGGATTTTTAGAACAGGAAAAAGAAACACCTGCAGCTTATGTTGAATATGAAATTGCCAGCATGTACAAGCACGGCAATGGAACGGAGCAGGATAATGACGTAGCTTTTCAATGGTACGTTGATGCCGCAGAAAAGGGACATCCTCACGCGGCCTACTGTACCGCCCGTGCCTGCTATGAGGGAGCTGGCACGGAGCAGAGTTATCCGGACGCTGTAAAGTGGTATCAAAAAGCCGCCAAAGGCGGGGATGCCTATGCGATGTATGCGCTGGGGAAAATGTTCCGGGACGGCATCGGGGTGGAATTGAATAATGAAAAGGCTTATCAATACTTTTTAGCGGCGGCAAAGCTGGGGCATGAATTCGCTCAGTTTGCAGCCGCCAAAGCTTTGCTGTCCGGTATCGGCGTGGAAAAGAACGTACAGGGTGCTGTTGGTTGGTTCCGAAAATGCGCAGAGAAAGGGAACCCTTTTGCAGCATATCAGCTGGGCTTGCTTTTATCAGCGGGAAAGGAAATTCCTAAAGATGATTCACTGGCACAGAAATTCTACTCTATAGCAATTTCCGGATTTATTTCTCTCGATCATAAGAAGCCGGATCAGGCATGGAACGCAAAATTGCACAGATGTTTTACTCCGGCAACGGCACGGCTCAGAGTTATGCCGCTGCAGCGCAATGGTTTTCCATGAGCGCCGTGAAAGGCGATCCTTATTCCCAGTTTCAACTCGCACGCATGATACAGAAAGGGGAAGGTATTCCTGTTGATGCACTCAAAGCGCAGCTAATCTATGCGGCCGCTCTCGCCAGATTTCAAAAAGTCCTGCAGGGAAACCCTGACGCGGATCTGCTGTATAAAGTCGGGATGATGTATGAAGCCGGTCTGGGAACAAAACGCGATCTCTCCACCGCCAAACAGTATTACGCGGAAGCGGCGGCCGAGGGCAATGTTCACGCGCAGCTCCGTCTGAATCAGATTCAGGCTTATCAAAATCAAGCGGCCGTCAGTGCGGTTATGGGGCTGTTTAACGCCTTTGCGTACAGCCTGGGTGATAACATCAAGGACAGCACGACACGCAAGTACCGGCATGATCGTAAACTGATGCAAAAACAAAAGGCACTCAAAGAAGTTCATGGTCATCAATACGACGATCAGGAAGAAATGATGTAAGGGGGAATTCACTTGTCAAAATTCATACCGTTTACGGAAGAGGAAATCTATCAGGCCGCGCATACGGAAATCAAGAGCATTCTGGACGCGAAGGGGGAAAAATATGAGCGGAGCGGTACAGAATGGCTGTGGGAAGCTAACCACAGCGTCAAGTTTCGCGGACATGTTTTTTATGACCATAACACCGGCGACAAAGGAACCACGATTGATTTCCTCTGCACCTTTTTTAACATGCGGTTTCAGGATGCCATCTGTACGCTGAACTGCAGGGATTACAACGGGATTGAATTTGAGAGATCCACGCTGAAAAAGGACAGAAAACGGCGCCCGTTCGCGCTGCCGGGCAAGAGCCGCAATATGAAGCGTGTTTATGCTTACCTGATGCAGGAACGCCGCATTGATTCCGAAGTAATTTCCTTCTTTGTACATAACAGGAGCCTCTATGAGAGCGCCAACACACATAACGCCGTCTTTGTCGGGTACGATTCCACCGGCAAGGCCAAGGCGGCTTTTCAAAAAGGAACACTTACCGAGAAGCCATACCGTGGTGATGTTGATGGATCGGATAAAGAATATTTCTTTAATTATCACGGCGGGTCAGAGAGACTCTATGTCTTTGAAGCGCCCATAGACATGCTGTCCTTTATCTCCCTTCACAAGGAAAAAGGATGGCCGAAACATAACTACCTTGCATTGGGCTGTACAGATCTCCCTGCCCTGCTCCGCTTCCTATCAGAGTATCCAAGCATCCATCAAAGTAGTTTTGTGCCTGGACAATGACCACGCCGGTATCAAAGCCGACGCAATCATTCAGGAAACGCTGCAAAGGCTTTCCAAGGAGATGTATGTGGAAGATCTGTCCGAAGAAATGCGGGAGCAGCTGCGGAGGCCTTATGAGGTGAGTATTTTGAAGTCAGTCAAAAAAGATTGGAATGATGATTTGAAATATGGGTAATAAATATGATCTTTTATTCATAATTTGGTAAAATTTAGTTGAATTAGACGAAGAATAAAAGTATAATGGAGAATAAAGATTATGATGGATTGATAATCTGATTTGGTTTGATAAAGATACAATATGAAGATGGAGGAGTTATTATGGCGTTAAACAAAATACTTTCTGGAATGGTAGAAGAATTTAAAGCAAAAAACTCATTTGATTTAAAAGAAAGTAAAGCATATGAATATCTTGTAAACTATACTCTTATATCTAAATTGCATCCCGAGGCGTTTGTAGATCCACGATTTCTTGAAGTGGTTGACGTTGACGATAGATCAACATTTGGGCTAGATGGTATCGCTTTTATAGTTAATGATAATCTAGTGTTGAGCAAAGATGATATATCATTATATGCTAAGTCAAAGAATCTAGATGTGAAGATTTTATTTATTCAAACCAAAATTGAAACCGGATATGATACGGGAGATATTTCCAAAACAATAAATGCGGCCAAGAGTTTTTTAGGTACTAGAATTCTCTTGCCAAAGGACAATAATTCTATCCAAAACGCTTACGAAATATACGAGGAATTGTTCAAGTATGGTAATTCGAAATATTTAAATTCCCATAGCCCTGAATGTATTATCTATTATGTCACAGCAGGAAAACCTTGTGTAGATTCTTTAGTTAATTCTTTATGTACTTCGGAGCAAGATACATTTACCAGACTTTTTCCTGATATAAAAAGCGTTCATATTCATACTATTGATGCTGACAATATTATAAGTTCTTATAAAGAGCTCGAAAATCGGATTGAAGTAATTATAAATTTCAAAAACAGTATTTCATTTGATAAGATCGATCAAGTGGACCAAGCATATTTAGGATATATGTCTGCAAACGAATATCTGAATATTATAACTGATAGCCAAGGGGATTTAAGAAAGAGGTTGTTTTACGAAAATGTAAGAGATTATCAAGGCTTCGATAATCCAGTAAATTCAGAAATCCGTAGCACCATATTGGACTCTAAAATGCAAGACAAATTTGTGTTACTTAATAATGGTATAACTATTGTTACGAAACATTTTAAATCCTTAGGTGCTAATCAATATGAGATGTCTGATTTTAACATTGTGAATGGTTGCCAAACCAGTTATGAAATATATGCTTCTAAGGATAAAATCCGAAATGTTGTATTGCCTCTTAAAATAATACACACTACAGATCCTGATATTATTTCTAAAATTGTGAAGGCAACAAACAGACAAACCCCAGTTCCTGATGAGGCTTTTATTGCGCTTGATACATATCATAAGCGGTTGCAAGAGGTGTTTGGATTATACAGCAAAGAACTCCCTGTAAAAGTTTTTTATGAAAGACGGTCAGGAGAGTTCGACTTAATAGAAATGCCTATAAATAACTATCAGATTATTAACTTGCATGGTCTTATCCGTGCTGTAACATGCACATATTTTCAAGCGGCTTACATGGTATACAACAATAATCCTGCCAACATCTTACGTAACAGATCTCACATGCTATTTCAGCAAGATCATAAGCCTGAGATATATTACATCTCTAACTACCTATTGGCATTATTTATCAAAATGGATAATGAACGGAGATTTGGCCGGGCCTCATATAAGTATAGATTTTACATTCCAATGATTGTTAAGGTATTACTTAGTCAAGATATACAAATACCCAATTTAAACTCAAATAAGATCGAGAAAGATGCAGCAAAAATAATTGATATATTAAAAGGAGACCCCAAAGTTATTGAGTCAAATTATTTTATAGCGATGAAATTACTTCAAGACACTATTTCGCAATATCAAAAACAATATCCACATGTTTATATCGATAATATTTTACGTGACCCACGTTTGAACAGGATGATTCTCGCTAATGCGGAGAAGTATATTAAGACTTCCATCTAAATAAATAGGTCATAAGTACAATAGTCAACGAATTTCCCATTATGTTAAAACAGTAAGATACCTCTGTTTATGACAGTACGTTAATTACATCTGTTAAGCACCTCTTCGGAGGTGCTTTTCTTATATCATTTTTAAGGAGGGAAAATCATGCCAAGTACAATTGCTATTCTTGTCTCTATAGCGGCCATCGCTGTTATAGTCGAGCTTTTTGTTTCAGAAGCAGTACACGGGAACCTGAATATCAAGGCCCGAACCGTCGGTGACGGCCAATACGGGACCGCACGATGGGCTACCAAACAGGAAATTCAGGAAACCTATGACAACATCCCCTTCGAACCGCAACTGTGGCGCAAAGGCAAACATCTTCCGGATGAACCGGACGGCGCGGCTGTTCTGGGAATGCTTGAAGGACGGGGAGATGTACGCGCAAGGATAGACAACTCAGACAGCCATACTTTAATTCTCAGCACAACCGGCGGTCGCAAGACCACCGGTTTTCTTTATCCCAATCTGGAATTCACCTGTGCCTGCGGCTGCAGCTTCCTGGCCACCGACACCAAGGGAGACGTTTTCCGGGATTACGCCGGGATCGCTCAGAAGTATTATCATTATATCCCGTACATCATCGATCTACGCAATCCCACACGCAGCCATGGATTCAACCTTCTGCACCTGGTCAATAAATACACGGATCTCTTTAAGAAAACCGGCGACATTACCTATAAGGCCCGGGCAGAGCGGTACGCAAAGATCACCGCGAAAACCATTGTCCGCATGGAAGGTTTTGACGGCGGCGGCCAGAACGCTTACTTCTATGACGCAGCCGAAGGTCTGATAGCGTCCACCATTTTGCTTGTAGCGGAGTTTTGCGGCTATGGTGAGCGTCATATCGTCAGCGTGTTTAAAATCGTACAGGAGCTTCTGCAGACGAAAACACAGCCCTCTACCCAAAGTGATAAAGCAAACAATGTGAAGCTGAAGAACGAATATCAGAGACTGATCGAACTGCTGCCGGCAGAACACAAGGCGCGATGGCTTGCCGGTGCTGCACTCAACACTGCGGAATCCAGTATGCACAGCGTCATGAGTACGGCCATGAGCCGCCTGCTTTCCTTTATCGACTCCGAGCTTGAACAGGTATTATGTCTTGACAGTGACGTAGACGCGGAGCAATTCTGCAATGGCCACGCTGCTGTTTTTATTGTATTCCCAGAGGAAGATGCCACAAAGCACTTTCTTGTCTCCCTGTTTGTTTCTCAGCTTTACAACGAATCTCTTGTGGTAGCGAATCAGGATGATAAAAACAAGCCGGACAAGCGCGTCTATTTCTATCTGGATGAGTTTGGTACTCTTCCGAAATTTGATAATGCAGAGCAAATGTTTACGGCTGGTAAGTCAAGAAACATTCTATTATTTCCTATGATTCAGTCCATGGAGCAGCTGCGCAAAAACTATGGCCGGGAAGGTGGAGAAATCATCATTGACTGCTGCACCAACGCCTTATTCGGCGGGTTCACCCCTCTGTCCAAGGGAGCGGAGGATGTCTCCCGGGCGCTGGGCAACCAGACCGTCATGTCCGGAAGCACTTCCCGCAGCGGCAGCTTTGAACGTGACAGTTCAACAAAAAGTCTGCAGATGATTCAAAAACCGCTGATGACTGCGGAGCAAATCAGGAATATGCCGGAAAATCAATGGATATTAACAAAAACCAGGACTCATCCTTTGAAAACCATTTTGAAGCGGTTCGACGAGTGGGGCATCAAGCTGGACACTCCGTTTGCAATGCCCGAAAACGCGACGCGCACAGTCCGGTATGCAAGCCGGGAAACTAAAGGCGGCTGTACTACGGAGATATCCGCACAAAGAGCGGATGGAGCCGCTTGACATTAGTTCTCTGGGTTCAGCAAGATCTGCAGGAAGAAAAATCACCTTTGAAGAGGAAGATCTATAATACAATCTGGCAGGGCGGGAGGATAAACACTCCCGCTCTTTTATTATGAATATTTAGGGGGAGCAACATGAAGGGATACTTTGTATCGAATGTGATGAAGATCGTTCGGAAATTGGAGCTGACAGCCAAAGTAATGCGTGTCTATTCCTATTTAGCGGAGTGCAGCAACATCAACGGCGAATGCTGGCCGTCTAAAAGGACGATTGCACAGGCTTGTAGGGTCAGTGTAGCGACGGTAACGCGGGCTTTACGGGAACTGGAAAAGGCGGGCATGATCATTTCCGAGCCGCGTCACCGCTTGAATAACGGGCAGACTTCAAATCGGTACATAGTATTCACCGAGCCGCAGGTTGCGGAACCGACAGATCAATCAGGAGAGGCAATTCCGGAAGCGCCGGATCTCCCGCAAGTGGAGGAAGTTTATGAGGAGCTTGAAATTCCCGAATACATACCTGATATGCCTGCAGATTTTCCGGCCGGCGAAAAGCCCATGGAAAGCACGGCACCCGGCAGGAAAAAGCAAAGCGGCCGTCATGCAATCCCACGCATGCAGAAAAGTATTCCTTCAAAACTTTTATCTGTGTCCCGGCTGCTCAAGCTGCGGCTGTTCTGCCGCCTCCTTTTGAGTCAAGTTGATACGGCCCCCCATATCAATATGACACCCCAAGGAACTAATTCCACAACGAAGGTTACGTTAAAGCAGAGAAAAAAAGACTTTGTCTCTAAGATAGCTAAGAGGAAGCTTCTAAGTAAGAGAAAATATGGCAGTGATAAATCCGGCGATGGGTAAAATGCGCCATGAGTGATTTTTTGATCATCAATGCCCGTCCTCCTTTTTCCCTGCTTTGGAAACATGGGGAACACACCGAAAAAGTAAGAGCAGATCAGGAACAATCCCGGTCTGCTCATTTTTTATGAATGGAGAATGAGAATGGAATACATGGAAATCATTGGTGTGCCGGCAGTCGTTTCGGCGCGGCACCGCATTGTAATCGACAAAAGTGTTCCGCACCGCGAAAATAGACATTGAAAGACAAAGCCTCCAGTCGTAGGATAGAACTACGATTGGAGGTTTTGTCATGTCAGGAAAAAAGGGAATGCCAAGATATAGTGAAGAAATGAAAGAAATGGTTGTTGAAGAATATCGCACAGGGATAAGTGTGAGTGAATTGAACCGACGATACGGAGTCAGCCGATATGCCATTCAAAGCTGGTGCGGCCTGCGTAAGGAGGTGGAATTACGTCATGCTGCACCGTCACCAAAAGGCAGGCCACGTCAACAACAGGAAAGTCAAGAACAGATCATCAAACGGCTTCGGATGGAAAATGAACTACTGCGAAATTTTCTCTCAGTCGTTGGAAGGAAGTGAAACCAAGCATGAAGTACAAAATCATTCACGCATGTGCCGACCGATACCCAATACTGGCTATGTGTCAATTTTTTGAGGTCTCTCGCAGTGGATATTACTGTTACCTTCGACGATTAAACCAGCCAGATAAAGACTTACCACTCGCGGAGCTCATACGGGAGTGTCAGTCTAAACGAGGGAAAATTCACGGATATCGGTATGTGCATCTGTGGCTGGCTCGCAAAAAACAAATGCATTGCAATTCTAAAACGGTTCTGCGGGTTATGCACAAATACGGCCTTCTCAGTGAGGTTCGCAGAAGAAAATATTACTCCTGTGGACAGCAGCTGCGCCGTTATGCGAACTTTCTGAATCGAGACTTCAAGGCGGAGCATCCAAATACTAAATGGGTGACAGATATCTCTTACATTCCAACACAGCAGGGCTTCCTGTATCTTTCGATCATCCGTGATCTGTTTGACAACAGTATCGTTGCTTACCAAACCAGCCGCCAGCAGACAGTCTCCCTGGTTCTGGATACCATACGCTCCACTATGGAAAAAGAGAAAGTCGCCGGGGAGTTGCACCTCCACAGCGACCAAGGGTTTCAATACACCTCACAAGCATATTTCAACCTAACTAAAGAATATGGCATTATCCCCTCCATGTCAAGACGGGGGAATCCTTATGACAATGCCATGGCCGAGAACTTCTTCTCCATCCTGAAAACAGAATGTATTTATCGGCATAAAATTCAGACCTTTGCTCAGGCACAGGAACTGATTGACGATTACATCAATTTTTACAACTTTGAGCGTTTTCAAATGAAATACCGGCTGACACCACTCGAAAAACGGTGCCAGCCGGCGTAATCCAGCGATATTCTACGATTGGCTTTTCTTTTTTGTGTCTATTCCCTCTGGTGCGGTTCAAAAGCGCACGCAAGCTTTATGGTATCCGTAAAACGTCAGAGGTCTACATGCAGCGCAATAAAAACCTGTTGATAATTACTCCTGCCAACCATCGAAGCTCAAGCAAAGAGCTAAAGGAGCTGAGCATTGGACGGTTTAATCTGCCGGTTGAATGGGCAAGGTCGAACCGCATCCAGATCGGAGACTACGTTTACCTTGTGGCCACGACCGAGGGAATCATCGTCTGCCCGGCCGGAGTGAAGTTTCTTTGTGTGAAAGGGGAGAAGACCCGTTGAATGTTTTAGGGTGCCCACTAAAAATCTCCGCTATGAAGGAAATTTACTTTCCACGGCTTTATATCCAGCACTTTGGGATATCCCCAGACAGGCCGGTTGCCGTCATCCGGGAAAATCACGACGATTATTATATTTTCCGTAATGACGACGGCCGGGAGCTGCTTGAAAATGAAATCCGTGTAACTGTTCGGAAAGGCTTTGCTTCCATCCCTGCGGAATTTCTCAGAAGAAACGGATTGACGCCTGGGGTAGACAGCCTGTATCTGCTGGGAGTCGAGGATGGGTTAAAGGTCAGCGTGAAGAAGGATATGCTGTAAAAAGCGGAAGTACTTCCGCTTTTCGCTGGGGGGAGGGGTTACCCTTTTTCTTTTCGCATGTCAGTATCAATTAGATCGCAAATGTAAGCATTCAGGCTTTTCCCCTTACTTTGTGCAAAAGCGTGTATAATATCACGCTGTCCTTTTGGAACCCGGATTTTAATATCATCGAGTTTTTCGAGATGTTTTTTATTTCCGCGCAGTTTGGCTTCACTTGCCATAATATCGCCTCCGCGTTATAGTATAACACAATAATCATCATGGGTACATGAACTATGATGAATTCATAAGATGAATCGAGGGGGATTAAGGATGTTCAAAATTCAATACAGCTATTTACTCAAAAGGATTTTCATTGTCTGCTTGGTTTTCCTGATTGCGATATCGGTAGAAATAGCCCCGGATTTTCCAATCTTATTTGGTTTAGCAGTATTATCTGACCTATCTTGTGTGAAATGTCTTTGGAAATCAATGCTTAAAGACGAGGAAAAAATAAAAAAGCGGAAGCACTTCCGCTTTTCGCAAAACAGCGAAAGGGAAATCTCCCGTAAAAAGGCTGCTTAAAATAATTAAGCACTTGCAAATTACTAGAATTTGGTATATAATTCTCCCTGTGGAGAACAAAAAAGCATCCACAGGCGAAAAACTGCCTACGAAACAGTTAATCGCCTTGCGCCATAAGTGGGACCAGACCCATTATGACTTGTGAATGCCGTTTATGCGGTGTTATTTTAACACGCATTTCGGATACATGTCAAGGTCTGTACCCTTATGTGGCTATTAGGGTGCAGACTTTTGTTTTTCATTAACGATTCCGCAATGATGAGCATTGTGTACCTCATCGTGACCGATGCTGTCACAGCGCGAGGTTGGCGCTCTTTGACAATTTAGTAAGTCACGACCAACATTTGAATTCCATCTTCAAATGTTCGTGTCGGCTTGCTGCAATATGCTTGCCGGAAGAGTAATATCGGAGTTTATTGGACCGAACCAAAGTTAAGCTACGCAGCGATGAGCGAAAATATGAAACGAGGTGGTACAAAGCTCGGAGCGAGTCTCTGAACTCCCTGAAAACGCGATAGATCTTATCTGCACCAGAAATGTGGATATGCGGCGGTACCGGCTTCCGGATGCCAAGCAATCAATCTATGATTATATCTCTCTGGTTACGTGGTCAGCGTAGCTGGAGAGTTATCATAAAAATATATATTCTGTCTATTCTTTAAGAGTACATATTTTTATGATAACAGGGGCAAAAGCGTCTGCTTTTACCCTCATATCATAAAGCTGGTCGAGGTGACTGGATTCGAACCAGCGGCCTCTACGTCCCGAACGTAGCGCTCTACCAAGCTGAGCCACACCTCGAAAAATGCGGCCCCAAAATTGGGGCCATGGCTGCGGAAGAAGGATTCGAACCCTCACAAACAGAGTCAGAGTCTGTCGTGCTACCTTTACACAATTCCGCATCAAAATATTTCAAACAGCAAGAATTATTATACCAAAAACCAGAAATTTGTCAATCCTTTTTTAAAAATAAATCTTTGAGTTTTTTAATTTGTATTTAACACAAATGGATTGATAAATAATCAAAGGTAAGATATAATTGAAACAATTTATATTAAAATGGATTGTGTGCCGAACGGCATACGAGTGATTAAGGAGGAATTCACAGTGATACTCAACCATACCATAGAGGCTTTGCTCGACAGGCGGGCGGTTCGCGCTTATCGGCCTGAGCAGATTTCAGAGGAAGAGCTGACAGATATTTTACTCGCGGCAAAATTCGCCCCGTCAACCAAGGGGATGCAGGCAAGGCATTTTACCGTGATTCAGAATAAACAGCTGCTTGCGGATATTGTATCCGCCGCTGTGGAAAACAGCGCGAAATTCCTTCCGGGCCATGTGCCGTTCTACAACGCTCCCACCGTCATTGTTTTGTCGGCCCCGGAATCGGCGAAATACAACCGCGAGGATTGTTCCTGCGCGATCATGAATATCATGCTTGCCGCCCAGGCATACGGGCTGGGAAGCTGCTATATCTGTTCGGTCAACGACGGCCTGCGCGACGAGCGTATCCTGAAACGCCTCAAGCTGCCCGACCGGTACCTACCGTTCGGCTGCGTTACCGTGGGGTATCCGAGCGAAAATGCACCGGCTCCCAAAGAGCGCCGTGACGATGACATCAGCTACGTAAGATAATTGTATTATTATATGAAAATGTTGGCGATGCATACGGGCAAAATCCGCTTGCTTCAACGGCGGCCATAACATTTTGATAGAACCCTTCCTGTTGCCGGAGAGAAGCAGCTTAGCTCCTCCTCTACAATAGGGAGGGTTTGTTATTTACGGCTTTATAGCTTTTTCTCGATTTTCAAAACTCCTTGACAATAGGGTTTAGCAGGTATACAATTGAGAACATGGAAAAGCAATACGATGCGCAGAAGATCTCAAGGTGTCTCCTGGATGCTGTGGAACAATTTAATAAATACGATAGAAGATCCCGCACTTTTGGCACGGATCATGAGCTTTTTATTGCTGAAATACATTTGATTGATTTTATCGGAAGCAATGAAAGCTACTGTATCTCCGATATTGCCAAGTCCATTCGGGTGACAAAGGGAGCCGTTTCTCAAATGGTAAAAAAGCTTGAGGAAAAAGGGTATCTGATGAAGTCGGCGGATTCCGGCAATAAAGCGAGAGTCATTGTGCGGCTGACGCAAAAGGGCCAAAAGGCTTTTGAAGAGCATCGCCGCTATCACAAAGAGCTTGACGGGAAAGTTTTTGACGTAGTGCAAAACTATGACGGACAGAAGCGCGCGGTAATCTGTGAGTTTTTAGAGGAGATTCAGAAAAAATGGGAATAGTGCTGCAAGGCGCTATTTTTTTTGCGAAATCGTATAGCAGCTAAACGATTTGGAAGGGGTAATTTTCAATGAATAAAAGATTGGCTGTGATGGAGAGCGGGAAAGTGAATACCGCTTTGCTGTACTTAGGAATGCCGACCATCGTCGGGTTACTGATGACGGGGTTCTACAATTTTATCGACAGCTTCTTTGTGGCGCAGCTGGGTACCGCGGCGATGGGGGCGATTTCCATTGCCTATCCGCTCGTCACGTTCATTCCCGGAATCGGGCTGCTCTTTGGAAATGGGGCGGCAGCGTATATCTCCGAGCTTCTCGGGGCGGGCGAAAAGAAAAAAGCGGAAATCGTGCTTTCGTCGACTCTTTTTTACTGTGTTCTTGCAAGCGTAGGGTTTCAGTTCGTCCTGCTGTTTCTGCGTCCGCTGCTCAGGGCAATGGGCGCTTCCGCCGAGGTGATGCCCTATGCAATGGACTATACGGGAATCCTGATTGTCGGCTTCCTGTTTCAGATCCCTTCCATCTGCCTGATGAACCTCGTGCGCGCCGAAGGTGCGGTAGCGCTCAGCACGTGGTCCCAGATCGTGGGTTCCGTGGTAAATATCATTTTGGACCCGATCTTTATCTGGCCGCTGAAGATGGGAATTGTAGGCGCCGCCGTGACCGATGTCATCGGGCAGTTTATCAGTGTTGCGATTTTGCTGCCATATTATCTGAGAGGGAAGAGCTACTTGACCCTTTCCGTCAAAAATATCCGCTTTCAGTCGTGGTTTATAAAACCGATTCTCAAAACGGGGATTCCCATCTTTACGATCAACCTTTTTCAGAGCCTGTCCATCAGCGCGGCAAACGTTGTGGCGGCTCCGTACGGCGACAACACCATTGCCGCGCTGGGGATCGCCAACCGCATGGTGGGGATGACCACGTTTGCCATTACCGGATTTTCAAGAGGGTATCAGACCTTTATTTCCTATAATTACGGCGCGCGGAATTTTGACCGTATTAAAGAGGCTACCCGGAAGGCATATCTGTGGGCAATTTCAGGCGGCGTGATTCTGGCGGCTCTGCAAATTCTGTTTGCGCAGCCGATTGTTGCCGCGTTTTCCAGAGACCCCGCCGTTATTAAGCTGGGCATACGGGCAATGATCGGGGCAAGCGTTTTGTTTTTCACCTATGGCTTTCAGGCGATGGCGATCGTATATCTGCTTTGCATCAAATACAGCAAGTCCGGATTTGTATTCAGTATTTCCAGACAGGGGATCATCTACCTTCCGATTCTGATCCTGATGGAACGTCTGTGGATGGAAAACGGGATTTACTATGCGCAGGCGGTTGCCGATCTGATTACAACTTTCGTGATGCTGGTCTTTCTTGTGTGGACCAGACAGAAACGGACGGACGCTTTGCGGGAGGTGCCTCTTCGGACAGACGCCTTATCCCCGGCACAGGACAGGGAAGCCTGCTCCGGGGCTTTGAATGAGAAATACACAGATGCGCAGGATTTCTCTGCGGATGACGGGGAAGGGAAGAACTGAGAACAAAGGAATGCCTTGATCGGATTATCAAAGCCGATCAAGGCATCTTTTATGCATCGTTTATTTTTGATTATTTGGCGTTGGTTCCCTGTATCAGCTGAATCAGCAGCTTTTCCGCTTCCGTCGCGTCCGCGCGGCCCCGTGTCGCTTTCATAACGGAGCCCAGAATGGCCTTGAGCGCCTTTTCTTTGCCGGAGAGGTAATCCGACACCGCGTTGGGATTGGAGGCGATAGCCTGCTCGCAGGCGGATTTAAGAGCATCCGCGTCCACACCGCCCATATCGGCCTCGCTGATGAGCTCGCCCGGAGCTTTCCCGGTGTCGAGCATTTTTTCAAGCGTCGCCTTTAAAAGGTTCATTTTGATTTTGCCTGCGTCCAGCAGCTTCACAAGCGCGTTTAAGTTTTCGGGCGTTACGTTCACCTGAAAGCTTTCTTTCGCGCTGTCGCCGTTCAGACGGCTGAACATCTGTCCGATCATGCAGTTCGCGACGATCTTCGGATTCTGAACGCCGTCAATGGCGGCTTCAAAATATTCCGCAATTCGGCGGTATTTGATCAGCTGCTGCGCGTCGGCTTCGGGAATGCCGAATTCGGCCCGGTAGCGCTCCAGCCTTTGGTGGGGCAGCTCCGGCAGCTTTTCCCTTAACCGGGCGACTGTCTCGCCGGAAACCTGAATGGTCACGAGGTCCGGCTCGCGGAAATAGCGGTAATCGTGGGCGTCTTCCTTGCCGCGCATGCTTTCGGTGCAGTCGTCCTCCTCGTTGTAGCGGCGGGTTTCCTGCACGACCTTTTCGCCGCTCTGCAGCAGGTCGATCTGACGGTTCACCTCGTATTCCATCGCCTTTGCCATGTGGGTGAAGGAGTTCATATTTTTAATTTCGGTCCTTGTGCCGAGTGCTTCGGTCCCCTGCGGACGCACGGAAACGTTCACGTCGCACCGCATGGAGCCCTCCTGCATTTTACAGTCCGAAATACCGAGAAAGCGCATGACGAGCTGCAGCCTTTCCAGATATTCCCTCGCTTCGTCAATGCTGCGGATATCGGGCTCGGTAACGATCTCAATCAGCGGCACGCCGCCGCGGTTATAATCCACATAGGTGCTGCCGCGCTGGTGGACCAGCTTTCCGGCGTCCTCCTCGATATGGATGCGCAGGATGCGGATTTTTCTGCCGTTGCTCAGCTCCACATATCCGTTTTTGCACAGCGGCATATCGTACTGTGAAATCTGGTATGCCTTCGGAAGGTCGGGGTACACGTAGTTTTTGCGGTCCATTTTGGAAACCGGGCTGATTTCGCAGTTTGTCGCCAGACCGGCCATAACGGCGTATTCGACCACTTTTTTGTTCAGCTTGGGCAGAGTGCCCGGCAGCCCGATGCAGACGGGGCAGCAGTGGGTGTTCGGGTCGCCGCCGAACTCCGTGGTGCACGAGCAGAAGATTTTCGTTTTGGTGGATAATTCAATATGAGTTTCCAGTCCGCAGACCAGTTCGTAATCGCTCATAGCTTCACCCCCATGTCCGCAGAGCGGAAAACCGTGTCTCCCACGGCCGATTCATACTGATGCGCAATATTCAGGATGACCGCCTCGCTGAAGCTGCTGCCGATCAGCTGCATGCCGATGGGCAGGCCCGCGGCGTCAAAGCCGCAGGGGATGGAGACGGCGGGCAGGCCCGCGATGTTCACCGGCACGGTGCAGATGTCCGTCTGATACGTTTCCACCGCGTCCTGTGCGGTGAAGTTCAGCGGGAAAGCCGTCATGGGGACGGTGGGGGCGAGAATCGCGTCGCATTTCCCGAAAGCGTCCTGAAACGCTTTGACCAGCGTGCCGCGCAGATTCTGCGCCTTTTTATAGTACGCGTCGTAGTACCCCGCGCTCAGCACGTAGGTGCCCAGCAGGATCCTGCGCTTGACTTCCCTGCCGAAGCCCTCGCTGCGCGTTTTGCAGATCATTTCATTGCGGTCGCCGTAGTGCGGGGTGCGGTAGCCGTAGCGGATGCCGTCGTACCGCCCGAGGTTGGAAGAAGCCTCCGCGCACGCCAGAATATAATACACCGGCAGGCTGTATTTTAAAGCGGGCATATCGAAATAGACGATCTGAGCGCCGAGCGACTCGCAGACCTTCAGCGCGTTCTGTACCGCGCCGTTCACATCGTCGCGGATGCCGTCGAAGTATTCCTTTGCAATTCCGATTTTCATGCCTTTGACGCTGTTGTTCAGGCTCTCGCTGACCGGTTTTCCGGTATTGCCGCGGCACGTCGAATCCTTTTCGTCGTACCGGGAAATCGCGTCGTAAATTAGCGCGGCGTCCTCCACCGTCGCGGTGATCGGCCCGATCTGGTCAAAGCTGGACGCGTAGGCGATCAGCCCGTACCGGGAAACGGCGCCGTAGGTCGGTTTTAAGCCGACCAAGCCGCAGAAGCTGGCGGGCTGACGGATAGAGCCGCCCGTGTCGGAACCAAGCCCGTAAACGGCAAGGTTGCCGCCGACCGCGGAGGCGACGCCGCCGGAGCTGCCGCCCGCCACGCGGGAAAGGTCGTGGGGGTTCAGCGCCCCGCCGAAGCAGGAGGTTTCGCAGGAGGAGCCCATGGCGAACTCGTCCATGTTTGTCTTTCCGAGCAGTACGGCGTTCTGCCGCTGCAGAATGTCCCATACCGTCGCGTCATAAATCGGGTAATAGCCCTTCAGAATGTTGGAACAGCAGGTGGTTTCGATTCCTTTGGTGGAGATATTGTCCTTGAGAGTCATCGGAATTCCCGCGAGGGGGGAAAGCTCTTCACCGGAAGCGATTTTTTTGTCCACAGCCTTTGCCGTTTCCATTGCCAGCTCCGCCGTGGGGTTGACATAGGCGTTGATTTTTATATTGTCGCGTTCCATCGCGTCGAGATAGTTCTGTGTAAGCTCCTGACAGCTGATCTGCCGGGACTGCATCAGCCCGTGCAGCTTTTTGATCTGACTTTCCATCCGTACCTCCTACACACGTTTTTTGACCAGAAAATATCCGTCGTCCCGGCTCTCGGCGTTTTTCAGGATCTCTTCCCGGTCGTAGGAGGGGACGACGGTGTCCTCCCGGAAGACATTGGAGAGGTTGTTGATATTGTCAAAATCGGAAGCGTCGGCGCTGGCGGCGTTGATCGTGTCGGCAAAGCCGATGATTTCGCTCATATCCTTCGTCAGTTCGTCCAGCTCTTCGTCACTGACGGAAAGCTTCGCCAGATTGGCGATATTCAATATTTCCTCATGGGTAATCATGAAAGCCCTCCTTCGGTCCGGGCCAAAAACAGGCTCCGGGCTTATTTTCTCAGCTTAATGTGAACCTCGCGCAGCTGCTGCTCGGTGACTTCTCCGGGGGAGCCCATCAGCACGTCCTGCGCGTTGGAGTTCATCGGGAACGCGATCACCTCGCGGATGTTATCCTCGCCGGTCAGCAGCATCAGCATCCGGTCCACGCCCGGGGCCATGCCCGCGTGCGGGGGCGCGCCGTACTGGAACGCGTGGTAGAGCGAGGTGAATTTGGTTTGGATATCCTCCTCGGTGTAGCCCGCAATTTCAAACGCCTTGACCATCACGGCGATGTCATGGTTGCGCACCGCGCCGGAGGAAAGCTCCACGCCGTTGCAGACGATATCGTACTGGTAAGCCAGAACCTCCTCCGGCCTTTTGGTCGTCAGCGCCTCCATTTCGCCCTGCGGCATGGAGAACGGGTTGTGGGTGAAGACGTAGTTTCCGGTGTCCTCGTCGATCTCGTACATCGGGAAGTCCACGATAAAGCACAGCTCAAACGCGTCCCTGTCGATCAGGTCAAGCCTTTCGCCAAGCTCCGTGCGGATCTGTCCCGCAAGCTTCGGTGCTGTCTCGCGGTCGTCGGCGATGAAGAAGATCACACAGCCGGGCTTCAGCCCCGCACGGCGGGCCAGCTCCCCGCGTTTATCGTCCGGCAGATATTTGTTGATCGGGCCCTTGTACTCGTTTTCAGCGGTGACGCTGATATACCCGAGGCCCTTCATGCCGATTCCTTCCGCGAATTTCAGCATGTTCTCGAAGAAGCTCTTCGGCTGGGCAACACAGTCCGGCACGTTGATCGCGCGGACGGTTTTGCCTTTGAACGGGGTAAAGGCGGTATCTTCAAACAGGTCGGTAATATCGAGAATGGTCAGCGGGTTGCGCAGGTCGGGCTTGTCGGTGCCGTATTTCAGCATGGATTCTTCGTAGGGAATGCGCAGAAACGGCGCTTTGGAGACCCTTTTATCGGAAAATTTCTCAAAGGTTGCGCCCAGCACTTCCTCCGCAACCGAAAAAACGTCCTCCTGCGTGGCGAACGCCATCTCAAAGTCGAGCTGATAGAACTCGCCGGGAGAACGGTCGGCCCTCGCGTCCTCGTCGCGGAAGCAGGGGGCGATCTGGAAATAGCGGTCGAAGCCCGACACCATCAGCAGCTGCTTGAAAATCTGCGGCGCCTGCGGCAGGGCGTAGAATTTACCCGCGTGCCTGCGGCTGGGAATCAGATAGTCGCGCGCGCCCTCCGGAGAAGAGGCGGTCAGAATCGGCGTCTGGATTTCCAGAAAGCCCATTTCCGTCATCTTGCTGCGCAGAAAAGAAATCAGCTGGGAGCGCAGGACGATATTCTGATGCACCTTCGGGTTGCGCAGATCGAGAAAGCGGTATTTCAGACGGACGTCTTCCTTGGTTTCCTTCGACAAATCCACTTCAAACGGCAGGCTGTTCAGTGTTTTGCCCAGCACGGTGAGGGCGGAGACCTTTACCTCCACCGTGCCGGTATTGATTTTGGGATTAACGGTGTCTTCGTCGCGCAGTATAACGGTGCCGGCGGCGGTAATGGTGCATTCTTTCGCTACATTTTCCAGCAGGCTTTCGTCGTGAACAACGATCTGGACCACGCCGTAGTGGTCGCGCAGATCCAGAAATTTTACGCCGCCGTGGTCGCGGATGTTTTCCACCCAGCCGGCCACGCGCACTTCGCTGCCAATGTCCTTTTCGCTGACTTCCCCGCACAGATGGGTGCGGTACTGGTTCACACAAATCATAATTCCGTTAATCCCCTTTAAGCACTTTCTTAATTAAAGCATAATTATACCATAAAATGCATTTTTCGGCAACGGGAACCCCGCCGTTTTTCCGCCGATTTGCACTTTATCACTTTACTATATCATATTCTGCAGGGAAATGCGATACAAAATTCATTCCGCCTTTACAATATTCAGGAGTACCTCCGCCATGCTGTCCATGGACTGGACCGGAACGTACTCGAACCGGCCGTGAAAATTGTGGCCGCCGGTGGAAAGGTTGGGGCAGGGAAGACCCATGTACGAAAGCCTCGCGCCGTCCGTGCCGCCGCGGATGGCTACGATCTCCGGCTCCACGCCCGCGTCCTTCATGGCTTTTTTTGCCTTTTCAATGATAAACATATGCGGCTCTATTTTTTCCTTCATATTATAATAGGAATCCCGCAGGGTGAGTTCAATGGTATTTTCTCCGTATTTTTCGTTGAGATAGCGGGCGATTTTTTCAAAACGGGCTTTTTTCTCCGTGAATTGCTTCATGTCGTGGTCGCGGATAATATAGCGCAGAACGGTTTTTTCCTCGTCGCCCTCCATGTGGCTCAGGTGGTGGAAGCCCTCGTAGCCCTCGGTACAGGCGGGAATTTCGTTCGGAGGAAGCATGGAATTGAATTCAATGCCCATCAAAAGCGCGTTCTTCATCTTGTTTTTCGCGTCGCCCGGGTGGATGTTCACCCCGTTTACCGTGACTGTCGCGGCCGCCGCGTTGAAGTTTTCGTACTCGATTTCCCCCAGCCTTCCGCCGTCCACCGTGTAGGCGTAATCCGCCCCGAAATGTTCGACGTCGAATCTGTCGGCACCGCGCCCGATTTCCTCGTCCGGAGTAAAGCCGACCGCGATTTTTCCGTGCTTTACCACGCCGCCGCTCAATTTTTCCAGAAGGGTCATGATCTCCGCCACACCGGCTTTGTCGTCGGCGCCCAGCAGGGTGGTGCCGTCGGTGACGATTAAATCCTTGCCCTTGTAATCGCGCAGGCTTTCAAATTTCGCGGGGCTCATCACGATCTGTTTTTCCTGATTGAGGACGATGTCCCCGCCGTCGTAATTTTCCACGATTCTCGGCCTGATCCCGGCGCCGCTCGCGGACGGGCTGGTGTCCATGTGGGAAATCAGCCCGATCACCGGCAGCTTTTCCGCACAGTTTGCGGGAAGCGTCCCGTAGACGTAGCCGTTTTCGTCCATGTGGGCGTCGGAAAGGCCCAGTTCCTTCATTTCCTCCACCAGAAACTTTGCCAGCGCCTTCTGTTTTTCGGTGCTGGGGCAGACGTTCTCCGGGGCGTTTTCGTCGGAGGTGGTGTCAAAGCCGACGTATTTCAGAAATCTTTCATATGCTTGCATGTTATGCTTCTCCTTTATCCGATGGAAATCCGCCGCATCGGCGGGATGCGGACTAGAGCGTGTATGCAAATCGGAAAAACGACGGATATTTCGCTGAGAAGGAGGGACTTCAAGGAAAAAAGCACACGAATACTTTCCGTATTCGGAGCATTTTTGACGACGAAGGAACCCTTCTCAGTAGAAATAGACTAGATTTTGGAGTTTGCATACACGCTCTAATTCCATTATTTGTTAATGTACCCTATTTTACTACGATAAGCCGGAAAAAACAATCAGGACCACGCGCTTTTCAGGCAGTCCACCGCCGCGCCGATCTCCCCGAGGGGAATCCCCGCGAAGCCGAGCCTGATTCTGGAGGTGCCTTCCTGCGGCGGCATGGTCCGGACGCCCTTCTCTGCCGCCAGGGCGCAGAGCTCCTGCGATGATAGCCCGGTTTTCACGTCCAGGATCAGGTACAGAAACGTCTCCTCCAGCAAAATATCGACGCTGTCGCCGAAAGCGCTTTTCAGGGCTTTGATCAGCGCGGTGCTCTTGGCGGCGTACAGCTTTCTCAGCCGGCGCAGATGGCGCTCCAGCTGTCCGCTTTTCACGTACCCGCTCAGAGCCAGCTGCTCGATTTTGGAAGCGGTCTGGTTGTAGCGGCTGGCCCGCGCGCGGTAGCGCTCCAGAAGATTTTCCGGCAGCACCATATAGCCGATACGCACCGAAGGAAGCAGAAGCTTGGAGAAGGAGCCGATGTAAACGATGCTTTCTCCGCCCGCCATGCTCTGCATGGCCGGAATCGGGCGCGCGTTGTAGCGCAGCTCACCGTTGTAGTCGTCCTCAAGGATGATCGCGCCGGTTTCCCGCGCCCAGCTCAGCAGCTCGGCCCGCCTGCCCATGGGCAGGCTCGTTCCCGTGCGGACCCGGTTGGAGGGACTGACGAACAGCAGCCTTGCGCCGCTTTTTTCCAGCGCGTCCATCCGGATGCCGCTTTCGTCCGCCGGCAGCTGCAGGACATCCAGCCCGCAGTCGGAGAAAATCTGCTCGGCCTGCAGAAATCCCGGCTCTTCCATGGCAACGCGCGTATCCTCCCTGTTTAACAATCCGCATAATATGGTTAACAGCGGCTGCGTGCCCGCGCCGATGACGATCTGCTCCGGGGAAGCGACCACCCCCCGGACGCTGTAGCTGTAGGCGGAAAGCGCTTCGCGCAGAGCGCGTTCCCCCTGATGCTCGCCGTACCCGGCGATGACCTCCTGACGGTTCAGCACGTCGCGGATATGGCGCCGCCAGGCCCTGATGTCGATATTGTCGCTGTCCACACAGTCGCTGCCGAAATTGTAGCGGATGGGAGGGGCGCTCGGCAGGGGGGTACCGACGCGGCGGGGCTTCTGGCGCCCGTCGCCGTGCGCCACGGTCAGGACAAAATAGCCGCGCTGCGGCCGGGATTGGATATAGCCTTCCACGCAAAGCTGCTGATACGCGTTTTCCACGGTCGTGCAGCTCAGTTTTAAATCCTCCGCCAGCTTGCGGATGGAGGGAAGGCGCTCTCCCTTCGCGAGATGTCCGGCCTCAATGGCGGCTTTCATGGTGAGGTAAAGCTGCTGATAAAGCGGGGTGCCCGAATCGGCGTCCAAAATCAGATAATCGTAGGTCATGGTTTCCTCCAAAAACTGTACTGGTTATTTTTTTATTAACTGTATATTTCAATACGAACAGTTATACGCTATTATTATAGCACAGCTTGAAAGCAAAGCAATCATCATTCATAATTTGGGGGCATCATCATGAAATGTAATACAAATCAGCAAAAGACGACGGTCAATGTCGCGCTGACCGGCCTGATGGGCGCGCTTGTACTGGTGGGAACATACTTGAACGTTCCGATTCCCGTGCTTGGCGACAAAACCATGATCGGTCTCGGCAACGTGTTCTGCATCCTGTCCGGCCTGCTTCTGGGGCCGGTTTACGGCGGCGCGGCGGCGGGAATCGGTTCGTTTATCTTTGACCTGATCGGAGGCTGGGCTTCCAGCGCGCCTTTTACGCTGGTTTTTAAGTTTATGATGGCGTTTGTCTGCGGCACCATCGCCTGGGGCGGGGACAGATCCGCGAAAAAGCTTTCCCGCCTGATTCTTGCGGCGGTCGCGGGTTCCTTGAGCTACTGCGCCCTGTACCTCGGCTATTCCTATGTGAAGGAGCTGCTCATCGGCTCCGCGGTGCAGGTCGTCAATATTAAAATCGCGACCAAAGCCGCCGCAACCCTCACGAACGCGGTGATTGCGGACGTGGTGGCCGTACCGCTGTTCCTCACCATTCGGAAGGCGCTCGACAGAAACCATGTCGGCGGAAAACTTCAGGAATAACCGCTGCAATATTGTTAATTTTTTGCGATCATGCTATAATATACTCCTTGTTAAAAAGTACAGCGGCAGATATTGGAGTATAGGATAGATGAAAGAAAAAAAAGACCGTAAAATCAGAAGTTCCATCGTGCGCGACGCGCTCAGCACCTTTGGCACAACCGCCTTCGGCGCGGTCATGGGGTTCGTTTCCTCCCTTGTGATCACGGGGGTACTGGACCCGGCTTCCAAGGGATATATTACGCAGCTTCAGTATGTGGGAACGCTTTTGGTCACCTTCCTTTCCCTGAGCGTCAGCTCCGCGGTGATTTACTATACGTCGCGCTACGGGCTGAAGAACGTGAAAAAAGCGCTGACAAAAATCTGCGCCGGAATCGTTGTCCTGATCGTCGTCATCGGCCTTGCGAGCGTTTTTGTACTGCGCGACAGCTATTTTGAGGACACTCCTCTTTTATACAGCGTGCTTGCGGTGGTTTACGGCGTCTTTTCCTTTTTATCCACCGTCTACACCTGCATTCTGCGCGGGGAGAACAAGTTCAGCGCCTATAACATCATCACCCTGGTTCAGCGCGTGCTGACCACCGTGTTTGCGTTCAGCGTGTTTTTCTGGAAAACGCCGCTGGTGATTATTCTTTCCAGCATTCTGATTATGGTGGCCATGATCGGGATGTGTGTTTCCGTGCTGCGCAGGAGCCCGGAACAGGCGGTCAGCGAAGAGGACGATGTGCTGGTCGGCGCCGGTACCATGGTAAAGTACAGTCTGAAATCCCATGTTTCCAACATGCTGACCTATGTGAACACCTATGCCGCCAATTTTATTGTCAAGGGATATTACAAGGTCGCCGCGCTCGGCGTGTACTCCTTCGCCTCCACACTGATGGAGCAGGTCTGGCTTTTGCCGAATGCCGTCAGTATGGTCATCATGTCGCGGATCGCCGGGATGAAGGTGCAGGAGGATAAAGTCAAGCTGACGCTGATGTCCTGCAAAATCGTTACCTACATTACTTTTGTGTGCGCGTTCCTGCTGACCTGGATGGCGCAGGTTTTCGTACCGATTGTTTTCCCGAAATATGTCGAAGCCATTCCTGCGCTGCGCATCCTGATTATCGGCTCCATCTTTATTACTTACGCGAAGGTGCTGGCAAACTCGATTGCGGCGTACGGAAAACCGGAGCTGAATATCATCTCCACGGTGATCGGCGTGGCGTTCAACATTGTCCTCAGCTTTGTCCTGATTCCCGGCATGGGCATCAACGGCGCGGCGGTGTCGACGTCCGTTTCACTGACGGCGCAGGGACTGACCTCGATCATCATTTTCTGCAGGTTTACTAAAACGCCTTTCTACAGGCTCCTGATTCCGAGCAAAGAGGAAATTTCCATCGTACAGAAAATTATCAAACGATAATGTCATAATAGAAAAAAGTCTGTGGGCCTCAGCCCGCGGGCTTTTTTCATTTAGCTTTAAAATAAAGAACATACAACCGTCACATTGCGCCAATATAATAACCATACGTCAGGAAGATATTTCCAATTTTTTAGAATGGAGATGCAAATCATGAAGGATCGTATGGTAAAACGGGTGGAAGCGGTGCTGCTGGCCGCCGTTTGTACTGTCGGACTTGCGGCATGTTCCTCACAGACAACGGCCGCGTCCGCAACGGCGTCACAGTCCGCTTCCCGGCAGAGCGCGGACAATCAGACGACCGTGTACGGAAAGGTGACAGCGGTTGACGGCAGCAAAATCACTCTTGCTCTGGGGACCTTGAACCGCGGAGAGGGCGGCGGGCGCCAGGAAAGCGGAAAAGACGGCGCTTCCGGCAGTGAACAAAAGGGCGACTCTCCGTCGAAAGACGATACCGCGTCGGGTGCCGATTCCGAAGGAAAAAATCAGGGGCAGCCGGGTTCCGGCGGCGCAGACGGATTTGAAATGCTGACGCTCACAGGCGAAACGAAAACCGTTACCATCTCTGACGAAAGCATCCTTACCAGACAAAGCATGCGGGGAAACCGGCAGGCTCCGGACGGAAAGACGGAACAGGGGGCGGGTTCCGCCGTTTCTTCCGCAGGGGATACAAGTGATACATACAGTACAAAAGGAGTAAAAAATACAAATGGTAATGAAAGCGGAACGTCCGCTTCCCTCAGCGACATCACCGTCGGCAGCGTGCTGAAGGTCACCAGCGAAACGGGAACCGATCAGCTGGTTTCCGTACAGATTCTGGGCGGGGGTACGCGCGAAAAACCGGAAGAGTCGGGCAGTTCAAGCCGGTCCTGAGGAAGCGGGACGTAAAAACTTCCTGCCGGAAGCAAATATTCCCGGCCGCCGCAAAAAACCTCTGAAAACAAAAAGCGCTTTGATACGGCCCTGAAAAGGACTGCTCAAAGCGTTTTTTTCATACAGTAAGATGGACATTCGGCAAGAGCCTTCAGACCCGGGACAAAGGCACGATTTTTTGCAGTCTGCTGCCTGAGTGTTATTGATTGCGGAAACGGGACAAAAACTCCCGGGTGCTTTCCTGCTGAGGATTGGAAAAGAGCTCTTCCGGCGTGTTTTCTTCCGCCACCACGCCGTCCGCCATAAAGACCACGCGGGAGGAAACGTCGCGGGCAAAGGCCATTTCATGGGTCACGATCACCATGGTCATGCCTTCCCGCACAAGATCGCGTATCACCTGCAGCACTTCGCCGACCATTTGGGGATCGAGCGCGCTGGTCGGTTCGTCGAACAGCAGCATTTCGGGCTCCATGGCCAGCGCGCGCGCAATGGCGACACGCTGCTGCTGCCCGCCGGAAAGCTGGTGGGGCTTCGCGTTGATGTATTCGCCCATACCGACCTTCGTCAGGTATTTCATCGCGGTTTCTTCCGCGGTTTTCTTATCCTTCTTCAGTACTTTCGTCGTGCCGGCCATGCAGTTCTGGAGCACGGTCATGTTGTTGAACAGGTTAAAGGACTGGAACACCATTCCCACCTTGGAACGGTACACGTTCACGTTGCTCCCCTTGGAGGTGATGTCTCTGCCGTGAAAGAAAATCTGGCCGGAGGTCGGCGTTTCCAGCAGGTTGATGCAGCGCAGGAGCGTGGACTTGCCGGAACCGGAAGCGCCGATAATGCAGATGACGTTCCCGTGATAGGTTTCAAAGTCGATATCCTTCAGCACCTGATGGTCGCCGAAGCTTTTGCTCAGATGGTTTACCCGCAGGATCGGGGCGTTTACTTCTTCCATGTTTGACTGCCTCCGTGCTTCTTAACAGGATTGTGGCCGCAGGGGTCGGCCATCATATCGGTCTCTACCAGAGAGTAATAGCCGGAGCCGTCGATCTTGCGCTCCATCCAGCGCAGCAGGCGCGAACAGGTAAAGGTCATGATAAAGTAGATCACGCAGATGATAAAGAATACTTCAAAATACCGGAAGTAGGCGCCGGCGGCGGAGTTTCCGGAAAAGAACAGCTCCGTGACGGAAATGATGTTCAGTACGGAGGTATCCTTGATGTTGATAATCAGATTGTTGCCGATCTGCGGAAGGATGTTGCGCAGGGTCTGCGGCATAATGACGCTTACCATGGTCTGCCAGTGCGTCATGCCGATCGCCTTTGCGGCCTCCGTCTGACCCGCGTCGATGGAGTCGATGCCGCCGCGCACGGTTTCCGCCATGTAGGCCCCGGTGTTGATGGATACGATGAAAAACCCGGCGAACATCGCGCTCATATCCACGCCGAACATCTGCTTGGAGCCATAATAGAGCACCATGGCCTGAACGATCATCGGGGTTCCGCGAAAGACTTCTATGTATACGGCTAAAATAAACTGCAGGACCTTATACAGGATTTTGACGACCGGATTGGCTTTTTTGTTGTAGGGCAAGGTCCTCAGCACGCCGACCAGAAGGCCGATCAGACATCCGATCAGGGTGCCGACCAGCGCCAGCATCAGCGTTACGCCCGCTCCGCGCAGAAAAATCATTCCGTATTTGCCGAGCAGATACAGTACCCAGCCGAAAAAATCGGTTTCGTTGGGAAGATTCATAGATTACACTCACTTCCTGCCTGCAGCCATCGTTATTGGGCCATCGGCTGCTTTGAAATCGCGTCCTGCATGATTTTGTCGCGGTCGGCTTCGCTGATTTCCGCAAGGGCTTTATTGATGGCCTCTTTTAAGTCCGCAGCGGATTTTGAAACCGCAATGCCGAGGTTGACGGCTTCGTCAGACGCTTTGAAGTCGTCTCCGCCGGCGGAAAAGTCGAGCATGACAAGATTTTTATTCGTAGAGGAAGCGGCCATGGCCGTCGGCTTGTCCGTCACAAAAACCTCGGTCTTGCCGGAGGTCAGGGCCACGATCAGCGCGGGAACATTCTTCATGGCCGGCTGGATTTTTGCGTCCGGGATCTGTTTGAGCATATCGTACCAGATGGTGTTCTGCTGGGAGGTGCAGGAAGCGCCCTTCAGGTCGGCCACACCCTTGGCGGAAGCGTATTTGCTGTCGGATTTTACAAGAGCGTAAATGGAGGCTTTGTAGTAAACATCCGTGAAATCGACGGTCTGCAGACGCTCCTTTGTAATGCTCATGCCCGCGATCGCCGCGTCCAGCTTGCCGGAGGATACGCCGGGGGCAAGGCCGTCCCATTCGGTTTTGACGATTTGCAGGTCGTATCCGATTGCGTCGGCAATCTTTTTGGCCATCATAACGTCGTAGCCGTTGGCATACTCGCCGCTGCTGTTGGAAATCGGGACCGCGCCGTTGGAATCATCCGCCTGTGTCCAGTTGTACGGGGCGAACGCGCACTCCATGCCGACCCTGAGCACCTTTTTCGAAGCGGTGCTCTGCGCGCCGGACGCGGCGGGAGCGGGGGACTGCGCGTCGCTTTTGGAACAGCCCGTCAAAGAAAACAGGCTGATCGCCATCGCCGCACAAAGCACGGCGGATAAAATCCTTTTTGTCTTTTTCATCATAATACCCCTTCCGTTAAAAAAAGCAATGCCGGAAAACCGCCGGTGAAATTCGAAATGAAGCAGATTGGCATGCAGGAAAAATGGATGAAGACTGCAGAAAAACACCAATTTATCTGTCGAACCTGCTGAATTATTGCAAATTATAATCTGATTACAGGGAAATGTCAATGGATGTTTTTTGAAAAATCATGCATCGGATCGAGCCGTTTTATGCATTTTGTATCTTGTCAGAGCGTGAAAGCAACATCTCCCCTGAAAAATGTTTTTATGTTGACGGCTCAACCCTCTCTCCTGAAACCGCACTGTTGAAAAACAAGCGCAAAAATGCGCCTTGCCGGGGCTTGAAAAAGCCTGTTCAGGGCGCATTTTTTGCTTTTCCGGATTTTCCGATTGATTCCATTTGCGCCGTCCGTTCATTCCGAAGCCTTTTCATTATGTAAAACGGATGTTCAGAACAGCTGCTTGGCCAGAACGCAGAAGAAAGGCATTGTCGCCACGGAAAACAGGGTCGTCAGCGCCACGGCCTTGGAGGCGAGCTTTGCGTCCCCGCCGAACCGGACCGCAAACATCGCGGTGACGGTAGCCGACGGAGCGGCGCAGAGCAGTAAAACGGTGGAGGCCACGGTTTTGTCAATACCGAACGGGAGCATCAGCAGAAGGGTCAGCCCCGGGATCAGGACCAGCCTCAAAACGGAAAGCAGGTAAAGGTCGCGGTCTGTAAACAGCTCCTTCAGATTGATTCCGGAAATATAGATTCCCACCACGATCATGGCGAGCGGCGTGTTCATCGAGGCGAGGGAGTCGATCGGGGACGCCAGGATTTCCGGCAGTCTGACGGAGAACGCAAAAAGCGGGAAAGCGACCGCCAGCCCGAGGATTCCCGGATTGGTGGCGATCTTTTTCCAGTCCGGGGCGCGTTGGCTGCTTACACTGGCATAACCGTGCGTCCACATGAAGAAACTGAACACGGCGTTGTACATGGCGGCGTAGGCGACTCCCGTGCTGCCGAAGACGGCCTCCACAAGCGGGATTCCCATATATCCGCTGTTGGAGTAAGCGGCCGCGAAACGCAGAATTTTTTTCTGGCCGTCGGGATGCTTCCGAAAGAAGAGCATGCTGGCCAGAATTGCCAGGATCATGGCAAAAGCCGACCAGAACACGGCGGAAATCAGCGCTTTGATCCCGATCTGCCCGATGATGCTCTGCAGCGAGGAGATAATCAGGCACGGCATGACGGCATTCAGCAGAATGGAGGTGATCTGCTGTGCGCCGCGCTTCGTAACCAATCCGGTTTTCCCGCAGAGATAGCCGATGAAAATCATAATAAACAGAATCATGACCTTCTCAAAGACGGTCAAAAAGGAGGTAAGCATCAGAAATCCGCCCCGATCTTTGTCAGATGGGTCTTTGCGCGGGCCGGTTCGGCGGTGTAGAAATGATTCAATTCAAACGTCCTTTCCGCAGAGATATGGTATTACAGCATTTCCGGTTGATTCTGCAACAAGGCTGCGTTTCTCCCCCTCCGAAGACGGGGAGGAAGGGGTTAAGGCAGCTTTTTGGCATGGAACAACTTTTCCATGGCCCTGACGACCGCGTCGCTGTCCTGGCCGCCGATGATCCGCGGCGCGGCTTCCTTCAGGCTGTCCGTCGCGTTGGCGACCGCGTAGCCGTAGTCCGCCGCCGCGATCATGCCCGCGTCGCTCTCATCGTCGCCGAAAGCGGCGACCTTTTCCATCCCGTACCGCCTTTTCAGTTCCAGTACGGCGTTTTCCTTGGAGGCTTCCACGCTGTAGATCTCCAGAAAATAGTGGCCTTCGTTGTTCCGGTCGGGGTAATAGACCGCGCTGATTTGCCCGGCGCAGCTCAGGCTCAGAATTTCTTCGCGCAGCTTCCGGACGGTTTCCAGCCGGTCAACCGCCATGATATAGACCACGTCGCGGTTTTCGGGCAGCGGGTTGCAGATATAATTTTTTAAGGGCCGCAGCTTCTGTTCGTGGTAAAAGCGCTCCTCCGCCGCGTTGGTAAAATCGCCGTAATAAATATGAAGGATATCGTTGATGATCGTGTGCACAAAGCAGTTCAGCCCGTATTTGTCAAATACCCCCAGCACCTCCTTCGCCGTCGCGTAAGGGATATTTTTGCTGTAGAGATAGGTCTTTTTCCTGATATCATACAACGCCGCGCCGTTCATGGCGATTACCGGAAGCGAAAAAGAGATTCCTTTCAGGATCGGCTCCATGGAAGAGGACGAGCGTTTGCTCGCCACCGTGATCATGGCGCCCCTTTGCAGGAGCTGGTTCAGCTTGAAACGGGTGAAATCGCCGATCTGCCCGTCGGAGTTGGTCAGTGTGCCGTCCAGGTCGCTTACGAACAGCAGGCTGCCGTTTTTCCTGCGGGGAAGATGGAACGCATTCACGCCCAGCGACACGAAGATGCCGATCAGCGTGTCTAAAATTCTGTTCAGCGCGAACAAATAAGGACTCGCGTCCTGACCGTGGGAAACGGTGATGCTCATAAAGACAACGCAGGTAATATAGGAAGCGGAAGTCTTTTTCGCCAATACGGTAAGATAGATCAGCGGGATGATGACGGCGGAAATCAGCAGATATTTCAGCACCGGCGCGTCCGGCGGGATAAAGCTCTTTTCCGCCATCATGACCAGCATGCCGGCGGTCCCTCCGATCAGGGTGCCGATGATGCGGTTAAAGGCTACCTTCCGGCTGTTGGAGACGTACGGCTGCATGCACAGGATGGCCGCGATCGCGGAATAAAACGGAATTCCGTCGCCGCGGAGGAGATAGATCGCAAAGCAGAGGAAAACCGCCGCAGAGGATTTGATGATTCGCATTCCGATTTTGGGCATTTGCAAGTACTCCTAAGTAATATTCATTTTTATTAGTTTACCACAATGCCGCAAAATTGCAATTGATCTTCCACAAATTTGTTTTCTTCCCGTCTCCCGGAAAAACCGTGATTTTCGATGCCGCATCCGGCTGCCGGACGGATTATTTTTTGCCTATTGACAAAAACTAAAAATATGTTTATAGTGGTATTACACCCCCCAGGGGTGGAGTGAGGTGAAGCGATGAATAAAAAATTCAATGTAACGGGCATGACCTGTTCGGCGTGCTCGGCCAATGTGGAAAAAAGCGTCCGGAAGCTGAACGGAGTGAACTCCGTCAACGTCAATCTGCTTTCCAACAGCATGACGGTGGACTACGACGATACGGTCGCCAATGACGCCGAGGTGATCCGGGCGGTGGAAAACGCGGGGTACGGCGCTTCTCTATATTCCCGCAGGGCGAACACGGACGCGAAAAGCCAGCCGCAGGAGAACCCGGTCCAAAAAGAACTGCAGTCGATGAAAACGCGCCTGATTGTTTCTTTTACATTTTTGATTCCTCTGTTGTATCTCGCCATGCATCATATGCTGAAGGAATGGATCGGCCTGCCGGTGCCGGAATGGATCAAAGCGGCCTTCCACGGTCCGGAAAACGGCGTGGCGTTCGCGTTTGCGCAGTTCCTGCTGCTTTTGCCGATCGTCTATGTCAACCGCAAATATTTTCAGGTCGGATTCAAAACGCTGGCAAAACGCGCGCCCAACATGGATTCCCTGATCGCCATCGGCTCCACGGCGTCGATCGTGTACGGGATCTTCGCCATTTTCAAAATCGGCTACGCGCTGGGACACGGCGATATGGAGACGGCGGACCATTTTCTGATGGACCTCTATTTTGAATCGGCGGGAACCATTCTGACGCTGATTACGCTCGGAAAATACCTGGAGGCCAGGTCAAAGGGAAAAACCTCGGAAGCGATCACCAAGCTGATGGACCTGGCGCCGAAAACCGCGGTGGTGATCCGCGGCGGAGCCGAGGTTGAAATTCCGGTGGAAGAGGTCGTCGTCGGCGATATCCTGCCGGTCCGCCCGGGCCAGAGCATCCCGGTGGACGGAATCATCGTGGAGGGTTCTTCCTCCGTCGACCAGTCCGCCCTGACCGGCGAGAGCATTCCCGTGGAAAAGCATGCCGGCGATAAGGTCATTGCCGCAACCATCAACAAAACCGGATATTTCAAGTTTGAGGCGCAGAAGGTCGGCGACGACACGACGCTGGCACAGATCATCGATCTGGTGGAGGAAGCGAGCTCCTCCAAAGCGCCGATCGCAAAGCTTGCGGATAAGATCAGCGGCGTCTTTGTTCCGGTCGTGATCGGTATTGCCATTGTGTCGGCGGCCGCGTGGCTGATCGCCGGCCAGTCGTTTGAATTCGCCCTCTCCATCGGCATCGCGGTGCTGGTTATTTCCTGCCCGTGCGCGCTGGGGCTGGCGACGCCCGTCGCCATTATGGTCGGTACGGGCAAGGGCGCTTCCAACGGCATCCTGATTAAATCCGCGGAGGCTCTGGAAACGGCGCACACCGTAAACACGGTGGTTCTGGATAAGACCGGCACCATCACGGAAGGCAAGCCGAAGGTGACGGATATCCTGACCACCGGACTGGCCGCGGAGCGGGAGCTGCTTACGGTCGCGGCTTCCATGGAAAAACCCTCGGAGCATCCGCTTGCGGACGCCATTGTGGAAAGGGCGTCCGAACTGGGGCTGGCGGTCAAAGCGGTCGATCGGTTTGACTCCGTTTCCGGCCAGGGCGTTGCCGCGGTGCTGGACGGCAAACAGTATTTTGCCGGAAACCGCGCGATGATGGAAAGCAGAAAGGTGGATATCTCCTCCCTGCAAAGCGCCTGCGACGCGCTGGCGGAGGACGGAAAAACGCCGCTGTATTTTGCGCGGGGGCAGAATCTGCTGGGTGTCATCGCGGTGGCGGACGTTGTAAAACCGACCAGCCGTCAGGCAATCGAAGAATTTAAGGCGATGGGTATTGACGTGGTCATGCTGACGGGCGATAATAAAAGAACAGCCGAAGCGATCCGCCGCCAGCTTCATATTGACCGCGTGGTGGCGGAGGTCATGCCGCAGGACAAGGAAAGCGAGGTCCGCAGGATTCAGGAAGGCGGCAAAAAGGTCGCGATGATCGGCGACGGCATCAATGACGCGCCCGCGCTCGCAAGAGCCGACGTCGGGATCGCCATTGGGGCGGGAACGGATATCGCCATGGAATCGGCCGATATCGTGCTGATGAAAAGCGATTTGCTCGACGCCGTGACCGCGGTGCAGCTGAGCAAGGCCGTCATCCGTAACATCAAGGAAAACCTGTTCTGGGCTTTCTTTTACAACAGTATCGGCATCCCGCTTGCGGCCGGCGTGTTTTTCTCCCTGCTGGGCTGGAAGCTGAACCCGATGTTCGGCGCGGCGGCCATGAGCATGAGCTCCGTGTGCGTTGTTTCCAACGCGCTGCGGCTAAAGCTGTTTCAGCCGCGCAGAATCTCTGCGGGGCAAAGACAGAACGAAACCGAAAATCCGATCAAAACAGAAGCGGAAGGAGATCTTTCTGAAATGAAAAAAGTCATCACTATTAACGGCATGAGCTGCGAACACTGCAAGGCCAGGGTCGAAAAGGCGCTGAACGCCATTGGCGGCGTGGAGGCAAAGGTGGATCTGAAAAAGAACAACGCCACGGTTTCACTGAAAACGGAGGTTTCCGACGAAGCGCTGAAGAACGCCGTGCAGGAAGCCGGCTATGAGGTGGTTTCCGTAGAGGAAAAGAAGGGCCTGTTCGGCAAATAATTTTACACGGAGGGCTGCCATGAAAGCAGACAAAGAAAAGGTGACCCGGCTGCTGAAAACCGCACGGGGACAGCTTGACGGACTTTTGAAAATGGTGGAAGAGGACCGCTACTGCATCGACATCTCCAACCAGCTGATGGCCACGCAGGCGATCCTGAAAAAAGCCAACATTGAAATTATCCACGCGCACCTTGGCTCCTGTGTCAAGGAGGCATTCGAACAGGGAGACGCCGAAGAAAAGATAGACGAAATACTGGCTGTCATGGATAAGCTTTCAAAATAACAGAATATTAGCGCTCTGAGCGGCTTTCAAACCGTTTCGGGGCGCTTTTTTCTGATTGCAGGCTGAGAATTTGAAAAAAGAGGATTTTTGCGGGAATATAGAGAACATTGACAGATTATAAGATTTGAAATATAATGATATTGTGTATAAGAAACATATGGAATGACGTAAAGAAGTAAAATTTTATCAGTTTTGAACTGAATTTTTTGATTGCTGAGGCGGTAGAAAAATGAATTTTACATCGAAACGGTCTGTCTTAATTTCTGCAATTGCAATTCTCATTCTTCATGCGGCAGGACTTTTGTTCCAATTCCACGGAGTGGGCGGCTTTCTCTATTCCGTGATCGGGAGCATCCTGATCCTGATTGCCGCCGACGCCCTGTTTGGAAAAAACGGCGGGGAACCCCGCCCTGTAAAGCAGAAGGACCATGAGCAGGACGACCTGGGGGAAAGGCTTTTTCAGGTCGCGGAAACCATGGGCTTTGATTCCCAGCAGCTGATCTGGCTTTCCAAGGACAACATGAAAACCTTTGAAAAGGTTGCAAAGATTTCTTATGAGATCGAAAAGTTCAGCGAACAGAATGCGGCCAGTTCGGAAGAGATCAATGCCAGCATCAACGAGCTTGCCGGAGCGTGTACCAATCTGAATTCCGGGATCGTAAAAATCGAGGATCATTCCAAAACCTCCATCGAAATGCTGAACAAAAACGAGCGGACCATCCGAAGCATCGGGAGCTTCATCCTCGACCTTACGTCGGTCATCCAGGTCGCTTCCGACAGCAACCTGGAGCTTCAGGAATCCTCCGCCAAAATCAATGAAATTGTGGACTATATCAGAAAGATATCTAGCCAGACCAATCTTCTGGCGCTGAACGCCGCTATAGAGGCCGCGCGGGCGGGGGAGGCCGGCAGGGGCTTCTCCGTGGTCGCCGGGGAAATCCGGCGGCTCGCGGTGCAGACGGACGACGCGATCTCCGTTATTGAAGGCGTGGTCAGAAATATTGTCGATAAAATACAGACATCCAACACGGCCATGACCGAAATCGGCGGCAAGATGAAAAATGTGGACGGCATTGTCACGGAATCGTCTCAGATCATTCAGGAAATCAATTCGATCCTGAAGGATGTTCAGAACGCGATTTCCGGACTTACCCAGGAGTCGCTGATGCAGAAGAATACGGCGGCTGAAATTGAAAAGGCAGTGGAAAATGTCGCGGAGGCGGTACAAAAGACCCACGATGTTTCCTGCTCCGCCATTGAGATGGTAAATGTCCAGCAGAAGAAAAACGAAACGATCCTTTCCTTCTGCAACAAGATCGGCGAAACCGCGGAAATGCTGCAGCAGGATGCCATGGCTTTCAAAAAGCAGGACGAAATCATCTTCGGCGTCAATCCTTTCGTCGAGCCCGACCGTATCCGGAAAACCTATGTGCCCATCCTCGAGCGGGTATGCGCCAGCGTGGGGCTGAAATGCCGCACGCTGATCGTCAGAAGTTACGACGCGCTCAGTGAAAGCGTGGAGAAGGGCATCATCGACGTCGGCTGGTTTTCTCCGTTCGCGTATGTCAACGCGCATGAAAAATGCGGGGCGAATGTGCTGGTTACGCCGAAGGTCCAGGGCCGCTGCTCCTACAACGGGTACGTTGTGGCCCGCAAGGACGGCAGGGTGCATTCCCTCAATGACTTAAAGGGAAAGACCTTTGCCTATGTCGATGAAAAAAGCGCGTCGGGGTATCTGTACGCCCGCGATATGATGAAGCAGAACCATATGGACCCGGACACCATTTTTGAAAAGGTCGTCTTTTTGGGCAACCACAATAATGTTGTCAACGCCGTTCTGGCCGGGGAGGTGGACGCGGGCGCGACCTACGACGAGGTTTACAATCAGGCGCGTGCCGACGGGCTTTTCACGGACGAGCTGATCATTGTCGCCCGTACGGAGGAAATTCCGAAGGATGCCCTGGCTGCCAGAAAGGACATGCCCGCGGCGCTTGCGGAAAAGCTCAGCGGCGCCTTTGTGGACTTCAGCGACTACAGCGGGATCGATACGACGGTTCAAGGCTTTGTCAGGAATGAAGACAAGGCGTACGATATTATCAGAAGATTAAATCATTAATTTCGAATTCATAATTTTTCCAGTATCTTCATTAGTTTACATAATTTTCAGTATTGTTTTCTTCATGCATTGGTGTTACGATAAGTGCAAGAAAAGTTACAAACCTGTAACAATTCAAAATCGAGAAGCATGAAAAGGAGATCATACATGAAAACGAAAATACTTGCGTTAATTGCATGTGTGCTGATGTCAGGTACGGCCGGCGCGATTGTAAACAGCGGCAATACCGCGGCTGCACCAAGCGAAAGCACCACCACAAGTACCGTTTCTATCGATTCTCAGGCGGAAGCCGTGGAAGTAACCAGCGAAGCACCGGCGGCGGACACACAGGAAACAGGCAGCACTGTTGCCGATATCGTTAAATCCGGTACATCCGGCGTTTGCCCCAAAACTTCCGCTTCCAACGGAACCGTGGCGGGAACCGATTCCACCAACTGCAAGGCTGGCAACAGCTGTGCCGGCAACCAGATCTGCAGCGCGGCAAACGGATGCATCAACAACTCCAACTGCAAAGCGGGCACCGCCTGCACAGTCAATTCCAACTGTCTGACCAATTCCTCCAACGGAAACAAATATCAGATCACGATTGGCGGAAAAACATACACCTGCCCCAATACGAACGCAGGCTCTAAGCCGAGCTCCAGTTCAAAACCGAGCGCAAGCTCCAAGCCCAGCTCCAGTTCCAAGCCGAGTTCCAGCTCTCAGGGCGGTACTTCCAGCACACCGTCCACTGCGGGCGGAAGCTATGCTTCTTTCCAGAATCAGGTGGTTCAGCTTGTCAATCAGGAAAGAGCCGCAAACGGACTCAAGCCCCTTACCGTCAATTCCTCTCTGACAAAGACCGCGACCTTAAAGTCGCAGGATATGGCGAAGCTGAACTATTTCGACCATCAGTCTCCTACCTACGGTTCTCCGTTTGATATGATGAAGCAGTATGGGATCAGCTACAGAGCCGCCGGCGAAAACATCGCCATGGGCCAGACATCCCCGCAGCAGGTGATGCAGGGATGGATGAATTCCCCCGGACACAGAGCGAACATCCTGAATGCTTCCTTTACCCAAATTGGCGTGGGCATTGCCCAGAACGCACAGGGCCGTTATTACTGGACCCAGCAGTTCATCGGTTAAAATTTCATTTCCCTTCAAATGATGTAAAAGAAGGCTGCCGTTTATCGGCGGCCTTCTTTTTTTGCCGCCATGGAACGTGTCAGAAAACGTTGGAACAAGATGGAGAGCAGCGTCATAAAGTGTTTACTGGAGGCCTGGACAATGACCGGAGGGCCGTTGGAAAGGTCTTCAGCAGGAGGAATGAGCATGAATAACTTTTTTACCTGGGAAACGCTGGCTACCTTTGCAGGATGCGCCGCCGCGACCGCGGTGATTACCCAGTTCGTGAAAAGCGCATCGTTTTTTAAAAACATTGCCACCCAGTGGGTGTCCTATTTCGTCGCAGTAATCCTTTTACTGGGAGCAACGTATTTTACCGGCGCGCTGACATGGTCGTCGGGCGCATTGATACCGTTTAACGCGGTCATCATTGCCCTGAGTTCCAATGGGGCGTATTCCGCTGTATTAAGGGCCACCGGGACCAAAGAAAACAAATAGATGAAGTAACGTTCCGCTGTGAAAAGAGATGTCCTTCCGGCCGGATGGCCGGAAGGATGTTCTGAAAATCCATGTGATCCCCGGGTGTACCCGCTTCCATTACACAGGCGCATACTGCACTTTTCGCGGGTCACCACATACTATATTAAAAAGCGTAAAGTGTTTGTTCATGCCAATGTTCGTAAACAAATTTGATACATGGGAGTTTTGATTATGTCCAATAGCAGAAGATGCCCGCCCTATGATGTGGGCGGCGGGTTTAATCCAGAAATGAAAATTTATCATAATGAATACCTGGATAATTGTTGCAAAGATCCGTGCGGCTGTTGCTGCCAGGGTCCTGCCGGCCCGAGAGGTCCGCGGGGCCCTGCCGGTCCCATGGGCCCTATGGGTTTTAGCGGTCCCACCGGCCCAACCGGTCCTATCGGTCCGTCCGGCAGTTCTACCGGAGGTGACACAGGTCCGACCGGCGCTACCGGCCCGACGGGGGCTACGGGTGACACCGGCCCAACTGGAGCGACTGGCCCGACGGGTGACACAGGCCCAACGGGCGCGACTGGTCCGACGGGAGATACAGGCCCAACGGGCGCGGCAAGCACCGTGACCGGCCCAACCGGCGACACCGGCCCGACAGGGGCTACGGGTGACACCGGCCCAACGGGAGCGACTGGTCCGACGGGAGATACAGGCCCAACGGGCGCGGCAAGCACCGTGACCGGCCCAACCGGCGACACCGGCCCGACAGGGGCTACGGGTGACACCGGCCCAACGGGAGCGACTGGTCCGACGGGAGATACAGGCCCAACGGGCGCGGCAAGCACCGTGACCGGCCCAACCGGCGACACCGGCCCGACAGGGGCTACGGGTGACACCGGCCCAACGGGAGCGACTGGTCCGACGGGTGACACCGGCCCAACGGGAGCGACTGGTCCGACGGGAGATACGGGCCCAACGGGAGCGACTGGTCCGACGGGAGATACAGGCCCAACGGGCGCGGCAAGCACCGTGACAGGTCCGACCGGCGCTACCGGCCCGACGGGGGCTACGGGTGACACCGGCCCAACGGGAGCGACTGGTCCGACGGGAGATACGGGCCCAACGGGCGCGGCAAGCACCGTGACAGGTCCGACCGGCGCTACCGGCCCGACAGGGGCTACGGGTGACACCGGCCCAACTGGAGCGACTGGCCCGACGGGAGATACAGGCCCAACGGGCGCGGCAAGCACCGTGACCGGCCCAACCGGCGACACCGGCCCGACAGGGGCTACGGGTGACACCGGCCCAACGGGAGCGACTGGTCCGACGGGAGATACAGGCCCAACGGGCGCGGCAAGCACCGTGACCGGCCCAACCGGCGACACCGGCCCGACAGGGGCTACGGGTGACACAGGCCCAACCGGCGACACAGGCCCAACGGGTGACACAGGTCCCACGGGCGCGGCTGTTGCTCTGCGGGGAGTTCAGGCACAGCTTCTTGGCGATGCCGTAGGAACGGTTGCCGACGGAGCCAATGTGATCTTTGATACGCTCATATCTGCCGGAAGCCCCAATATCACCTATAATGCGGTAACCGGAGTGTTTACCATCACTGCTCTCGGAAATTATTATGTAACCTGGTGGGTGGCGACGGATGGTGCGGAAGCCGCTACGACGGTATCCTTTGCAGTGGAATTAAACGGCGGCGGTGGTGTCCTTGGATCGTCCCCGATCGTAACAGGGCAGTTAAACGGAAGCGTATTGGTCACCGTAGGAGCAGTCCCGGCCACTCTTACACTTATCAATGTAACCGGAGCGACCGTTGGCTTGGCGGCGACACCTGTTCAGGCCAATATCGTTATCACAGAGGTAAGTCTGTAAAGAATGCCTCGTTGTGCAGGATAGTATTGGAGGATTTTAATTGAGCAATATAGCGCTACAGATAGAACGTACAACGGATGGTTCAGTGGCGGTCTTGGCTAATGTGGTTTTTGACAGCGTAGTTTATTCGGCAGGAAATATAAACTATAACCCGGTAACCGGAGTGATCACTTTTAATGAAGCGGGAAGATACGAGATAAATTGGTGGGTAACATCCCAATCCTCTCTGTCAGCCAATGGGACGGTGTTTGCACTTTCTTCTTCACAGGGAGATCTTCTGGAGGGCAACTCACCGCTGAAAACGGGAGAAGTCGTAGGACTGGGAATTATCGATGTAACTGAGGCGCCTGTGACAGTGTCGCTGGTCAATGCCAGCACACAGGTGGTTTTCTATTCGCCGATGGTGCCGTTAACCGCGACCCTCGTCGTAATAGAGGATGATTTTGTTACTCCCACCGGCCCGACAGGTCCAACGGGAGATACCGGCCCGACAGGTCCAACGGGAGATACCGGCCCGACGGGTCCGACGGGAGATACCGGCCCGACGGGTCCAACGGGAGATACCGGCCCGACGGGTCCAACGGGAGATACCGGTCTGACAGGTCCAACGGGAGATACCGGCCCGACAGGTCCAACGGGAGATACCGGTCCGACGGGTCCAACGGGAGATACGTTGCCACCAGTTTATGCGCAACCGGCGGACTAAAAAATTAGACGCTCACTCTGCCACAGCTTGGCGGTTGCTTTCGACAAATTCGGCGATGCGCTGGTATTGGTCGGCAAAGTTCAGCCGGATTTCGACCGAGCCGTCCCGATGCACGGAGATCATGTCGACCAAATCCACCAGTATCTCACGGTTCAGCTTCGTGATGTTTCGGTATTTCTGAAATTCCGTGAAGTAGGAATTTTCCGCCGTGACTCCTTTGGACATCATCTGGCGCTCCTCCTCGATTTTTCCGATTGCCGCCCGCAACTGCCCAATTTTATCCGTGTAATCCGCTTTCATCCGCAGGTATTCTTCTTTCGTAAGATCGCCGGTTTTCCAGTCGGCATACAGTGAATCGGAGATGCCGACCAGACTGGATAGTTCCTGCTCCCGCTTTTTCAGGGCTGTCTCCAGCCGTTCCGACTGATTCACCACAACCGGCGCGCGGTTGATTTCGTCGATCACCTGTCGCAAATTCTCAACCAGCGCAATCTGCGCCTGAATCGTACATAGCACCGCCTGCGAAAGAACATCCTCCCGGATGGAGCGGGGCTGGCATACGCGCCCGGCTTGCTTGCTGATGCGGCAGTAGTAGTATACATGGCCCTTGCACGATTTCCGGTGAAGCGCCCTGCCGCAGTCCGCGCATTTCAGGAATCCCGCGAAAAGATGCACCGCCTTTTGCCCGGGCGCGGCTCGCGTATCCCGGAGCAGCCGGTTCTGCACTTCTTCAAACAATTCCGGGTCGATAATTGGGTCGTGCGTATTCTCTTTGATAAACCATTCGCTCTCCGGCATTTTTACCTGCTTGTGGACTTTATAACTGATGACCCGCTGCTTTCCCTGCACCATGCACCCGGTAACCATCCGATTCTTGAGAATATTGGCGATGGTGGTCGGCGTCCAGATGCCGGACTTAAATTTGCTGTTCGGGTTCCGGTACTTCAACCCCTTCTGTTTTTTGTACTCGATCGGGCTGAGAATACCGCGCTCGTTCAGTTCCCTGGCAACGCCGTTAATGCTCAGGCTGCCCTGCGCGCCGTCGCCGCCAAGGCCGTACAGATACCAGTTAAAAATATCCCTGACCACCTGCGCTGCCTCTTCGTCAATGAGCAGCCGGTTTTTGTTTTCCGGGTCTTTTCGGTATCCGTAAGGGGCGAACGAGCCGATGAATTCCCCACGGCTCCGCTTCATATTGAACGTTTTACGCACTTCCTCGGATGTGGTGGCGGCAAACTGCTCGTTGAACATTCCGCGAATGGGGACTTCAAGCCCGCTGACCACGCCCGGATTCACAAAAGTGTCAATAAACGGCGTTCCCAGATTGATGAAGCGTGCCTTGTATAGCGGAAGAAATTCCTCGAGAAATTTCTGCTGATCGGCCAGATTGCGGAACGCGCGGGCAAGCGATTTCACAATCACGCAGTTGACTTTTCCGTCCACAATATCCTGCCGCATCCGCATAAAATTTTCTCGGTGGGTGTCCGTGCCGGTCAGGCCGTCGTCGATATAAGTATCCACAAGGGTATACTCCTCGTCGGCCCAGTTTTTCTGCAGATAATCGTTCAGGATTTTCCTCTGGTTCGCCACGCTGAGGCTTTCGTCATTCCCATCCTCCTTCGACAGCCGTATGTATAGGGCCACCTTCCATTCCGTCGTTTTTATGTTCTGAAGAGATTTTCGGATTCTTGCCATATTGGTTCCTTCCCTTCATAACCACGGTTTCAAGATAACTCTAAAAATGAAAACAGTCCAGTTCTATTTGCCCTTTTGCCGAATGAAATGCTCCGCCAATTTTTCAGAAAGCGGCTTCCCATTTTCTGAAAAAAATATTTTTACGGCAACGCCGCCGCATAGAAAGCAATAGGGGTTTTTAATCTGAGAAAGAAAGCTTTCCATGCGTTCTGAGGCAGGTTTTCCCGCATCTATTTTTACGCTCTGAATATCCGCTAGTTGTAATTGTCCTGTTTCTGTTTGGCTCAAGCTTTGAAGCTCAGATAGCGACAGCAAAACACCACCCCGCAAAACCTTTTTACAAAATATCTATGCGAGGCGGATTGTCCGGTATATCGGTGCGGCCTGTACGTTTTCGCGCGAAAATATTCCCGGAGCCTTTCGCTCCGGGAATAACGCATTCCGGTACTTACTTTTATTCTGCCATCTGAAGAAGCTTCACCGCGTCCGGAGAGATGAGCCTGCCGTCGATACGTTCAGAAGCGACAAAGCCAATTGCGTGTTCGGTCAACAAGTATGTTTCCCTCAGGACGACAATATCAAAGGCCTTTCTGTGGAAGATCCAGTAATAGGATAAATCACCGAACGCGACGGGCTTCGCGCCTGTGCCGATCTCGGGCATGCGGGGCGTGGTCTCCACCGGTCTGCCGAAAATCGTGTCGTCCGAGGAGCGCCACAGATAATTTTCGGCGCTGTCCTTCATCGTACGGAGAAGCATAGCGGTCTGATCATTCATCAGCCAGACAGCGTTTTGGCGGTAGTCGGCGTCCAGCGAAAAATACAGCTTGATGATGTCGTCATAGGCAATCGTATCGCTCCCAGCGACGGTTACTCCAATTTGCGCCCCGTTCTCCGGGTTCAGAATACCGGTCGGTTCGCTTACGCCGTCGCCGCCAATGAAACCGGCCTCCTCCGCTTTCCCAAAACGCTTTCCAAATTCTTTCGCCAGGCATTGAGGCAGGTCAAACTGCGCGTCCCCGACGAAATTATCTTTCAGCTTTACAATACTTGCCAGCTTGTGAGGCTCCACATGGAAATCACGAAACGCTTCGTCTATAGCCGTGATGCTTCCGTTTTCCGGAACAAACGCCGCGGTGCCCGTGAATGCTCCGGTTATCAGGCTGTTTCCGGAACCAAGGTCGAGCATGGTCGCGTATCTGCGGAAAATGTTGATCTTGGCAGCGGCTTCGGCAAATAAAGGTTCAAATCCATCGGGAGAAGTGTATACGTTGTTCAAGTTCCCATCCTGCAAAACTTCGATTTCATCCTGCGACAGGGATTGATTGCGCATCTTTTTCCAAAACATCTGATCATATAGCGCGGGATACTTCATAACTGCCTCCTCAGACGCAAAATGCGGATTTTATGATACCTTTCATGTTTATGCGGAAAACTTCACCATCTTGCCTGATTGGCGGCTAAGACTATTCGGTTACGGACAGGCCTTTCCGAGCCGCCCGCCTGTGGCCGCAGGTTAAATGGGGGAAGCAGGCGGCGTTGCCATCCCGCGACGGCTCGAAAAACGACGCTGAGGGGCTCCCAGCCGCCGGAAAAGGGGAAACGTGCGGGAGCAATCATCGACTCCCGCGCGAAGATGGTGTTAAGGACGATTTCACCGCTTTTCGTTCGCTTCTCCGGCGCTGCCCGTGCCCGTATCGCCGGCAGGGGCTTCTTCTCCCGACGGGGCGGTAACCGGCGCCGTCGTGGTTTCCGTGCCTGCGTCCGCGCCGTCAGCGGCCTCGCCGGCAGCCTTTTTTTTGGCGCTCCGTACCGCCACGCGGCGTTTCCTGTGAGATTTTTGAGCAGGAACTTCCGAGCCGGTTTGAAATCGTCTCCCGCCATACCAAGCCCGATGAGCCAAACCCGCATGGCGAAGCGCGGGTTTTCGAATTCGTCCCGCGCCTTCGCGGTCACACGTTTTTTCTCCTTCGCCGTTTTGCACAGGGCGGCGATGAACTGCGCGCAGGCCGTTACCGTATCGCCGTCGAAGTCTCCAGAAAACCATGGGAAGCGAAGGGTATCCCCGGTCGATTCGATGGGCAGGTCATCCGCGCCGAGAGCCGTTTTGATGAGCGCGGCCTTGCTTTCCACCAGCTTCGTGAGGTTTTCCAGCTTTTCCGGCGTGAAACCGTCCGCCGGCATTTCGATAGTGAGGCGGTCAGACGCTCCCGGTCCTTTGGCTGTCTCTGGCATGGCCGTGTCGGCGGCTTCTCCCGCTTCGAAGCCGCACTCGGCGAGCGCTCCCAGAAGAGCGTCGCTGCGCTCGCCGCTGAGCGTTCCGTTTCTGCCACCGTGTAGCCGCCGACTTTGTACCCGAAGCTTGGCGCGCCGAGATAGCTCACCGGCGCATTGAGGATTTCGCTGATTGCGCTTACCAGCTTTTTGCGCTCCGCGCCTGTGACGTTGAATTGAACTTGCATTGTGTTTCCCTCCGAAAAAAGTAGTCTTTGCGTTTCCGCGGCACTATTACTCACTCTTTTCGGGACAGACATCAAGGGCCAGAATGTAGAGAAAGCCGTGCGATTTATATCAACGGGTACTTTCGCGGCACCCGAATAAAGCGGGACGAAAAACCAAAAACACTTGTGAAAGTATATGCGGCGTTTTTCCAAAATGTGCCCGCTTTTCCCGCTGTTTTTGTCGTGGTTTGTCCGTTCCTATCGCGGCCTGTCCCGCGTTGTCGCCCTCGCCGCCCGTTCCCGCTTCCGCCAGATTTCCGAATTGCTCCGTGATTTTCCGGGCAGACAGCAAGTACACCTTTTGAAAAAAGCCGACTATTTGAAAAAACAGCCTGCTAGGCTCGTTTTTCAAAGCAGAGAAAGCCCCGAAACATCAGCGTTTCAGGGCTTTGTGTAATTTTTTGAATTCGCGCGTGTAGCGTACAAAGGCCTGCCGCGCTGTCCGCGAAGCGAAGCCGTAGAGATTCGACCGCCCCCTGGGGGTCAGCAGCGAATGCGGTTTTGAGTCGGGGCTAAAGTGATAACGCAGTCCGACCAACGGGCCAGGTTCTGGCAGCAGGGAAGGGCAAGGGTTTCTTCGGCTTGTGAGGCATAAGGCACCTCCTGATAGAAAAAATGGGACAGCTTATGAGCGGGATGGCGAAAGGGAGCGGGATCCTATATATTCTTTTTATTATTTTAGCTGAAATATTTTTTGGCTTCGCGTAACGCAATATGTGAGAAAAACCCGCTCCACCCGCTCCAAGGCACAGGATATCTCGACGGAAGCCGCTCCCAATCCGCTCGGGAATGCTGCAGAACCGCTCGTGTTGTCAGACATATATGTCCGTATCCGCGTGTCGAAATAGGCGATGCAACTGACTGCTTCAGTAATTCCTGCCGGCATAGCCAACGAAGAGCGGATTTGATTAAGTGCCATCCTCCGGGATAACTTCAATGGATTTCACGGGAAAAAGCATACGATTTTGATTGAATTTCGATCTAATAACACGAGATTTATCCGCGTTTTTATCCATGAAAATATGAAATCTGTAGAGAATGCAAGCCTGCTGAATAAGGAAATGCCCTCCATTGATGCTCTGGACAGCCCTAAAAGAGCGGGAAAGGAGCGACTTTGAATATGAAGCCGCTCCTCGTCTGAACACAAGTGCAATGTAGCTTTATTATTGAAAGATCGAATATATTTGTGATATAATGTGTAAAACCGTCGAGAGGGACTGGAGCATGGATGCAGTTATAAAAAGCTCTGAAAACTGTTAATTGATCACGGCTTTAAACTGCGATATCAGCGATATTATGGAAATGGTGCCAGATAGTCAATAAATAAAGCGAGGTGGTTATTCATGACCCCGGAAGAAACTGCAAGAGTCGAAATTGATGAGAAACTCGCCGCGTCAGGATGGATTGTCCAGAACCGGGACGCATTCAATCCGGCAGCCGGCATCGGCGTCGCGGTTCGTGAATACCCCCACCAGCACCGGCCCGGCAGATTACGCTTTATTTGTGGATGGGACGCCTGTCGGTGTGATAGAAGCAAAAAAAAGCGAAGCGGGAGAAAATATTACAACGGTCGAGGGGCAATCCTCCCGGTATGCGGGAAGCACCTTGAAATGGGCGCAGGCGGACACAGTGATCCGCTTCGCTTATGAAGCCACCGATGTCCTGACTCGCTTTACGGACTATGCCGATGAGAAATACCGTTCCCACCCTGTTTTTACATTCCATCGCCCGGAAACTTTGCGGATGTGGCTGGCAAGGGGAAACGCTACCCTCCGCAACAATATGAAGCACTACCCGGAATTTGACACCACGGGATTCCGTGACTGCCAAATTACCGCAATTAAAAATCTGGAGCGCTCTTTTGCGGAAAACCGGCCCCGCGCGCTGATTCAGATGGCGACTGGAGCCGGTAAAACATTCACCGCGATTACCGCCGCCTATCGCCTGCTGAAATTTTCCAAGGCGGCCCGTGTGTTGTTTTTGGTTGATACAAAAGGGTTGGGAGAACAGGCGGAGCGCGAATTTCTTGCCTATCGCCCGTCGGACGACTTCCGCACATTTTCCGAAATATACTCCGTGCGCAGGTTGCAATCTTCCCATATCCCAAAGGACGCGCAAGTCTGTATCAGCACAATCCAGCGGATGTATTCTATCCTGCGCGAGGAAGAAATGGATGAAAGCCTTGAGGAAACATCTCTCAACGAGGTAAAAATCGACGGCAAACCCAAAGAGGTCGTATACAACGAAAATTACCCTCCCGAGATGTTCGACGTTATCATCATTGACGAGTGCCACCGTTCTATCTATAACGTATGGCAGCAGGTTTTGGACTATTTTGATTCTTTCCTAGTCGGGCTGACCGCCACGCCGGACAAGCGCACCTTTGGCTTTTTTCAGCAGAATGTGGTCAGCGAGTATTCCCATGAGCAGGCCGTTATTGACGGTGTGAATGTCGGAGGCGATATCTTCACCATCGAAACGGAAGTCGGCAAAAACGGAGCGACGATTTTAAAGCAGCTGATCGAGCGCCGCGACCGTTTGTCCCGTAAAAAGCGCTGGGAGCAGATGGATGAAGACGTCGCCTATAAAAGCGTCCAGCTCGACCGCGACATCGTGAACCCAAGCCAGATCCGCACTGTCGTCAAAGCGTTCCATAACGCTTTGTTTACCGAACTGTTCCCCGGGCGAAAAGAAGTCCCCAAAACGTTGATCTTTGCCAAAACAGACAGCCACGCGGATGATATTATTCAGATTGTGCGCGAAGAATTCGGCGAGGGGAATGAGTTCTGCCGCAAAATCACCTACCAGGCCGACAACCCGGAAAGCGCGCTGTCCGCTTTCCGCAACGACTATTATCCTCGCATTGCCGTCACAGTCGATATGATCGCCACGGGCACGGACGTAAAGCCGATCGAGTGTCTGGTGTTCATGCGCGATGTCAAAAGCAAAAATTACTTTGAGCAGATGAAAGGGCGCGGCACCAGGACGCTCTCCAAGGACGATTTACAGAAGGTTACGCCATCCGCCGTGTCCGGCAAAACGCATTATGTCCTTGTGGATGCCGTGGGCGTTTCCAAGACGGTAAAAACCGATTCCCGCACGCTGGAACGCAAACCGACCGTTTCCCTGAAAGATTTAATGATGGGCGTTGCGCTGGGCGCTCACGATGAGGATACGCTCACATCGCTTGCCAACCGCCTGACCCATTTGGATAAAGAACTGACTCCAAAGGAGCAGAAGAATTTTCAGGCTCTGACGGACGGTGTAGCGGTAAAATCCGCGGTGCAGAGCCTGTTGGATGCTTTCGATCCGGACGTCATCGAAAGCCGCGCCCTATCGCTTCCCGCCGCTGAGGGAGAATCCCCCGAGCAAAAGCAGGCACGGGCGCAGGAAGCCTTGATCGCGGACGCGGTCAAACCGTTTTATCTGCCGGAGGTGCGTCAGTTTGTTGAGAATGCCCGCAAGAGCCACGATCAGATCATCGACACGGTAAATGTTGACACCGTCACATTTTCCGGCTGGGACGCGCGGCAAGCGGAAAAAGCGGAGGAAACCATCCGCTCGTTCCGTCGCTTCATTGAGGAAAACAAGGACGAGATCATCGCGCTTCGGATTATTTACAGCGAAACCTATCGAAACCGCCCCATGACCATAGAGAAAATGAAGGCGCTATACGAAAAGCTGACTGCCGCTCCCTACGGGATAACCATAGAGCGGCTGTGGGATTGCTATGCCATCCGCAGGCCGGAAGCGGTCAAAGGGAAAGGCACCATGCGGGTGCTGACCGATTTGATTTCCATGATTCGGTTTGAAATGGGGTATACCGACACTCTTTCCCCCTTTGCGGACACGGTGAACTATAACTTTATGCGCTGGACAATGGCGAAGAACGCCGGACACATCCATTTTTCCGACGAACAGATGGAGTGGCTGCGGCTCATCAAAGACCACATTGCCGTTTCGCTCAGCGTAGAGCCGGACGATCTGGAACTGACACCGTTTGATGAAAAAGGCGGGCTGGGCAGATATTATGAACTGTTCGGCAGCGAGTATCTGAATGTGCTGAACGAGATGAACGAAGCGCTGGTGGCGTAATAAGGAGATAGAGTTTTTGAAATCTGTTAAGCTTGGTACTATATTGAACATGGAAAAAGGAAAAAAGCCAGCGCATCAGGCTAAAAAAAACATACACGGTTATATGCCTTATGTTAATATCAAAGCATTTGAAACCGGAGTTGTTAATAGTTATACTGACGGAGAAAAATGTACACTTTGTGACAACGGCGACATTCTTATCGTCTGCGATGGCTCTCGCTCTGGCTTAGTTGGACGCGCTATCAAGGGAGCAGTAGGTTCAACATTGGCCAAAGTTTCTGCGAGAGGGCTTATTTCAGAATATTTTTTCTATTTTTTACAAGGACAATTCACATTGTTGAATACAAGAAAAAAAGGAACGGGAACTCCTCATGTTAACCCGGAAATTTTGAAAAACACAGAGCTTGTCGTACCAGATGAGAAACAACAACGATTGGTTGTTGCAAAAATTGAAGAATTGTTCTCCAATTTGGATGCCAGCGTCACAGAACTGCAAACGGCAAAAAAAAGGCTGAAAATATATCGGCAGGCGGTGCTGAAGCAGGCGTTTTCTTCTGTTTCGGCAAGGATGACAATACGGGAGAGCACATCTGTGGTTACCAGTGGTTCCCGAGGATGGGCTAAATATTATAGCGATCAAGGTGCAATCTTTGTTCGTATTGGCAATTTGACAAGAACAGGTATCAATATTGATCTATCAGAAACTCAACATATTTTTCTTCCAGATAATACAGAGGGAACGCGAACTTTACTTCAAGAGGGAGATGTGTTGGTTTCAATTACTGCTGATTTAGGAAGTATCGGACTAATCCCATCGAATTTTGGTGAAGCTTATATAAATCAGCATATTGCTTTGGTCCGATTCAGAAATAAAAAGCAATCAAAGCTTTTTGCATGGTATTTAAGAAGTGAGTTTGGACAGGCCGATTTACTCAAAAATAAACGAGGTGAAGGGAAATTAGGGCTTGGCTTGGACGATATAAGAGATTCACATGTTCCGAATGTTGATGATGAAGAAGCATCCCGAATTATTGAGGATATTGAATCCCGCCTATCCGTCTGCGACAAAATTGAGAAAACAGTGGACGAATCTCTGCAACAAACGCAGGCTCTGCGGCAGAGCATTTTGAAAAAAGCCTTTGATGGGAAGCTGGCGTAAATATGACAGATTGGATTATGATTGCCATTACCGTGATCTATGTCATTGCTACAATACTGATTTGTATTTTTAATTACCGCTCGGCAAAGGCGACTCGCGAGCAGGTTGCGGAATCAAAGCGTCAGTTTGAGGAAAGCAACCGGGCTTCTGTCACGGTTACATTTGAGTTGATCAGAAGCGGATTAGCTGTTCTACATATACAAAATCATGGAAAACGAATTGCTCAAGATGTAAATATCAAGGTGTCATCCGCTTTCCTTGAAAATATGGCCGATAATGCTGACAAGGAGCATATTGAAAAATTAAGCAGCTCTTCATTTGCACTCGGCATAGGCCAGAGTTGGTATATTTGCATTGGCAGTCATTTGCAATTAGAACAGATGAGCAAAGAATTACTGACTATAGACATTTCGTATACGGATAGCACCTCCCATTATCATGAATCCGCAGTAATTGATTTAAAGCAATTTTTCTGGGCTCTAATTTATGATTCTCCTGCAGAGGATACTTATCAGGAGATGAAGAACATAACTCGCTATTTAAAATCCATCGATAAATCCATAACTTCTTTGCAAAAATGCGTTTCAACAAAAACCAAAGAAAGCGAGACTCATCATGCCTGAACAAACCTCCACCATTATTTCTAAAGTCTGGTCTATGTGCGGTGTGCTGTACGACGACGGCGTGCCTTACGGCGACTACCTGGAACAGCTTACCTATCTGATATTTTTAAAAATGGCGGACGAATACGCGAAGCCGCCCTATAACAAAAGCCTCAGTATTCCCGTTGGATATACATGGTCTGATTTGAACATGCTAACCGGTTCTGATCTTGAGGAACAATATAAAGCGACACTCGACAAGCTGGGTACGATGAGCGGTATCCTTGGGGAAATATTTCAGGGAGCGCAGAATAAAATCAGCGAAGCGGCAAAACTTTCCCGAATCGTAAAAATGGTGGACGCGGAAAAATGGGCGTCCATGTCCACTGATGTCAAGGGAGAAATCTACGAGGGCTTGCTGCAAAAGAACGCGGAGGATATTAAAAGCGGCGCAGGGCAGTTCTTCACGCCGCGCCCTCTGATTCAGGCAATGGTGGAATGCCTGAAGCCGGAACCGATGAAAACCATTGCAGACCCGGCCTGCGGCAGCGGCGGCTTTTTCCTCGCGGAGCAGAAATACATTGCCACCCACTATTCTCTCGACCGTGAGCAGAAGGAGTTTTTGAAAAACAGCACGTTCCGAGGCTGGGAAATTGTACGCTCCACTTATCGCCTCAGCCTGATGAACCTTTTTCTGCACAACATCGGCGACCTTTACGGTACCGTTCCCATCACACGCAACGACGCGCTGCTCTCCGACCCGGGCGAACGGTTCGATTATGTCCTGACCAATCCGCCGTTCGGCAAAAAATCCTCCATGACGTTCACTAATGAGCAAGGGGAGCAGGAGAAAGAAGAACTTGTCTATTCCCGGCAGGACTTCTGGGCGACCGGTTCAAATAAGCAGCTCAATTTTGTGCAGCACATCAACACGTTACTGAAAAACACCGGCAAGGCCGCCGTGGTCGTGCCAGACAACGTGCTGTTTGAAGCGGGCACGGGCGAAATCGTACGGAAAAAGCTGCTGGAAACAACCGACCTGCACACCATTCTTCGCCTGCCCACAGGGATATTCTATAAGCCGGGCGTCAAGGCGAATGTCATCTTTTTTGATAAACGTCCGGCCAGCCCGGATACGCAGACAAAAGAAGTCTGGATATATGATTTCCGCACGAATGTGCATTTCACGCTGAAACAGCACCCGATGACTCGAGCCGACCTGGATGATTTCGTGCGGTGTTATCATCCGAACAACCGCTATCAGAGAACCGAAACATGGTCGGAGGAGAACCCGGATGGCCGTTTTCGTAGATTTGGCGTGGAAGAAATTTTAGCACGGGATAAAACCAGCCTTGATATTCTCTGGATCAAGGACAAGTCCCTGACCGATCTGGACAGCCTGCCAGACCCGGATGTATTGGCTTCCGATATCATTGACAATTTGCAGTCCGCGATGGACGGATTTAAGGAGTTGCTGGAAACGCTGGGCGAAACATAAAAGCAACGATGATCAAATTTAAATATGAGCACGAAAGTGAGGAAATTATATGGAACAATTAATGATCCGGGACATTATATCACAAATTTATAGTGGTGCGCTTCGCATACCATCTTTTCAGCGAGGTTTTGTGTGGGAACCAGAAGATGTAGCTTTTTTTATGGATAGCTTATATAAAAAATATCCAGTTGGCGCTATTTTAATTTGGCGTACTAAAGAACGCTTACATAGCGAACGAAATCTGGGGCGTTATTCTTTACCTGAACCTAAAGAAGAATATCCGATTGACTACATTCTTGATGGACAACAGAGAATAACATCTATCTTTTCTGTTTTTCAGACTCACTTAACACCAGCTCCGGGTTCTAATTGGATGGACATATATTATGTTATCGGCAGCAAAACGTTTCAGCAACAGCCATGTTTTATTGCTCTAGCTGACTCTGACGTTGATCCGTCAAAACACTTTCCGTTGAATGTCCTTTTCGATCCCGTAAAATATAGGAAGGCCGTGAATGCTCTAGACGATAGAATCGCTGTTGAAATAGATGAAATGTTTGGAGTTTTTCAAAGTGTCGCAATTCCTGTTCAGATTATGCATACAGACAATAAGGGCAATGTTGCTATTGTTTTTGAACGCATTAATCGGGCTGGAGTTCCTTTAGACCCATTTCAACTATTAACTGCTTGGAGCTGGAGCACGGAATTCGACTTGCAAGATAAACTTGATGAATTGTCTGCTGAACTGAGTGATTATGGCTTTGATGGTCTAGCGGAGGATCAAGATTTATTAATGAAATGCTTCACAGGTTTTATTTTAGGAAGCACATCGCCAAGTGCAATCATGGATTTGGACGGGGAAAAATTTAGAACAAATTTTGAAGCGATTACTAATGGATTAAAATCTGCAGTTGATTTTATTAGGGGAGAGTTGCATCTTTACTCTTTAGAGTTTGTTCCTTATCCTGCAATGATTGTATCGTTAGTGAAGTTTTTTGGGTCTAGTAGAACCAATGGAAATCTCTATTCAGAAAAACAGCGCTCACAACTTGTCAGATGGTTTTGGAGATGCTGCTTTTCAAGAAGATACTCAAGCGGTGTAAACAGTGCCCACGCGGCAGATCTTTTGGCAATGAACAAACTTAGAGAAAATGGAGACACTGAAATAGCAAACTTTAAGTGTGTTATTCCTGATGATTTCTTTTTAACTAACAGTTTTGCGCTCACATCTGTCAATACTAAAACATTTATCGCTCTGCTTGCATCTAGAGGCCCAAAGTCATTTATTTCAGGTTCAAATGTCGACCTTTCTGTAACGTTAAAACATGCGAGCACTAAGGAATTTCATCATATCTTTCCGGATAAGTATCTCCAGAGAAGCGGAAAAGAAAGAAAAGAGATTTATTTCCTCGCAAATTTTTGCTTTTTGAACAATTCGGACAATCAAAAAATCAAAGACAAAGCACCTAGCGATTATGTGAAAATGATCGATCAGACGAAATTAACACAAATTTTAGATGCAGCTATATGCCCGCATGATACATTTTCATTGAGCTATGAAGATTTTATTTCAGAAAGAAATAAAATGTTAAATGAATATGCCAAGTCCCTAATTAAATGATTAAATAGAGGGTTAATAAAACAAACAATCATGCCGGTTTTATTAAGCAATGAGCGCCGCGTTTCAGCGGCGCTTTTGCGTGGTTATGAAACTAAAAAATTACGGTTGCGCACAAATAGGTGTTTCCACCGGCCCGACGGGTCCAACGGGAGATACCGGTCCGACGGGTCCAACGGGAGATACCGGTCCGACAGGTCCGACGGGAGATACCGGCCCGACGGGTCCAACGGGAGATACCGGCCCGACGGGTCCAACGGGAGATACCGGCCCGACAGGTCCGACGGGAGATACCGGTCCGACAGGCGGATCGGCGATTATCCCCTTTGCATCGGGGACGCCGGTTGCCCTGACATCCATTTTAGGCGGCCTTGCCGGACTGCCCGGATTTATTGGCTTTGGTACTTCAGCCCAGGGTGTGAATGTGCTTGGAGCGACGATTGACCTTACGGGTGGTCCCGGCATTGGAATCAACGAAGCGTTCTCGGTTCCGCGTGACGGTACGATCACTTCCGTTGCCGCCTTCTTCAGCACAACGGTGGCATTATCTTTGGTGGGATCAACGGTGACGATCACCGCGCAGCTGTATGAATCGACCACCCCGGACAATACGTTCACACCGATTGCCGGTACGCTGGTTACTCTGGCACCTGCGCTGACGGGTATTATCGCCATCGGTACCGTGTCCAGTGGAATTGTGACAGGGCTGAGTATCCCGGTAACAGCGGGAACGCGTCTGCTGATGGTTTACTCTATTACCGCTGCAGGGGTCACTCTCGTCAATACGGCTGCCGGTTATGCAAGTGCCGGCGTAACCATCGCTTAAACCCGGCCCGCACGGAAAAATAATGGGTAGGATGATCGTTTGGCCTCCTCGAAAGAGGGGACCAAACGATTTACATAATTATTGGGAAGAGGGTGCGGAATTGAACCGGTATAAAATCTGCGTTTATGCCATTACAAAGAACGAGGAAAAGTTCGTCGACCGCTGGATGGACGCGGTCAGCGAGGCGGACCTGGTAGTTGTAACGGACACGGGCTCCACGGACAGAACGGTGGAAAAGCTCCGCGAACGGGGGGCCGTCGTCTATGTGGAAACCATCAGCCCCTGGCGGTTCGACACGGCGAGAAATCTGGCCATGGACCATATCCCCGAGGACGCGGACATCTGCGTTTCCAACGATCTGGACGAGGTGTTCGAAGCGGGGTGGAGGAAAAAGCTGGAAGACGTCTGGCTTCCTGTCTATACACGCGCAAGGTATCTGTTTACCTGGAGCCATAACAGCGACGGGACATACGGCAAGCAGTTCACAATGGAGAAAATTCACCGGCGGCACGGCTTCCGGTGGGTGCATCCGGTCCACGAGATTCTGGCCTACAGCGGCGGGGATCCGGACAGAACGGTGTGGGTTCCCGGCCTGGTGCTGAACCACTATCCGGATACCGGTAAACCCAGAAGCCAGTACCTGCCCCTGCTTGAGCTGTCCGCCAAAGAAAATCCGCAGGACGACCGGGTCGCCTTCTGGCTGGGCCGGGAATATATGTATCAGGGAATGCCCGACAAAAGCATCGAAACATTGAACAATTACCTGAAGATGCCCACCGCCCTCTGGAACGAGGAACGGTGCGCCGCCATGCGCTTTATCGCGAACTGTTATCAGGAAAAGGGAGATGAAAACGCGGCCCGCCTGTGGCTGTTCAGGGCGATTGCCGAATGTCCGGCGATCCGGGAGCCCTATCACCAGATGGCCCGGCTCGGGTACCGGACGAACGACTGGCCCCTTGTCTTTTTTATGGTCGGCGAGGCGCTGAAAATCACGGAAAAATCGGGCAGCTATCTGTTTGAGCCGGCCGCGTGGGGATATTCGCTGTACGACCTTGGGGCGATCAGCGCCTACCGGCTGGGACTGTACCGGTTGTCCTGCGATTACGCTGCAAGGGCGTGCGAACTGCAGCCGGACGACGAGCGCCTGAAAAAGAATCTGGAACTGATTCAGCTGAAGCTTCCCGATGCGCAGCCAGACCCGAAGGTTTGAGGTGATCCTTTGAAAAAGTATCGAATTTGCGTGTATGCGATCTGTAAGAATGAGGAAAAGTTTGTCGACCGCTGGATGGATTCCATGGGGGAGGCGGACGTGATCGTTGTGACGGATACGGGCTCCACCGACGGCACTGTTGAAAAATTGAGGGAGCGCGGCGCGGTGGTCTGCACGGAAGAAATAAAGCCCTGGCGGTTCGACGCGGCGCGCAACCGGTCCCTCGAGCATGTCCCGGAGGACGCCGATATCTGCGTGTGCACCGATCTTGACGAAGTATTTACCAAGGGGTGGCGCGAGTGTGTGGAAAAAGCGTGGCGGTCCGGCACCACCATGGGGAAATACCTTTACAACTGGAGCCTGAAAGAGGACGGCACGCCCGACGTGCAGTTCAGCTACTTCAAAATCCACGACAGGCACAGCTATCAATGGGCTTATCCCGTTCACGAGTGCCTGAAATATGTCGGCGCCGGACCGGAAAAAATCATCTACATTACCGGGATGGAGCTGAATCATTACCCGGACGCCACAAAATCCAGGGGGTCCTATCTGCCTCTGCTGGAGCTTGCGGCGAAGGAAACGCCTCAGGACGACCGCGTGGCGTATTACCTTGGACGGGAATATATGTACAAGGGCATGTGGAAGGAATGCATCGCGGAATTAAAACGGCATCTGGCGCTGCCGTCCTCCGTCTGGAAGGAAGAACGGTGCGCGTCCATGCGCTGGATCGCAAAATCCTGCTTCCGGCTTTCCAATCCGACGGAGGCTTTCAACTGGTACTGCCGCGCCATCGCGGAAGCGCCCCATCTGCGTGAACCCTATGTGGAGTGCGCCCAGATGGCCTATCAGACATCAAACTGGCCCATGGCGTACTATATGGCGGCGGAAGCGCTGAAGATCGAGCAGAAGTCCATGGTCTATGTCAACATGGGATACGCGTGGGATCATACGCCGGATGACCTGTGCGCAATCGCCTGTTACCGGCTCGGCCTGTACGGGGAATCCCTTGCCCACGCAAAGGCGGCGCTGGCGTTCAGCCCCAGGAACGAAAGGCTGAAAAACAACCTCAGGCTGATCGAGCTGAAAGCAAATCGTTAAAAGGGCTGTCAGCTTTTCAGCAGTGGTAAACGCTCCGGTATTTGCATATATAAAGAAACAGGGCATCGGTGAAGGGAAAGCGCGGTTTTGTACAGAAAGAGCAGGGCACGGGCCTGCCCTTGCCCACAAGCTTGCCGTTTACAGGCACGGTCCGGACGGCGATTGATACTGAAAGGATGTGGAAAAGGTCAATATGTTTTGCGAAACGGGGGAGACGCCATGGAAGATATGGAAATAGACCTGAGCAGAATGTTCGGGGGCTTTTACCGCGGGAAAAACGTGCTGGTGACCGGCCACACGGGCTTTAAGGGCTCCTGGCTCTGCCTGTGGCTGTATTTGCTGGGCGCAAGGGTGGTCGGCTACGCGCTGGACCCTCCGGCGGAAAACGGCAATTTCAGCCTGTGCGGGCTGCGGCACAGAATGGCGGATATCCGCGGGGATATTCGCGACGGGGCAAGACTCAAACAGATTTTCGACCTGTACGAGCCGGAAATCGTGTTTCACCTTGCCGCGCAGCCCATTGTCCGCCGTTCCTATGAAATCCCGGGCGAGACGTTCGAGATCAATGTCATGGGAACCGTGGAGGTGCTGGAAAACATCCGGCTTTCCCGGACCGTAAAAACGGGCGTGATCGTTACGTCCGACAAATGCTATGAAAACAGGGAGCAGCTCTGGGGCTACCGGGAAGGGGACGCGCTGGGCGGATATGATCCGTACAGCGCCAGCAAGGGCTGCGCGGAGCTTGTTACGGCCGCGTACCGGAGCTCCTTTTTCAGTACCCGTCCCGGGAAATTCGTCTCTACCGCGCGGGCGGGCAACCTGTTAGGGGGAGGGGACTGGGCGGAAGACAGGCTCGTTCCCGACTGTATCCGCGCCCTGCAGTCCCACAGCCCCATTATGCTCCGGAATCCCGAGTCCGTCCGGCCGTGGCAGCATGTTCTGGAGCCGCTTTACGGCTATCTTCTGCTGGCGTATCAAATGACGGAGAAGGGTTCGCGGTACACGGGGGCATGGAATTTCAGTCCGGATCCGGACTCTGCTGTCACGGTCAGCCGGCTGGCCGACGAGCTGATCTCGCTCTGGGGAAGAGGAGAGTGGGTGGACTGCTCGGAATATACGTCCCTGCATGAGACCGCTATGCTGAGCCTTGACTGCACCAAAGCGAAGACGTTTCTCGGGTGGAAGCCCCGCATGAATCTGAAGAAAGCGTTGGAATATACCGTGGAGTGGTACCAGAATTACCGCAGGGAGGACGTTTACACCCTCTGCAAAAAGCAGATCGCCTCTTACTCCGCGGCGTGCATGGACGCTTTTCGGGAGTCTGGGGATGGCTAAAACTGCCGGGGCTGGCATTGTTTTTTCAATCAAAAGACGGAGGTCTGAAAAGCGTTTCGCTTTTCAGACCTCCTTTACAAATGTTTCAGGAATTACTCCATGCTACATGACTCTGACTGGAAAGACCGCATCGACAATGCCGATGACCAAAGCGCCCAGAATGGCGCCGATGATCGAAACGCTCATGCCGGGGACCAAAAACTGCGCGGCGTAAATGATAATTGCGGATATAATAAATCCTTTCAATCCTTTCCCAAAGGGGGCCGCGTCCACTTTCATCATCTTTTCCACCAGATAGTCAATCACGCTGATGACTACTGCAGCAAGCAGAAATGACCATAATCCTCGGATGGAAAAGCCCGGGGTCAAAAACGATACGACTGCAAGAACGACTGCTGTAATAATCATTCGTCCAAACCAGCGGAGAAATTCCGAACCGGCTGACTGCGCTGAATGCTCGGTATCCATATGCCCTTCGTGTGTCATTTATTCATCCCTCCTGTACCGCACGCAAAATGGATTTGGTACGGACAGGTATAGTTTTGACGAAATACCGCCGCGATATCCTTTACGAAAGCTGACAGTTATTGTTAGCCGTGCTTCGTTTAAAAATTCAATCACATAAATTTGCCGCCGACATTATTATGGTAGAAATAATGTTTTGGCGGTGAGTGAATTTGTATCTGATATCCGTATTATTATTTGCGCTGTCGGCAAACCTTGACAATTTTACCGTGGCAATTACCTTTGGAATGCGGAAGATTAAAATGAATTTTTTTATTAATTTTCTGATTGCCGTTATCACGGGGGCCGGCACCTTTCTTTCCATGTGGATCGGCGGGATCATCGGCCGTTTTTTTCCCGCGTCGGTATCCAATATGCTTGGCGGCATCCTCCTGATCCTCATCGGGCTTTGGTTCCTCAGGGATTTCTTTAAAAAGCCGCGGGAAAAAGAGGAAGCCGGGCAGAAGGAAAAGGGGAATCTCAACACCGTGCTCAAAGACCCCGGAAAAGCGGATCTGGACAGCTCGGGAACAATCGATGTCAGAGAGTCCGCAATCCTGGCCCTGGCGCTGACCGTCAATAATTTCGGCATGGGCGTCGGCGCGAGCATCTCGGGGCTGAACATATGCGCCACGACGATTTTTACATTTCTGATCAGTATGTTTTCTATTACCCTGGGGTACCGTGTGGGAAGAGGCTGCATTCCAAAGTCGCTTTCCCGGTTTGTCCCGCTGATTTCGGGAGGGATCGTCATCGCGCTCGGAATTTTTGAGATGCTGGTCTGATGCGCTGCCGAAAATCAGCCGCCGAGGGTGACATCCTGGTCCTGATACCACGCGAGGGCCCGATAAAACTGCTCGGGCCTGAAATCCGGCCACAGCTCGTCCAGCACATAAATGTCCGCGTAGATGGACTGAATGGGCAGAAAACCGCTCAGGCGGCGTCTTCCTCCCCAGCGGATGATCAAATCGATTCTTGAGATGTCGCAGGACGCGATCGTATTTGCCATGCTGCCGCCGAAGCCCGCTTCGCTGTTTTTCAGGGAGCAGCTTAAGTCCCAGTTCCATCCGTAGTTCACCAGAAAATTGACTTTCATAAGGCCGCGGCCGAAACGCACCCTTTTGGAATAAGGCAGAAGCTCTTTCGGGAACAGCGGCGACTCCGTATTGCCGACGATCAGGAGGTCGGCGTCCCGGTTGGCCAGGTTCCTGACCGCGTCCACACAGGCGCTCTGAAAGGCTTTTGTCTGAACGGACGGGCGCTTCGTATTGTCGATGGTAAAACCGTAGAAAGTCATTTCCTGAATCCCGAGTTCAAGGCAGGCTTTGTAGAGCTCAAATCCCGGTTCAATGCCGAATTTATAGCCGTCCTGTTTTTCATACCCGTTCTTCTCAGCCCATCGCCTGTTGCCGTCCGGAATAATCCCAATGTGCCGGGGCAGTCTGCCGAAAGATAACCTGTTCATTTTTCTCTCCGATTCATTTGATTTTCAGAGAATAGTCTGCATAAAACAGAAACGATTATACTCAGAAGGACAGGGCTTTGCGGAACTTCGATGCCATTTACATATTTTCTCGGCGATGATGCAATAATAAAAATAATTGTTTCACGCGGGGGGTCAAATATGTTCCATTTTTCAACGAGACGAAAAAAAGAAATCGTAAACGAGCAGGTTGAGCATTTCAACAGGGAACTGAATGAAAACAGTTTAAGCCGTTCCATGAAAAGCAATGTGGAAATCATCAAAAAGCTTTTTACCGATGTGGACATCCTGATTGTCAGGTATTTTCAGAACAACCGCGACAAGGACCTGAAATACTGCATCGTCTATTGCGACGGCGTGGTCAATTCCGAGATCATCAACGAAAATATCATCAGGCCGCTGATGCTCTCCGACGCGGTCGGCCGGCATCCGGACGGGCGTCTTGCCGACGAGCTGATCGAAAGCGTCGTTTTCATCGACGAGATCAAAAAGACGAAGGAAATCAAAGAAATTGTGGAGTCCGTCACCTACGGCGACACCATTTTATTTGTGGAGGGCGTGGAGGAAGCCGTCATTCTGAATTCCAAAGGATTTAATACCCGCTCGATGGACGAGCCGGAAAATGAAAAAATCCTTTCGGGACCCAGGGAGGGGTTTAACGAGTCCCTGATCCAGAACCTTTCGCTGGTCCGCCGCAAGGTGAGAACCAATGAGCTGAAAATGAAATTTACCACGATGGGAAAAGTTACAAGGACCAAAGCCTGTATCTGCTATATCGACAAGATTGTCAACAAAAATATTCTGAAAGAGCTTTACCGCCGTCTTGAACGGATCGATATCGACGGAGTTCTGGACACCAACTATATTACCGAGCTGACCAGGGATTCCCTGTGGTCCCCCTTCCGCACGACGGGGTATACGGAGCGCCCCGACGTCGTCGTGGGAAAGCTTCTGGAAGGCAGGATCGCCGTTTTTCTGGACGGAACGCCGGTCGTCCTGACCGTCCCTTACCTTTTCATCGAAAACTTTCAGAGCAGCGAGGACTACTACCTGAGCTTTTATTATACCTCTTTGTCGCGGTTTGTGCGCATCGTGGGATTTTTCCTGACGGTCGGCGTTCCGGCGCTTTATGTCGCGATCGTGGCGTTCCAGAAGCAGATGCTGCCCACCCAGCTTTTGATCAGCATAGCCAGCTCCAGAAGGAGCGTGCCGCTGCCCGCCGCCGCGGAAGCGTTTATTATGCTCGCCGTTTTTGATATTCTGCGTGAAACCGGAATCCGTATGCCGTCCAATATCGGACAGCCGCTCAGCATTGTCGGAGCTCTTGTCATCGGACAAGCCGCGGTGGACGCCAAGCTGGTGTCCGCTCCCATGATCATTGTCGTTGCGCTCACGGGGATCACCGGCCTGCTGGTTCCCAAAATGAACGCGCCGGTGATTTATATGCGTCTGTTCCTGCTGGCGATGGCTACCTGCTTTGGGTTATTCGGGTTTGTTCTGGGCTTTTCGGTCGTGCTTATCCATATACTGAACCTGCACTCGTTTGGGATTCCCCAGCTCACCTTCAGCGGGTCGCTTCAGTTCCAGGAAATCAAGGATACCTTTATCAGGGCGCCCTGGTGGGAAATGCTTACGAGGACAAAGTCGATGACGAACGATCTTGTGCGGATGAAGAGCCCTCCGGGAGAAAGCAACGGAGGAAATCATGAGTAAGAGAATCGCCTGCGCGATGCTGAGCCTTGCGCTGCTGATTTCCCTGCCGGGCTGCTGGAGTTACCGGGGACTGAACGAGATCACTTTGGTTGCGGGAGTGGGAATAGACCTGGATCCGGCCACCCAGGAGTATTTGCTCAGCTGTGAAGTCATCGATATGACCACTTCCCAGACAGAAGCGGGAACCAAGGCCAAACTCGTGGAATCGCGGGGAAAAACGGTGATGGACGCGGTCAGGAACGCAAAAAAGAAGCTGCTCAACAAGCTGTATTGGGGCAATAACGAGATCCTGATCGTAGGGAATGAACTTGCCAAAAGCGGTAAGCTGGACAATGTGCTCGTCTGGTTTTTATCCGATGCGGAATGCCGTGAAACGGTAGATGTTATTGTTTCGGAGGAAAGAACGGCGAAAGATGTTCTGACGATCGACGGCCTTGACAACTCGGTTGTCGCCTATGAAATCAAGAAGATTCTTGACGATGACCAAAGCACCGTGGGGACCGTCGAAAGCGTCCAGCTGTACCGCGCGTTCAGCACGCTGAAAAGCGAGGGACGTTCCCTCGCCCTTCCGGTTTTCCGCACCGTGGAAAACGATGAGGAAACGGTCGTGGAAGCAGACGGCGAAGCGGTCTTCAAAGGGAATAAAATGGTGGGGCGCCTGTCCCCGGAGGACAGCAGATATTATTTGGCTGCGGTGGACGGCCTTCACGGCGGAATCCTGACCGTATCCTCTGCGGAGCAGAGCGACCCGGACGTATCGCTCGAAATTTCAGAGAGCACAACGAAATCTTCCTATTCTTATTCAGAGGGGAAGCTGAAGGTGACTCTTCAGACGGACACCGATGTCTTTGTGGATGAATCTGAAGCGGATACCGATCTGCTGGATGAAAAAACGACCGGCAAAATTGAGCAAAGAGCACAGAAAATGATCAAAGAAAAGACCGAGGGCGTGATTCACAAAGTTCAGACGGAGTACGATTCGGATATTTTTGGATTTGGCGAAATGATCTATAAAAAGGACCTGAAGCTTTGGAAGCAGCTGAAACCGCAATGGGACGAAATCTTTCCGACCGTACAGGTAGAGGTGCAGTCCAAAGTGAATATTGTCAATACCGCTTTTCTCAAGCACAGTTGAAAGTGGGTGTGCCCCTTGATGACCTTTATCGTAATCGCGTTGTATCTGATCATTGTCCTCACCGACTTTATCCCTGTTGCCAAAAGCGGTGAAAAAAAGATAACGTGGATTTATTCCATCCTGCTCACGGTCAGTTTTTGCGTCCTGATCCTGTATACGTTCGACGTCGTGCTTCCCGGTCCTTCCGGTCCCATCCGGCAGATTGTTGAAACCTTTTATAAACCGTAAAATACCCAATGACATGGAAAGGAACAGGTTCCGATGAAGAAACAGTATCTCTCAATGCGTCAGGCCATATGCGTGCTCACCGTTTATATCTGCGGGAGCAGCGTCGTGCTGGGAGGAAACTCCGAGGCGGGACAGGATTCCTGGATTTCTCTGCTCCTGTCTCAGGTCATTACCATTCCGACGGTTCTGGTTTACGCAAAAATCATCAAACTGTTTCCTGAAAAAAATATCTTTGAAGCGGCGGAAATCCTGTTCGGTAAAATTGGCGGCAAAATCATCACCGCACTGTTTACCTGGTACGCGCTTCACCTGGGCGCATTGGTCCTGCGGAATTTTTCCGAGTATGTCGAAATAACGGCGATGCCGGAGACTCCTCAGCTCGCACTGATGATTGTTATGATTCTGGTCACGATCTATATGGCGAGGAGCGGAGTGGAAACGTTGGGGAAATGGTCTTTGCTGAGCCTGGTATTCATTGTTTCCTTTATGTTTCTTACGGTCATCCTGCTGTATAATCAGTTGAACATGAATAATTTCCTGCCCGTTATGGAACACAGCACAAAAACGATTCTGACGAGCTCCTATGGGGTTTTCAGCTTTCCGTTTGCCGAAACCGTGCTGTTTCTGGCTCTGGCCGATTCCATTAAAAAAGAGGACAGCCCTTTTAAAATATATGTATGGGCGGAAGTGCTGGGGGCCCTCATCATGCTGATTGTCGCGCTGAGAAATATCGCGGCGCTGGGCGCGGCCATGCTGAAGGTGCAGCTTTTTCCCTCTTATTCTGCCGCCAGAATCATCAGCCTCACCGACTTCCTTGCAAGAGTGGAAGGCTTTATCTCAACGAACTTTATTTTGGGCGGAATCACCAAAATTACCGTTTGTCTTCTGGCGGCGTCCAAAGGGCTGGCCGGACTGTTCAATATACAGGACTGCCGGAAGCTGGTGCTCCCGGTCAGCCTTTGCACGCTTGCCCTGTGCAGCATTCTTTACCGAAACACGATGGAAATGACGAACTTTCTGGAGATCTATAAAATTTATGCCGTTCCTTTCCAGCTCGTCATCCCGGTCATGATCTGGACGGGCGGTGAAATCAGGGCGCGCATGCAGAGGAAAGCGGCGGAAAAGCCCGCGTAAACGGAACCGGCGGCGCCCCGCGCCGCCCGCTTTCATATCTGAAGGAAAAGGAATCCGATCCTCCGCTGTACGCAGCCGCACCGCGGAGGATCGTTTAGGGATGGACTGTTTTTCAGAGGGCTTTTTCAGAGGAATCGGGTGGGAATTAAAAAAAATTTTTTAAGAGTTAAATTTTTATCGTATGTCTCACACTGTGAAAGCGATTTCAGGGAGGCAACAATTTTACCTATGATTTTCTTAATAAAATAATATTAATTCCTATTATTTACATTCATAAATTTGTCTCATTCGATTGTATTCCCTTGTTTTTCCAACAATATGGCGGCTTTATTTGTCAATTTACGCATATTGACTTATTGAAATTGATTGTTATAATATTGTCGAGGTATGTTTTATATATATTAGGATTCTTGTCAGGTTTCCCTGTGAATTATTCTTTATTTTGAAAGAGGATTGCTATGGAGAAAAAAATCGTTATTATCGGCGCGGGTTATTCGGGGTTGCTGACCGCGAAAAAATTAGCCAAACGGCTGAAAAAGCAAGAGGATGTCAGCATTACCATTATTGATAAAAATCCGTTCCACACCATGCTGACCGAGCTGCACGAGGTGGCTGCCGGACGGGTAGATGAAGACAGTATCAAGATCAGCCTCAGCAGGGTGTTTGCCGGAAGAAAGGTAAACGTCAAGCTGGATACGGTTCAGTCCATTGATTTTGAGCAGAAGTCCGTAGCCGGAATCAGCGAAAGCTACGGCTACGATTACCTTGTGCTTGCGGCCGGCTCCAAACCCACTTTCTTCGGCATCCCGGGGGCGGAGGAATACGCCCACACGCTGTGGTCGTACGAGGACGCCGTGCATCTGAAGGAACATATCCACGAGTTCTTCAGGAAAGCCGCCCGCACGGCCGATCCGGAAGAAAAGAAAAAGCTGCTCACGTTTTATGTCGTGGGCGCGGGCTTCACGGGAATTGAAATGGTGGGGGAGCTGGCCGAGTATGTGCCGGTCCTCTGCGACAAATACGAAATAGACCGTTCCCTCGTCACGATTTACGACGTGGATGTCCTTCCGCGCATCGTGCCGATTTTACCTGACAAACTTTCCAACAAAATAGAAAGACGCCTTTCCAAAATGGGCGTTGGTCTCAAGCTGAACGCCGGCGTTGTCAGCATTGGCGAAGACTATATCGAAATCAAGAGCGGCGAGACGGTCACCCGCGAAACTGCCGGCACCGTGATCTGGACGGCGGGAATCGAAAGCGCCGAAATCGCGGGCGAGGCGGCAAAGGTGCTCCAGTCGGCCCGCCGCGGAAGGATCCAGACTGACGCTTACCTGCGCTCCGTGGATAACCCGAACGTCTATGTCGTCGGCGACGATATCCTTTATACGCCGGAAGGCGAAAAGACGCCGGTCCCGCAGCTGGTCGAAAACTGCGAGCAAAGCTCCGGTGTCGCCGCGAGAAATATCATCGCCGCCCTTACCGGCACGGGCGAAATGGAAGAGTACAAACCGAAATTCCACGGGGTCATGGTTTGTGTGGGCGGCCGTTACGGCGTCGCCCACGTCGGCCTGCCGAACCATATGTTCAGCCTTCCGTCCTTCCTCGCCATGTTCGCGAAGCATTTTATCAACATCATCTATTTCATTCAGGTTCTTGGCTGGAACAAGATTTTCAGCTATATGAAGCATGAGTTCTTTACGGTGCGCCACGACAGAAGCTTTGTCGGCGGCCACTTCTCCAATAAGACCCCGAGCTTCTTGCTCGTCGCTCTCCGGATCTGGCTGGGGATGGTCTGGCTGTATGAAGGCGTTATGAAGATTGTGGAGGGCTGGTTCCATTCTCCCCAGCTGACCGGCTTCTTCGGCGGCGCGAACACATGGTACAACACCATTCTGAGCGGTGCGGCCGCCGGCGGCGCCGCGCCGGACGCGACAAGCAGCGCGACCACCACTGCGGCCGCCGGTGCGGTGAATGTAGTAAACGCGGTAGCCGGAGCGGCTTCCGCTGCGGTAGACGCGATTTCCTCCGCCACGTCGGGCGCCGCGGGCGCGGCCGGTCAGGCGTCGGGCGCCGCTGCTGCGGCTGTCGGGCAGGTCTTGATGAATTTCAGCTTCCTTGGCTGGTTCCAGGTGATCTTTGTAAGCGGCAAGGAGCTGGCAAAATCCACTCTGAACGATCTGGCGTTCAAGCTTGACGTGCCGCTGATGAACTGGTTTGTCAATACGTTTATTCTTCCCAACCCCAAAGTGCAGCTTTTTATGCAGATCTTTATTGTGGCTGCGGAAATCCTGATCGGCCTGTCGCTGATCGGCGGCCTGTTTACCACGCTGTCCTCCGGACTTTCGCTGGTTCTTCAGGTCATGTTCGTCTGCACCACGGGCCTGTACCTCAACACCTTCTGGATGATTTTCGCGGCAATCGCGGTCCTGATCGGCGGAGGCAGGGTCTTTGGACTGGACTATTACGCGATGCCGTATCTGAAAAAGCACTGGAAAAATGTAAAATTCGCAAGAAAGTTATATATTTACAATGATTAATGAACACACTGCAGAAAATGCCGCGGCTGAATTTCTTACTTTTGACGATGCGGCGGAACAGGTAAAACAGGAGGTGGGCAGATTGCTGTCCGCCTCTCCCAAACCCATCCGCAATTATACGCAGCACCTGACGCTTTCCTGGGGCAAGTTTCTCCGTTCCCGCTCGCTGCTTGCCTGTGCCGAAAACAGGGAAGGGCTGCTTCATCCCAACGCGGTGAAGCTCGCTTCCGCGATAGAGGTTCTGCATCTGGCCACGCTGGTGCATGACGACGTCATTGACAACGCCGATCTCCGCAGGGGCTTTGTCACTCTCCAGAAAAAATACGGAAAGCGCACCGCGGTTATCTGCGGGGATTACCTTTTCTGCCTGGCTCTGGAACAGGCTGCTTCCATACCGAACAAGAGGGATTATCTGGACTTCAATATTCCCGATTACATGACCAGGATCTGTCTGGGCGAGCTGCGGCAGAACCAGAACAATGATAATCTGGACCTTTCCATTGCGGGCTATCTCAGGATTATCTCCGGAAAAACCGCGGCCCTCTTTGAGGCTTCCTTTTACGCGGGGGCGATCCTCTGCGAGGAGGAGAAGGATGCGGTGGAGAAATACATGCGTCTCGGCCATCTGATCGGCATGATCTTTCAGCTTACCGACGACTGCATCGACTTTGAAGCGCCGCGGCAGCTGGCCAAAAAGCCGGTCCAGTCCGACTACGAGCAGGGCGTCATCACCCTTCCGCTGATCTACGCGTTTCAGACGCGCGCCGCTTTCAAGGAAAAGGCGAGGGCGGAAAAGCTTTCCCGGGAGGAGATCAATGCCGCCGTGGCGGAAACGGGCGGCCTGAGCTACACGAAGGCGGTTTCAAAAAAGTATTACGACAAGGCCTTTCAAATCATCCGGAAGCTGGGCGCTTCCGAAACGAAAAAAGAAAGGCTTCAGTCTGTTTTGGATAAAGCTTACCGCGGGTTATAAAACAATGCTGAAAAGGTTTTTTGATTTTGTGGAGCTGCGGACGAAAATCACCAGCGTCTTTGCCTTTTTGACGGCGCTTGCGTATCTTTTTTACAAAAAGCAGCCGGTAAACTGGACATTGACTTTGCTCTTTTTCGGTTCCATGCTTCTCTTTGATTTAACCGCTACGGCGATCAATAATTATGAGGGAGCCAAAACGGCCGGAGAGGTTCTGCCTTTCCGCCGCCCGACGGCGAAGGCGGTCATTTTTCTGCTGCTTTTGGCCAGTACGGCTCTGGGGCTGACTCTGGCCTTTCTGACGGACGCGGTCGTGCTGCTTTTGGGCGGGCTGTGCTTTCTGTTCGGGGTGCTCTATTCGTGGGGCCCGATTCCCCTTTCCCGTCAGCCGCTGGGAGAGCTTTTTTCCGGCGTGTTTTACGGGCTGTTTATCCCTTTCCTGTTACTGTACATCAATATGCCCGCGGGAACCTTCCTTACGTTGGCGCTTGATTTTCAAACGGTTCATCTGGATTTGAATCTTTTTCCGCTTTTTTCGCTCGCGCTGCTTTCGGTAACGCCGGCCTGCGCGACCGCAAATATTATGCTCGCCAACAACCTGTGCGATCTGGAAAAAGACATCCGGGCAAAGCGATACACGCTCCCGTATTATCTTGGCGAAAAAGCCCTGTCCGTATTCGCGGGGCTGTATTCCGTTTCGTATCTCTCGGTTGTCGGGATGGTGCTTTTGAAAATCCTGCCTTCTGTCTGCCTGTTGTCCCTGCTGACGATCGTTCCCGTCAGGAACAATGTTAACCGGTTCAAAAAGAAACAGCAGAAAGAGGAAACGTTTGTCCTTTCGGTCCAAAATTACATCCTCCTTGTGGGTACCAACTGCCTGCTGATTTTTGTCGGCGGTTTTTTTAACTGAGACGGGGTTTATCGATGAAATTTGTCAAAAAAAGCGATTTTGTGATTCTTGCCGTTGCGCTTGCGGTCTGTGCGGCCGCGTGGTTTTCCTATCAGTCCATCGTCGGGAAGAGAGCGGCGAAAGCCGAAATCTATTACAAATCGGAGCTGGCGGACACGGTCGATCTGACGGCGGGAGTGGATAAGCGCTTTTCAATTGCGCAGAATAAGAACGTGATTTTTCACGTTTTTCAAGACGGCAGCATTTGCTTTGAGGAATCCAATTGCCCGGATAAAGTCTGTATCCACGCGGGCAGGCTCCACACGGTCGGGGAGAGCGCGGCCTGCCTTCCGAACGGCATCGTAATGAAAATAGTGGCAAAGGATCAGCGCAGTTCGGACGACCTGGACGCTGTGATTGGATGAGGAAAACAAAAATGGCTGAAGACAAAAATCTGACGAAACGCGAGATCAACTCCCTGAGGATCAGACGGATGGTTCTGACGGGCCTTCTTTTTGCGGTGATCCTCGTGCTGTCCGTCGTCGAAAACCAGCTGCAGATTCCCGTGCCGGTTCCCGGCGTCAAGCTCGGGCTGTCCAATATTGTGGTGATGTATTCCCTTTTTTTCGTTGAAAAAAAGGAAGCGCTGCTTCTGGCGGTGCTGAAATCCGTCTTTGTGTTCCTGACCAGAGGCGCGGTCGCGGCGCTGCTGAGCTTTTGCGGCGGCCTTCTTTCCGTATTGGGCATGATCCTGTTTCTGTTTCTCTTCAAGGAAAAAATCTCTTACCTGATGATTAGTATTCTGGGCGCAGTCTTTCACAATATCGGGCAGATGGCTGCGGTTTCCCTTTTATATACGAATCTTTTTCTGTGGGCGTACGCCCCCGTGCTGTTGCTGTCGGGCGTGATAGCGGGCGCGGCGACATCCGCCTTGCTCAAGGTTACTCTGCCGGCTTTAAAAAAGGTCGGCTTCAGTAAATAAATTGAAATTTTGGAGGAAAATATGAAAAAAGCAATAGCAGCGTTTTTAGCCGCAGCAATTACCGCAGTCAGCTTTGCGGGATGCGGCAGCAACACCGCGGCCAGCTCCGCAGCGGCTTCCCAGCCCGCCGTGAGCTCACAGGCCGCTGAGTCGGCCCCGGCGTCCGGTACATGGAAAACAGGTCTTGCCGTCGTTACCTCTGTCGCGAAATCCACGGATGTCAAAGACGGAAAGGGCCTTGCGGAGACGGATTCCACCGTTGTGGCCGTCGCGGTAGACCAGGACGGCAAAATCGCAAAATGCCTGATCGACGCGGTCCAGAGCAAAGTCGAATTCTCCGACGCCGGCAAAATCCTGACCCCGCTTGATACCGTCGTGAAGTCCAAGCAGGAACTCGGCGCGGAGTACGGCCTTGGCAAAACTTCCGGCATCAAAAAGGAATGGAACGAGCAGGCCGACGCGTTTGCAGGCTATGTAGTCGGCAAAACAGCGGATGAGGTCAAGGGCATTGCCGTCGACAGCGAAGGCAAAGCAACCGATAAGGAACTGACCGCCTCCGTTACCATTCATGTCGGCGACTTTATCGCCGCCGTTGAAAAGGCAGTCGCCAATGCAGCCGATAACGGCGCAAAGGCTGGCGACAAGCTGGGCCTCGGCATTGAGACCGGCATTGCCAGCTCCAAGGACGCCGGTGCCGAGGACGGCCTTGCGCAGGTTGATTCCTACTACACCGTTACCACCGCCGGCGCCGACGGCAAAATCACCAGCTGCATCATCGACGCTTCCCAGACCAAAGTCAACTTCTCCAAAGCGGGCAAGATCACGTCCGACCTGAAAGCGGAGCAGAAGACGAAGGACGAGCTGGGCGAAGCTTACGGCATGAAGAAGGCGGCTTCCAAGATCGGTAAAGAGTGGAACGAAGAAGCCGCCGCGTTTGCGAAGTATGTAGTCGGCAAAACGCTGGACGAGGTCAAAGGCATTGCCGTTGACTCCGAAGGCAAAGCGACCGATAAGGAACTGACCGCCTCCGTTACCATCCATGTCGGCGATTTCATCAAGGTTATCGATCAGGCTGTTTCCGGCGCAAAATAAAGGGAAAGCCCCATTCACAAAGTGATTCGCGAGAGGTAGATTCATTTCTACCTCTCCATTTTTTGAGGTGGAAAACGGGTGAAAAAACTGATTTCGGCGATTCTCGCCATGGCGCTGATCGTTCCGCTTCCGGCTTGCGATACCAGTAAGAAAACACGCTATGAAGCGCAATTTTTACAGCTTTTCGACACCATGACGGAAATTGTGGCTTATACGGAAACCAAAGAGGAGTTTACAAACCTTTCCAATTTGATTTATAATAATCTAAAGGTTTACCATGAGCTTTACGATATTTATCATGATTACCCCGGCGTCAGCAACATCAAAACGATCAATGACAACGCGGGGAAGAAGCCGGTCAAGGTAGATAAGAAGATTATCGATATGCTCCTGCTGGGTAAAAAAGAAAGCGCGGACAACAGCTCCGCTTTCAATATCGCGCTGGGTTCGGTGCTGAAAATATGGCACCAGTACAGGGAAGCGGGGATAGACGACCCGGAAAACGCGGCCCTGCCCCCCATGGCCGACCTGAAAGAAGCTATGAAGCATACGGATATCAGCAAGGTCGTCATCGATGAAAAAGCTTCCACGGTATATTTAGAAGACCCGGAGATGAGTCTGGACGTCGGCGGAATCGCAAAAGGCTACGCGACGGAGCAAGTGGCGAAAATCGCGATGGAACACGGCTATCAATCCGCACTTCTCAGTGTGGGCGGCAATGTGCGGGCCATCGGCGACAAGGGCGTCAATCAGGAGGATTGGAATATCGGGATTCAGAACCCGGATAAGGAAAGCGAGAAAAAATCCCTCTGCACGATCAATATCAAGGATGAATCCGTTGTGACCAGCGGGATTTACGAGCGGTATTACACGGTGGACGGCAAGACCTACCACCATATCATAGACCCGAAAACCCTGATGCCGTCTACTTATTTTAAAGCCGTCACCATTATCACGCCGGATTCCGGTATGGCGGATATCTGCTGCAAGCTGATTTTCAACGTCCCTTACGAGCAGGGGCTGGCTTATATCAGGACGCTGCCGGATACGGAAGCGCTTTGGGTGCTTCCCGACAACGAGATCAAATACAGCGACCATTTTCAGAAATATATCAAGAGCTGAATTTCACGGATTCAAAAAGTATGGAGCAAATGGGGAATGCGCGGATGGCATACAAAGGCCTTCAGGGTTTTATCAGAAAACTGGAAACGAGCGGGGAACTGAAAAAGATCGACGCGCCCGTGTCGCCCGAGCTGGAAATTACGGAGATCACCGACCGCGTTTCCAAAGCCAACGGTCCTGCTCTGCTGTTCCAGGAGGTAAACGGGTCAAGGTATCCCGTCCTGATGAACGCGATGGGCAGCTATCAGAGAATGAGCATGGCTTTGGGCGTGGAAAAGCTGGACGACATTGCGGACGATATCCAGAAGTATCTGGATATCGTCAACCGCCTGTCCGTTCCCCGGCTGATCAAAAGTGTTCCCCATCTGTTCCGCCTGCTGAGCGCGTTTCCGCGGAAAAGCCTGTTTCGGGGAGAATGCCAGCAGGTGGTGGAACGGTTCGTGGATTTGTCCTCCCTGCCCGTTTTGAAGTGCTGGCCGCAGGACGCGGGACCGTTTATTACGCTTCCCGTCGTCTTTACAAGGGACCGGAAAACGAAGCGGCAGAACGCCGGAATGTACCGCCTTCAGGTCCTTGACAGCACCACCACCGCGATGCACTGGCACAAGCATAAGGACGGCTCCGAAATCTACCGCGGCTACGCGGAGCAGAACCTGAGGATGCCGGTTTCGGTCGCGCTGGGGTGCGACCCCGCCGTTACCTACGCCGCCACCGCGCCGCTGCCGAAAATGCTGGATGAAATGATGCTGGCCGGATGGCTGCGCAGGAAAAGGGTCAAAATGGTCAAATGCATTACGAATAACATCTATGTTCCCGCGGACGCCGAATTTGTGCTGGAAGGTTACGTCGACCCCGCGGAAGAACCGGTGCTGGAAGGGCCGTTCGGCGACCATACGGGCTATTATTCCCTTGCGGATTATTATCCGAAATTTCATGTGACCTGCATCACCCATAAAAGGGAAGCCGTCTATCCCGCCACGGTTGTGGGCAAGCCGCCGATGGAGGACTGCTATATGGCGAAGGCGACGGAGCGTATTTTCCTCCCGCTGCTGCGGATGCAGATTCCGGAGCTGGTGGACCTGAACCTGCCGCTGGAAGGGGTTTTTCACAACTGCGCCATTGTTTCGATCAAAAACAAATACCCCGGCTGCGCGCGCAAAGTGATGAACGCGATCTGGGGCATGGGGCAGATGATGTATACGAAGCTGATTGTCGCCGTGGACGAATCCGTGGACGTTCAGAACCTGGCCGCCGTGCGGGACGCGGTGCTGAAAAATGTCAGCGGGCCGCAGAGCCTGCTTTTTTCGGAAGGTCCGCTGGACGCGCTGGATCATTCCTCCAACCGCGCGCTGTACGGGTGCCGGCTGGGAATCGACGCCGCCAGCCCCGCAAAGGGCTTCAACGACGAGGTTACCGATACTTTCAGGATCCTGCCCGTCCGCAAGGACCGCCCGGGAAAGGGCAGGGAGCTGGTCGAGAATTACCTCTGGAACCACCCGGATAAGTTTGTGATCGTGGTGGACGAGGATGTGAATACGAGGGACCTTTCCACCGTTATGTGGAAGGTGTTCAATAATATAGACGCCAAAAGGGACATTGCGGTCATCGATTTCAAGATCGGGGTGGACGCTACGAAAAAATGGAAGCAGGAGGGCCTGACCCGCCCCTGGCCGGATGACATCGTCATGACGGACGCGATGAAACGGCAGGTCGACAAAAGGTGGAACGAATATGGGATTGACTAAAATCATCGATAAGATTCAATCATACGGCAAGCTGGTCATGTTTTCGCACACGATTTTTTCTTTCAGCTTTGCGCTGGTTTCCATGGTGCTGGCCGCGAACGGCCTTCCCGGCGTTTCCACCGTCTTTTGGATCGTGGTCTGCTTTCTGGGGGCGCGCACGGGCGCGAACGCCGTCAACCGCGTGATCGACGCGAAGATCGACGCGAAAAATCCGCGCACGGCCGGCCGCCAGATTCCAAAGGGAGAAATGAAAAAAGGCGAGGTCGTTGTTTTTACCGCGGTCTGTTTCCTCGTTATGCTGTACGGAGCGTACCGGCTGAACTGGGTCTGCTTTGCCCTGTCCCCGGTCGCTTTGTTTTTGCTGATTATTTACTCCTACTGCAAACGTTTCACTTTTCTGTGCCATCTGATCCTCGGCGTTACCTGCGCCTGCGCGCCGGTCGGCGCGTGGCTTGCCGTCACGGGAAAGCCCGCACTGGTCCCGCTCGTTATGGGCGCCGCCAATACCCTGTGGGTCGCCGGGTTCGACATTATCTACGGCTCGCAGGATTATGACTTTGACAGGCAGAACGGGCTGCATTCCATCCCCGTTGCCTTCGGCGTGAAAAACGCCCTGCGTATTGCCATGCTGTTCCACGTCGTCACCCTGATCTGCCTCGTCGTCATCGGGCTTCTTGTGCCGCGGTTCGGAGTGATCTATTATGTAGGTGTGGCGGTCATCGCCGCCCTGTTTGCCGCGGAGTACCGGATGGTGTCGCCCGACAATCTGACCCACGTCAATATTGCGTCCTACAGCGTGAACCAGCTCGTGAGCATCGTCCTGCTGGTGTTCGGGCTTCTGGATGCGTTTATTTAGGAAGGGATAACATGAAGAGAATCATCGTGGGAATCACGGGGGCGAGCGGAAGCGTGTATTTTCTGCGCGTGATGGAAGCACTGTCGCAGCAGGAGCTGGAAATCCATCTGATTGCTTCCGAACAGGGCCGCAAAGTGCTGGCCTATGAAACCGGGGCGGTTCTGGGGGAAAAGGCGCGGCTTTGGGGCGGCGGAAGGGCAAAGATCGTTTTAGAAGACAACGAAAACATGTTTTCCCCGGTCGCGAGCGGCTCTTTCCGGTGCGACGCCATGGTGATTCTGCCGTGTTCCATGTCCACCGTGGCCGAAATCGCCTGCGGCATCACCAAAACGCTTCTGACCCGGGCCGCCGACGTCATGATCAAGGAAAAACGCAGGCTGGTGCTGGTCCCCCGGGAAACGCCGCTGTCGACGGTTCACCTCAGAAGGATGGCCGAGCTTTCGGAGCTCGGCGTGACCATCCTGCCCGCCATGCCCGGGTTTTACGGGCATCCGCAGACTTTGGACGAGATCGTCGGTTTTGTCGCGGGCAAGGTGCTGGACAGCCTTGAAATTGAAAACGATTGTTATCAAAGGTGGGAAGGAAACCATGAAAAATAAAATCATAGCAGTTTTCGTTCTTTTGTTAATGGTATTCACGGCGGGGTGCGCACCGCAAAACACTGCCGGCAGTACGTCGGGCAGTGTGTCCGGGGGTATGGAGAAACCGGTCATCCGCATCGGGATGATGTCGTCCTCCGACGTGATTCCTTATGTGCTGATCAATGAAAACAAGCTCGCCGACAAATACGGCTTCCGGCTCGATCTGGAGGTCTTTACCTCCGCGAAGGATCGCGACGCCGCCCTGCAGGCGGGGGAACTGGACGGCGTGCTGACCGATTTTATCGGGGTCTGCATGTATCAGAACGCCGGGCTGGACGTGAAGATCACCGGGATTACCGACGGGGACTACATCCTTGTAGCCGGCAAGGACACGGGCATCAGGGACATCAGCCAGATCAAAGGGAAAAGCATCGCGATCTCCGAAAAAACGCTGATCGAATACACGCTGGAAGATATTTTAAGCCACAATGACATGACCGGCGACGACGTTGTGAAGGAAATAGTGCCGAAAATTCCGGACCGTCTGGAGCTTCTGCGCAATAAAAAAATCGACCTCGGCCTGCTGCCGGAGCCCTTCGCCACTCTGGCGCTGAACGACGGCGCCGTCTATCTGGGCAGCGCGAACCAGTTCGGGCTGTACCCGGCGGTTTCCGCATTTTCAAAGACCGCGCTGGACAGCAAGGCCGCCGCGATCCACAAGCTGTATCAGGCCTATAACGAGGCCGTGGACTATATGAACCATACGGATATCCGCAAATATGAAAAAACCGTGATCAAGGCGGTGGGCTACCCGGAAGAAATGATCGGCAAGATCACGGTGAAGCCCTTCCGTACCAGCAAGCTTCCCACCAAAGAGGAAGTGGAGAACGCCGTGCAGTGGGCGGGCAAAAAGGGCCTCTGCAAGCCGACCCTGCAGTATGACCAGATGGTGTATGACGTTTATTCCGCATCGTAACGGCGGAAGTTTATGGAGAGCAAGATGCTTGTAATCGATCAGGTAACGGTCAGCTACAAAACAAAAAAAGGCAGAACGCCGGTGATTGAAGGACTCTCCCTGCAAATAGAGCAGGGGGAGGTCCTTGCCGTACTCGGGCCTTCCGGCTGCGGCAAGTCGACGCTGATCAACGCGCTGGCGGGGATGCTCCCCATGGACGGCGGCAGCGTATCCAGCGTGACCGGCGGCGAAAAGCGGCCGCTGAATCCCAGAACGCATAAGATCGGGGTGATCCCCCAGAACTGCGGGCTGCTGCCGTGGAAAACGGTCGGGGAAAACTGCCTGCTTCCGCTCAAACTCCGAAAAGAGCCTATTACCGAAGAGCGCAGGCGGGAGATCGGCGGGATCTGCGGCGCGCTGGAGGTTTCGCGGCTGCTGCACCGGTATCCCGCGCAGCTCAGCGGCGGACAGGTCCAGCGCGCGGCGCTTGCGCGGGCGTTTATTTTCAACCCCGACCTGCTTCTGATGGACGAGCCTTTTTCCGCGCTGGACGCGATTACCCGTCAGGACGCGCGGGAGCTGTTTTTACGGATCTGGAAGCGGAACCGGCCGACCACGATTCTGGTTACTCACAGCATTGAAGAGGCGCTGTATCTGGGAAATACCGTTGTGGTCATGGGGAACCGCCGCGGAGTGCTCCGGTATTCGATGAAAAATCCTTATTTCGGGCAATCCGACCCGGAGTCGGCGGATTACCTGACCGAGAAACGGGTTCTTCATGAAAAATTAGGGCCGGAGGGCGAAAGGCGGGGCGATCTTGAACAGACTGCTGAATAAGTGCCTGCTGTTTTTGCAGGGCTTCCTGCTTTTAAATGTCCTCTGGTTTCTGGCGTATCTTTTGATGCGCACAACGGTCATCCCGGACCCGGCGGTCATTTACCGGAACTTCGGCGCCGCTTTTTCAAACCATATTTTCCTCCATATCCTCGCCAGCCTGAAAAGGATCGCGGCCGGTCTGGGACTCTCCCTTGCGGTGGGGGTCCCGGTCGGAATCCTGATGGCGTATTCCGAAAGCGCCAACAAGATTCTGTATCCGCTCATCTACTTCAGCTACCCCATTCCCAAGACGGCCTTTCTGCCGGTCGCCATGATCCTCTGGGGCATGCGGGACGGCTCCAAGGTCGCCATTATTTTTCTGATTGTCGTCTTTCAGGTGATTGTTGCCGCCAGGGACAGCGTGCGCAGCATCGACCCCTCCGTTTATCTGGTAACCGTCAGCGCGGGAGCGGGCCCCGCGCAGATCATCCGGCATATCACGCTGCCCGCCATTTTGCCGGAGCTGTTCACCAGCATCCGCGTTTCTCTGGGAACCGCGGTATCCGTGCTGTTTTTCGTGGAGGGCTACGGAACAAAATACGGCATGGGCTATTACATTCTGGATGCGTGGTCAAGAATTGATTACATCGATATGTATACGGGAATTATCGTGATTTCCATCGTGGGCTTTGCCCTGTTTGTCGCGATCGACCTGCTTTCGGACCTGCTGTGCAGGTGGAGCCGTCCGCCCGGGTGATGAGCCGGGTCCCGGCTGGGGCATCCGGGCGGCGGCAGGTATCATTTTCATGATTTCCTGCCATCATTTACATTTGCAAACCCGTCCCTTTTTTAGTAAAATAGTGGGGTGCTATGAGAAATGAGTAATTTGGGCCCAGAGATAGTAATAAGTCTTCCGGATGAAAGTTTCTTGCGATATGCCGCTCCGTTATGGGGGCGGCATGTTTGCTTTTATTGTAAGAATTATGATCATGCTGATTTCCAATTCCCTCAAATCGTGGTAAAATAAAGAAAAAAGACGCTGAGTGATCCTTTGTTTTAATAGGATCACTCAGCGGAAGGAAAAACCTGCTATGGATAAAACGATCACCATTCGCATGGCCTCGGAATCGGACGCGGGGCAGATACTGGACATTTACGCGCCGTATGTCACGGATACGGCGATTACGTTTGAATACGATGTGCCGGCCGTCGAAGAATTTACGCAGAGAATCCGCAATACCCTGAAAAAATATCCTTACCTGGCGGCGGTGCGGGACGGCTCCGTCGTCGGTTATGCTTATGCCTGCGCGTTCAAAGGGCGCGCCGCCTATGATTGGGCGGTGGAGACCACGGTCTATATTAAAAGGGACTGCAAGGCGAAAGGAACCGGCAAAAAGCTTTATCAGGCGCTGGAAGAAATTTTAAAGAAACAGAATATCATCAATCTCAATGCCTGCATTACCTGTTCCAATGAGGAAAGCGTCGGTTTTCATGAGCATCTGGGATACAGAACCGTCGCTCATTTTACCAAGTGCGGCTATAAATTCCACACCTGGTACGACATGATCTGGATGGAAAAAATGATCGGGGAACATGTTGAGAATCCGGACCCGTTCATCCCTCTTCCGCAGCTCGCGCTGCTGGAACGGTAAATAAATGAACAATGGTAAAATAAGGTAGATTGGCGACAGGGGTGAGAATAATGAATATATATTTGGCGAAAATTGATGATGAAGAAAAAATAGCCCCATTAATCGCACAGTTTCGGGTAGAGTTAAAGCAATTGAAAGGGATTACATCAAAGCCCAAAATAGACCAGGCCAAGGAAGAATTTCGAGAGTATCTGGAAGCAAAGTACCCTGTTTTTGTTGCTGAAAAGGATAATGAACTGTTGGGCTATTTAGTTTGCAGAATTGATGGAAGCGTAGTTTGGGCAGAATCTATATTTGTTTCTGAAAGTGCAAGAAGAAGTGGCATAGCCTCAAAACTGTATCAAGAAGCGGAGAATATTGCAAGGGGATTAGGCGGTACAACCGTCTTTAACTGGGTTCATCCGAATAATGATAAAATGATCAATTTTCTATCCAAGAGGGGTTATGATGTTTTAAATCTCATTGAGATCAGAAAACCATGGGAAAATGAGGTGTTTACTCAAAAAATCATCGTCGGAAATCACAAATATAACTATTAACGGGCTTTGCATTCGTAAAATATGCAATAAGGGAACTTTTAGCAAGTTCCCTTAAGAAATTGTATCGTATCAACATTGTTCTTTAACATGGACCAAAATAATAAAAGAAGGCGGTGGGAAAATGTCTCTGACGGAACTTCCGATTGAAAAGGCCTTTATGCTGATTGAGCCGGGACCGGTGCTGCTGGTCACCACGCACGACAAAGGCCGCAATAATGTGATGACCCTCTCCTGGCACATGGTGATGGATTTTACCCCTCAGATTGCCCTGACGACAGGCCCGTGGAATTATTCCTTTCAGGCGCTCAGGCATACCGGGGAATGCGTGCTTGCGGTTCCCACGGTAGACCTTGCGGAAAAGGTGGTCGCAATCGGCGACTGCTCCGGCGAACAAACGGACAAGTTTGCGAAGTTCGGGCTTACGCCGCGGCCCGCGGCCCGGGTAAAAGCGCCGCTGATTGCGGAATGCCTCGGCTGTCTGGAATGCCGTGTAACGGACTATCTGGAACCGCAGGGCATCTTCCTTCTGGAGGGCGTACGCGCCTGGATGGATTACGACCGGAAAGAGCGACGGACCTTTCATGCCAACGGCGACGGCACCTTTGCGGTGGACGGAGGCACGATCGATCTGCGCAGTCTCATGGAGGATAAGCTGCCGCCCGGCGTATGAAAGGAAAGTCCCTCATTTGATCATGCGGATGGTCCCTTCTTTGCGCGGCGGGGCGGCTGACTCCGCGCCGATATACCCGATCGCGGCCGCGGAGCAGATGGTGTGTTCTCTGGGAATCCCGAGCTGAAACAGAAATTCGCGCACGCCGGGGTCACTTCTCAGCCAGTGCAGCTGATTGATGTAGCAGGTACCCAGTCCAACCGACTGCGCGGCTAAAAAGATGTTTTCCAGTGCAAGAGCGCAGTCCGCCATGGCGTTTTCGTAATCCGGCCGGTTCGACGCGATAACAAGGGTCGGTGCATGGTAATAAAAATTGTAGTTTTCCTTTTCCGAGCTGGCTTTAGCCCTGACTTTTCCGGGATAATTGTCGTCCGGAACCCAGTTCTGGAAGCCTTCTTTCACCACTTCGTTCAATTGAAGCAGGGTTTCTCTGTTTTGAACAGCGGTAAAAAGCCAGCTTTGGCTGTTGCTTCCGCTGGGCGCCCAGATTGCGGCGTCGAGCAGAGTTTCCAGCTGTTCGGGCTCGATCTGGCGCTCCTGGAACCGGCGGGTGCTTCTGCGCCTGTGGATGCAGTCCAGCACTTCATTTTGAATCATAGGAAATCCTCCTGACCTTTTGCGTTTGTATTGGAAATTCGTATCTCAGGAAAACCGGTTGTAAGACACGGTTTCCTCTACCGGTTTTCTGCTTGTGTGCTGGCCGCTGGGTCCGGCGTCGTCCGCGGGGTATCCCAGCGGGAACAGGGCGACCGGCACCAGATTTTCCGGAATGGAAAAGGCTTTTCTCACGGCTTCGGGATCAAAATGCCCGACCCAGGTGGTGCCCAGCCCAAGCTCGGCGGCCTGCAGCATCATGTGGGTACCGACGATGCTCGCGTCAATATCCCCGCTGTCTTTGCCGTCGTAGTCGCGTTTCCAGCTTACCGTATTGTCGTAGCAGACCAGCAGCGCCATCGGTGCGTTGAAATGATACCGGGTGCAGCCCTTCAGCTTTGCAACCGCTTCCTTACTTTCAAGGACTAAAATTTTCTGCGGCTGATTATTACAGGCGGTCGGGGCCAGCCGGCCCGCCTGCAGCACAAGGTCGAGTTTTTCTTTCTCCACCGGTTTTTCGCTGAATTTGCGAAGGGAATACCGGTCCTGTGCAAGTTCCATGAATTTCATCTGTATCTCCACCTTTTTGTTTTTTCCGCGCGGCAGTGCGCCCTGTAATCGCCCCGCGCGGCTCTTTCCCTATTAGTATATCAGTAGGGAACATATCTGCAAGTACGCACATTTTTGTGCCTTGAAACGGGAGAAATCATATGTCAAAGGAACAGGAAAAAATAAAATCGATTCACGGCAAAAAGTGCGCGGTGGCACACGCTCTGGAAATCATCGGGGGAAAATGGAGGCTGCCGATTATCTGGGAGCTTTCCGCGAAGGAAAGTATGCGCTATAACGAGCTGAAACGGCATCTGGACGGGATCACCAATATCATGCTGACCAGGTCACTGAACGGTTTGGAGGAAAACGGGCTGGTGCTGCGTACGGAAATCTGCCGGATACCGCCCCACGTGGAGTATTCCCTGACCGAAAGCTGCAAACAGCTGCTGCCCGCGCTGGAAATCATCAATGAGTGGGGAAAGGGCAGGATGCTGGACGCCGCCTGCCGGATTTCCGCGGAGAACAAAGATACGAATTCCTGAAAACACCCTCTCAGCCTTTTGGCTGAGAGGGTAAAATTTTGCGTTGATCTTTTTATTTCCGCATAATCAATACAAAATTTTCCAGGAATCTTGACAATCCGACTTGATATGGGTTTAATAAGTAATGTAGTGGAAAAACGAATTAAAGACAGGTGATTATATGCTGGAAATTGCTATTTGCGATGACGATAAATACGAATTGGATCAGCTAAATACCATGATTACAAAGTATTGCAATGAAAAAAGTGTCAGAATGTTTACAAGCTTATACGCAAAAGGGGAGGAATTATTACATAGCGCAAAAAAATTTCATATTATTTTTCTGGACATTCAGATGGGTCAAATGGATGGAATTGAAGTTGCCAAAGTAATCCGCTCGCGGGATAAGAACGTCAAAATCATTTATGTAACAAATTTTTCGAACTATCAAACGGACGCTTTTTCCGTCAGAGCCTTTGGATATGTAACAAAACCGGTTACTTATGAGACGATTTGCAAGCAGTTGGACGACGCCATCGAATATATGAAAATGGAAAAAAGTAAAATTACCTTTACTTTTGATACGAACTTAGGGATCAAAACCCTTAATCTGGAAGATATTTATTATTTTGAATCCTGCGATCACAAAATTGAAATTGTGGCAAAGGACAGAACCTATAAAATTAATGATAGCATTAATAATATTTTCAACAGCTTCAGGCCATATGGGTTTTCCATGCCGCACAAAAGTTTTGTGATTAATCTGTTGTATATATCGAGTATCAAGGGATATGACGTTACTCTGACGAGTGGTGATTTAATTCCAATATCTCAGAAAAGATCGGTGGAATTCAAAGCGGAATTTCACTCTTTTTTAAAAAATAATTTTAATATGTTAATAAAGAGATGATGATATGTTAGAAACAACCATAAAATGGCTGTCTTACGTAATATCGTGCAGCGCCGGAACAGCGATTTTATTTAACTTCATGAACAAAATGTATGAACCTCAATTTTTGGAAAAAAGGACAAAGATCATTTCCTATTTTTTATTTACAATCTTGTGGATCAGTATCAACTTAATGGATATCCCGTTCCTCAATTTTACATATTTTGTGGTTATCACCTTTCTCGTCGCGTATCTCTATAATGTCAGGCAGGTCAAGGAATATCTCCACATTATCGTATTTATTATTACTTTTGCGGGATGTGATGCACTCGTCTCTTCCTTACTGACGGTTATAACGGGTTCGATTCCTCTTTATAATCATCATTCCGTTGTCTTTTTGTTTAATGTGATCGTTGTTCAGACCTTTATGTTTGCCGCCTGTAAGTTGCTGATCATTTGTTTTAAAAGGCAGAAAATCACCTATCTGTATAAAAAACAGTATGTTTTTCTGGCTTTGCTTCCTGTCTCGAATGTTGCGATTATTTATTTTATTGCGATATTGGCCGCCTACAAGGTTGACCCGGCTACTACTCATTTTATTATGATGATGCTTGCGGTGATTTCCATCATACTGAATCTGGCAGTGATCTATTTTTTTGAAAATGTATCAAAATCAGATCAGTTGGAGAATGAAATCGTTTTGATTCAGCAAAGAATGGATATGCAATACAATTATTACCAGCAGTTGGAAATGGAGTATAATAACTCCCAGAAAATCATGCACGATATCAAAAATCACATCAAAGTGTTCGAGCGGCTTTACACGGCGGGTCAAAATGAGGAAGGCCTTGAATATGCTAAAAAAATATCGGAAATCGTAGATGAACTGGGGATGAAATTCAATTGCAACAACAGAATTTTAAATATCATTGTCAATGAAAAAATGAAAATCTGCCATTTGGATGGAATCGAATTTGTTTATTCTGTGGAAAATCTGAACCTGAATTTTATTGATGATATCGACATTACGGCGATTTTTGCCAACTTACTGGACAACGCCATAGAAGCGTGCAACAGGATTGTCGACAGTACAAAAAGAATAGAGCTGCGTATCTATCAGTTTCACGATATGTTTATTATTAACCTCATCAATTCCATTCAGGAAATCCCTGTAAAAAGTGAAGAAACATTCCTTTCCAACAAGAAAAACCATAAAGCGATCGGCCTTTCCAACGTGAATTCCTCTGTGAAAAAATACGACGGAGATATTAATATAGAAGTTGAACAGGGCAAATTTTCTGTAAGCATTATCTTTCCGGTGAGCCGAAGAAACAGCAATCTGTAAATGTGTTTATTTTCCTATAACGGCATAATATCTGTATTTCAGTCCAAAAAACTGTAAGTTAGGGAAATCCCCTTGTGAACGGCCAAAATCCGATTATAATGGAGTCAATAAATTAACAAGGGGTGTTGAAAATGAAAAACGGTCAGAAAAATGTAAAAATGAAGGCACTGGATTTGGTTTCTAAAATCGCGATGCAGGAAGCTCGCCAGTCCGCCAATACGTCTTGCGTACTACTTGCTTATCAGGACAAGCTCCCTGAAGCGGTAAAGAACCTCAGAAAATTCTGATGCTGACCAATTTTTCCAACTGGATCGTTAAGGCCCTGAGTGAGAGCGGCTTGATCTCGGAAAAAGATAAGGATCTCTATTCTTTTGGAGTGCAAACCGCTCTCCTCAAAATAATTCATCTTTCCACTATGTTTTTCGTCGGTCTGTTCCTCGGTATGCTGTTAGAGACTTTTGTATTTATCGTATCGTATTCCTTCCTTCGGGTTTATGCGGGCGGTTACCACGCCAAAACCAAACTGGGATGCTATGGGATATCGTGGCTGATGATCCTTTTTGTGCTGTTGCTGACGAAATTATGCCCGGGCTATATGGCATTTATCACGTCGCTTGCAGTCGTCATTCCAGCCTCCCTGATTGTTGTGATTTTAGCGCCTGTAGAAAACATCAATAAACCACTTGATGATGCTGAAGTACACCACTACAGAATGAAAACCAGAATCATTCTTTCCGTAGAATTCATCGTAACAATTGTCTTCTTACTTGTAAACAGTATTCAATTTTCTTTTGTCGTCAGCCTTAGTATATTTTGGGTCTCTGTTATGCTGATTCTCGGAAAGGCCCGGATGATGACGGCTGATCATGTATCAGTGTGAGGTGCCCTCTATGTATTACAGTGATTTATCCCGTGACGAAGTTACGGAAATAGAAGCACACATGCAAATCATTGAGCTATGCGAAAGATGGTATAATCTGGCTCATCCAAACGGCGATTTTGTGAAATACTTTAAGAAGCATCCCGATTTGCTGAGTATCGAGCAATGGCCGTGCTTTATGAAAATCGGAGAAACAAAAACGTTCGATTAAAAATTCTTTGCATTTTTAAAACAGCCCTTTTAGCCGGATAAAAACGGTTAGAAGGGCTGTTTTGGTGACCGGCCGTTTTTTCCTCTTCTATAGAACTCCTATGCGCCGGTCCTGACGGGGTAATGCCGCCGGGATCGGCGCGTTTCTTTGCGCCGACGTCCGCCTGGAATGTCTGAACCCCTGAATTTTGAGGATACGGACCACAGGAAAGCTTGTTAATTCTGACAAAATATGCTTTAATGAAAACGAATTATCATTGAATTTGTACCTGCATACGGAATTGCGGGCAAGGCGGGGATGATGGAATTGCGTACGGGAGAAACAACGAACAGCCCTTTTAAAAAGCAACTGGAAAAGCAGGCGCTGCAAAAGATTATTTTTTTGGTCATGATCGGCTGCCTGCTGTTCTGTATCCCTATTTTCGGCTTGAATTATCTCAATCAGAACTTCAATATGGAGGAACATCTGAACTTTCTGAACCGCACGTTTGACGAGGTTTATGAAGACGTTACCGCTTATCTGGAGGATGAAGAAAACGAGGGGTTTTTTCTCCGCTGTATGACCGGCGTTTCCGACAGCCGGGAGGTGCAGTACTCCCTCAGCAAGCATAACGTGGTAAGCCCGGTGCGCGTCCGTATGATTCTGATGAACCGGGAAAAGCAGATCGTCTATACCAGCTTTGGGCAGGAAGCGATGAACCTGCACAGAACGGAATTCAATAAAATCGTGGCGGACAATGCCCTGAAAGCAAATCTGCCCGTTTACACGACCGTTTATTATTTTTCCGGAGACAACTCGGAGTGTGTTTTTGCAAAACCCGTTTACCAGCATGGGGCGCTGGCCGGATTTGCCGTGGCTTATCTGAGCGGGAACGACTGGGGCAGCCTTTTTTCAGGATACCAGTATGACTGCATCATCACAAACCTGAACGGGGATATCATTTACTGCTCCAAAAACGCGTTCCTTTCCGAGCGCAACACCAACAAATACAGGGCGGATCCGTCCCAGCGCTTTGTGACGGTGCAGGAGAACCGGTACCGGACCGGCGCGCGGGTTCTGACGGATAAAAAAGCGGTGCTCTATTCGTTTGTGTATTCTCCCGGGAATTCGCTCTATATCATCATCGGGGTCATGACGATCGTTCTGCTGGGCTGCATCTGGCTGTTAATGTTCCGAAAGCTGTCCCAGATGATGGCGGAAAAAACCGCTCAGTCCGTAGAGGCGCTGGTGGGGGAGATCCGCGTCATCCGCCACGGGGACAACGAGCACATTATCCGGATCGACACCGGGGACGAAATCGAGGAGATCGCGGCGCAGATCAATAAAATGGTGAAAAGCATCAACGAGCTCAACACGCGAAACACCGATCTGATCAAATTAAACAGCATGATCGAGATGAGGAACCTGCAGACGCAGATCAATCCGCATTTTATTTACAATACGCTGGACAATATCAAGTACCTCATCCTTGGAGACGCGGAAAAAGCTTCGTATCTGCTGGAAAAATTTACCCACATTCTTCGCTACAGCATCAACAATACCAAACAGGACGTCCTTCTTTCGGAGGATATCGGTTACATAGAGGATTATCTGTATATCCAGAAAACAAGGTTCGGGGAGCGTTTCCGGTGCCGGATGAAAATAGAGCCGGACTGCAGCCAGTGCATGATTCCGAAGCTGCTTTTGCAGCCGCTGATTGAAAACAGCATCAAGTACGGTTTTCAGAAGCAGATGGAGCTTTCCGTTCAGATCAGGGCCTGGTGCGAGGACGATTATCTGTTTCTGCGTGTTGAGGACGACGGCCCGGGGGTTCCTGTGGAGATGCTGGAACGCCTGCAGAGCATGATTGTTTCCGAAGGGATCAAGACCGAGCACAACGGCCTGCAGAACCTTTCCCGTCGGATCATTCTGGAATATGGGGAGGAGTGCGGCCTGTTTATCAACAGTGAGGAAGGAAAAAACTTTACCGTTACGGCAAAGCTGCTGCGCAGGGGGAGAAAAGATGTTTAGCGTAATACTGGTGGAGGACGAGGATATTATCCGAAAGGGCATCCGCTACGCGGTGCCGTGGGAAGAGCACGGCTGTACCGTGGTGGGGGAAGCCCGCAACGGCGTGGAGGGAAAGGAGCTGATCCGGACGCTCAACCCGGATATCGTGATTACCGATATCAACATGCCGGTCATGGACGGGCTGCAGATGATTGCTGAAACGAAATGCCAGAACGATTATGTGGCAATTCTTTTAACCGGCTATTCCGACTTTGAATATGCCAAGGAGGCGATCCGGAACGGAGTTTCCGATTATATCCTGAAACCGCTGAATCAGGAAGAAATGATGGAAGCGCTTGACCGCGCCGCCCTGGAATGTGAGAATATCCGTATTTTACGCAAACAAAATAAAGGTGTGGCAGAGCTGAAGGATATTTCCCTGTTCGGCAATATGAAGCTGGAGCATCCGGAGGACCCCGTGGTCGTGCAGATTCTGGATTACATCGCGCAGAATTATACTCAAAAAATCACACTTGCGGAATTGTCGGAGAAGCTGTTCTATTCCGACCGGTACATCAACCAGAGGTTTCAGAAGGCGCTGGGGACCACGGTGATCGAGTACCTGAACCGGTACCGCATCCAGAAAGCGCTTTCTCTCCTGCAGGAAAACCGGCTTCCGATTTCCGGGATCGGGGGAGCGTGCGGCATAGGGGATTACAAATATTTCAATCATGTTTTTAAAAAGTATGTGGGGTGCTCGCCCAAGGAATACAAGCTGAAAATTCGCTGAGAAAAGATACCGGATGAAATTGTTCGGTATTTTTTCTATTTTGTTCCGTAATTCAGGTATTAATTTTATGCAATATTTTTGTAAAATAAAGATACCGAATTGAAACACCAAACTAGAGGAGGAAATGAAATGAAAAAGCTAATGGCACTGATTCTTTCCGTTGTGCTCGCCGTTTCCGCGGCGGGCTGTTCTTCCGCGCCGGCCGCTTCCCAGGCGGGCGGAGCCGGCAGCGCCGCTTCCGAAGCCGCGTCTTCGGAAAAACAGGGCGGCGGCAAGCTGGTCATCTATTCCCCGAATTCCGAGGGCCTGATGAACGCCACCATTCCGCTGTTTGAAGAAAAGTACGGCGTGGATGTCGAAGTCATCCAGGCGGGTACCGGCGAGCTGATCAAGCGCATCCAGTCCGAGAAGGAAGACCCGTACGCGGACGTTATGTTCGGCGGTTCCTGGTCCTTGGCGTATGACAACAAGGATCTGTGGGAGCCGTATGTTTCCAAGAACGACGCCGGTGTGCTGGACGCCTACAAAAACACCTGCGGGTTCATTACCGGCAACGTTCTGGACGGCAGCTGCCTGATCGTCAACACCGACCTGATCGGCGACATCAAGATCGAAGGATATGCCGACCTGCTGAACCCGAAGCTCAAAGGCAAGATCGCCACGGCCGACCCGGCCAATTCCTCTTCCGCTTTTGCGCAGCTTACCAACATTCTGCTGGCGATGGGCGGTTATGAAGACGAAAACGCGTGGAAATATGTAAAAGATCTGTTCGCGAATATCGGCGGTAAAATCTGTGAAAGCTCCTCCGCGGTTTACAAGAGCGTCGCGGACGGCGAAAATGTGGTCGGACTTTCCTACGAGGACCCCTGCGCGCAGCTCGTGCGCGACGGCGCTCCCGTCAAGGTGATCTACCCCAAGGAAGGCGCGGTTTACCTCCCGGCGTCCGCTACCATCATCAAGGGCGCCAAGAACATGGATAACGCGAAGCTTTTCACCGATTTCATCATCAGTGAGGAAGTGCAGAACATCTGGGGCAGCACGCTGACCAACCGCCCGGTGCTGAAGGACGCGAAAACCAGCGACTTTATGACCCCGATGTCCAAAATCCACGTCATTGAGGAAGATATCCCCTATGTCAGCTCTCATAAACAGGACATTGTAAACAAATATACGGATATCTACACCAGCCTTCAGAGTAAATAAGAGCGACCGTCTATAAGAACTGCGGGGGTATGAAATGAGTAAGATCCTGATCCAAAACGCCGTAAAGAAATACGGGAGCAATACGGTTATCCCGGATTTGAATATTGAAATAAAAAACGGGGAGCTTTTTACGCTGCTGGGTCCCTCCGGGTGCGGAAAAACAACCCTGCTGCGCATGATTGCCGGCTTCAATTCCATCGAGGGCGGTGATATCTACTTCAACGACACGCGTATCAACGACATTGACCCAAGCAGGCGGAATATCGGCATGGTTTTTCAGAATTATGCCATCTTTCCGCACATGACGGTGCGCGACAACGTCGCCTTCGGGCTGAAAAACCGCAAAATGGAAAAAGAAAAAACACAGGAGCTGACGGAAAAATATCTGCAGCTGATGCAGATTGCGCAGTATGCCGCACGAATGCCGAACCAGCTTTCCGGCGGGCAGCAGCAGCGTATCGCGCTGGCGCGCGCCCTTGTGATTTCGCCGGACGTTCTGCTGATGGATGAGCCGCTTTCCAATCTGGACGCGAAGCTGCGTCTGGAAATGAGGAGCGTCATCCGCCACACGCAGAAAAACGTCGGAATTACCACCGTATATGTCACGCACGATCAGGAAGAGGCCATGGCCATCAGCGATACCATTGCGGTTATGAAGGACGGCGTGATCCAGCATGTCGGCGCGCCGAAGGAAATTTACCAGAGGCCGAAAAACGTGTTTGTCGCAACCTTTATCGGCCGGACCAATATCCTGCCGGCCAGGGCGGAGCGGGGCACCCTGATTTTCCCCAACGGCTACCGGGTGCCACTGGAATGCCTGAATACGCTGGAGGACCAGGAAGTGCAGTGCTCCGTCCGCCCGGAGGAATTCGTCATCAGCAAGCAGGGCGGCGAGGGGATTCGCGGCGTCGTAAAGGAATATACATACCTTGGCCTGAATACGCATTACGCCGTGGAGACCGAGAGCGGGCTCACGGTGGAGATCGTTGAGGAGTCGTCCCTGGAAGATGAGCTGAAGCCCGGACAGAACGTGCTGCTTCAGGTGAAAAAACACAAAATCAATGTGTTTGACAAAGAGGGCAGCCGCAACCTTGTAAGGAGCGAAGCTTATGAAAGACAATAGCAAATTCCGTCTGGATATCTGGGGAGCCCTCACGCTGTGCACCATCGCGGTCTATCTGCTGTTCCTGATCTATCCGATGGCCCATCTGATGCAGCAGTCCGTTTACGACTCGAAGACCGGGCAGTTCACCCTGGAAAACTTTGTAAAGTTCTTTTCAAAAAGCTATTACTTCGATACCCTGTTGAACAGCTTCAAGGTCTCGCTGGCGGCGACTGCCCTTTCCATAGCCATCGGCACCCCGCTTGCCTACCTCTTCTCCGTTTTCAAGATCAGGGGAAAGTCGGTGCTGAATATCCTGATCGTGGTCGCGTCCATGTCCGCTCCGTTCATCGGCGCGTACTCCTGGATTCTGCTTCTGGGCCGCAGCGGGGTCATCACGGCTTTCTTCCGGAAGCTGGGCATTCTCCTGCCGGACATCTACGGCTTCGGGGGAATCGTGCTGGTCATGTCCCTGCAGCTTTTTCCGCTGGTGTTCCTGTACGTGAGAGGCGCCTTGAAGAATATCGACAATTCCCTGATCGAAGCGGCGAACAACCTGAGCTGTTCCGGCGTGAAATGCTTCTTCAAGGTGGTAGTCCCCCTCATCATGCCGACGTTGCTCGCGGCCGGCCTGCTGGTCTTTATGCGGTCGTTCGCGGATTTCGGTACGCCGATGCTGATCGGCGAGGGGTACCGCACGTTCCCCGTCGTCCTGTATACGGAGTTTATCAATGAAGTGGGGGGGAACGACGGCTTTGCGGCGGCAATCGCGATGATCGCCATTGTCATCACCACCGTTGTTTTCCTTGCGCAGAAGTATGTTTCCAACAGGAATGCCTTCGCCCTGAACGCCCTGCATCCCATTGAGGAAAGGGAGCCGAGGGGGGGCAGGAAGGTGCTCGTATATCTTTTTTCCTATCTGGTGGTGGCGGTCGCCATCCTGCCGCAGGTATACGTCACCTATACGTCCTTTAAAAAGACCTCGGGCAAAATTTTTATCCGCGGCTATTCTCTGGGCAGCTACGAATCCGCGTTTTCCAAGCTGGGAAGGAGCATCCAGAATACCATTATCATCCCAATGCTTTCCCTGATCGCGATTGTCCTGCTCGCCGTGCTGATTGCCTATCTGGTCGTGCGGCGCAGGAACGCCCTTACCAGTACGGTCGATATCCTTTCGATGATTCCGTATATCGTGCCGGGAACCGTTCTCGGCATTGCCCTGCTGACGGGCTTTAACCAGAAGCCCCTGATGCTGAGCGGGACAATGCTGATTATGGTGATCGCCCTGATTATCCGCAGGCTGCCGTATACCATCCGTTCTTCGGTGGCCATCCTTCAGCAGATTCCCATCAGTATCGAGGAAGCGGCCATTTCGCTGGGCGCTTCCAAGATGAAAGTCTTTTTCCGCGTGACGGTTCCGATGATGGCCGCCGGCATCGTTTCCGGCGCGATTTTAAGCTGGGTAACGATGATCAGCGAGCTGTCCACCGCGATCATTCTGTATACGGGCAGGACAAAAACGCTGACCGTCGCCGTCTATACGGAGGTCGTCCGCGGCAATTACGGAGTGGCGGCGGCGCTCTCTTCGATTCTGACCCTGCTCACGGTGGTTTCCCTGCTGGCGTTTAACAAAGTGAACGGCGGAAAGGATCTCAGCCTGTAACGGTATTCCAAAGATAAAATCCGAACCTCTTTCCGAAAGGAGAGAAGTTCGGATTTTTGCGGTGCGAAAACTTCCGGCTGCGCCGGGGAGAGTGGCAATTCCCAACATATGCCTGAAAAAGATTACAAAATAATTACAACTGTTAATAAAATGTTTGCATTTTTATGATTTAATAGTTAAAGAAACCAACCAAATCGGGATACGGGCCAATTGCAGGTTTAGGGGGTGCTTTTTTGTCGTTCATCTCGCTGGAGTTTTTTCTGTTCTTTTCTGTCTCGACGGCGGTCTATTTTGTTCTTCCCCACAAATTCCGATGGATTTGGCTGCTCGCGGCCAGTTATTTTTTTTACATGTGCTATCATCTGTGGTACGCCGTCTTTCTGGGCGTTTCCACACTGGTCACCTACGCGAGCGGGCTGCTGATCGGAAAATCCGGAAGGCTGGCGGATCCCGGCAGAGCGGCGCGGCAGAAAAAAGTCTGGGTAGCCCTGAGCTTCTGCATCAATATCGGTATTTTGTCCGTCTTCAAATATCTGAACCTGTTCAGTGAGATCGGCGCGGGTATCCTTTCCCTGACGGGTGTTCCCGTGGCCGCGGCGCATTTCGATCTGCTGCTGCCGGTGGGAATCTCCTTCTACACCTTTCAGGCTCTGAGCTACACCGTGGACGTTTACAGAGGGGACGTTCCGCCGGAGCGGCATCTGGGAAAATACGCGCTGTTCGTTTCCTTCTTCCCGCAGATCACCTCCGGCCCGATCGAGAAGTCCAAGAACTTTCTCCGCCAGCTGGACGAGGTGCATACCTTTGATTACGACCGGGCCAGAAGAGGACTCCTGCTGATGCTGTGGGGCTGTTTTCAGAAAATGGTCGTAGCGGACCGGCTCGGGGTCCTGGTTGATACGGTATACGGAAATCCGGCGCGGTATTACGGGCTCCCCTCCGCCGTTGCCGTCGTCTTTTACGCGTTCCAGATCTACTGCGATTTTGCCGGCTATACCAATATCGCCATCGGCGCGGCGGAAGTGATGGGCTTCCGGCTGACCACCAATTTTGACCGGCCGTATTTTTCAAGATCGATTCAGGAGTTCTGGCGGCGCTGGCATATTTCGCTGGGCTCCTGGTTCAAGGATTACCTGTACATCCCGCTCGGCGGGAGCCGGTGCTCTGCGCTCCGCCGCTGCCTGAATCTGATGACCGTGTTTGTCGTCTGCGGCCTCTGGCACGGGAGTTCGGTCAATTTTCTGATCTGGGGCGCCCTGCACGGGCTTTATCAGGTGGCGGGACTGCTGTCGAAGCGGCTGAGAAAAAACGCCCGGGACCGGCTGGGAATCGGCGAAGATTCCGCCTGGTACCGGGCTGTGCAGACCGCCGTCACCTTTTTTCTGGTCAGCTTTGCATGGATCTTTTTCCGTGCGGAAACGCTGCCCGACGCGGCCGCGATGATCGGGAATCTGTTTCGGTTCAATCCGGCGTTCCTGTGGGACGGCTCCCTTTTCAGCTTCGGCCTCACGCAGCCGGAATTTCTGGCCGCGGTTTTCGGGATCCTCGTCGTGGCCGCGGTGGACTTCGTAAAAAGGAAATGGGACCTGCGCAGCGCCCTGCTGGGCAGCAATGCCGCGGTGCGGTGGTCGGTGTATCTGACAGCCGCCCTGACGCTGGCCGTCTTCGGCACTTACGGGCCGGAATACAACGCCCAGCAGTTTATTTATAGCAAGTTTTAGGCCCCGTTCGCAAATCAGGAGTCTTGTCATTCGCCTGAAATTGCTTCTGACCGTATCAAAATGCCCGGCATACGGGCAGGCTGAAGCTGCGTGCCCGTTTCGCACGCCGGCCGCTTTGAAGCGTGTTCAAAGCGAGGAATACGGAAACCCGTATGGAACGGGCTGTCATCGTGGACGCGCAGGCGGGTAAGACACTCGAATAAAGCCAAGTGGAGGAAACGAATGCGTAAAAAAATCATTGGAAAAGGTTTGCTTTTTACCGCCTTGCTGGTTGCTTTTCTCGCCGCGCTCAGCCCGGTCTTTGTTTACAAAACAGAGCACCGGGCAAAGCTGGAGGAGGGCCTGTATCTGTCCGACGACCGGTACGACGTTATTTTTATGGGTTCCAGCCATATGAACGGCGGGCTGGATCCAAACGTCATCTGGAGCCAGCAGGGCATCCCAAGCTTTAATTATGCGACGGGCGGACAGCCGCTTGACGTGACCTACTATTTGTTAAAAGAAGTTTTAAAAACGCACAAGAATCCTCTTGTCGTTGTGGACTTATTTTATCTTGGCATGACAACCCAATACGGGGAATCCGGGCTGATCAGCAACACGGTGGACAATATGCGATTTTCGGGAAATAAGCTGAAGGCTATCTGGAACTGCGTCTCTCCGCAGGATCGGATTGCGTATCTTCTGCCGGTCCTGAAGTATCATTTCAGGTGGTCGTCCCTGCAGAAAAAGGACTTCGGCTTCGACGCCGCGTCCCTGTACTACTCAAAGGGGTTTGCGGCCGGGACCGACCGGTACGGTAAACCGAATTCCGAATGGAAGGCCACGGACAACCGGATCGATATTCCGGAAAAGTCCCTGGAATACCTGAATAAAATTATCGATCTGTCAAAGACGGAGAACTTTGACCTCATTTTTGTAAATATGCCCTGCGACTACAGCGAAGCTGAAAAAGAAAGCGATTGGGTGAACGACTGCGAGGCTCTGTTCAACACGGCCGCGGATGTGGCGCGGGAAAACGGGATCCCGTTCCTCGATTTCTATGATAAGAAGGACGAGGTCGGGCTGGATTTTGCGAACGACATGAACAATGCGGGGCATCTCAACCTCTGGGGCGCTTACAAAATCAGTTCTTACTTTGGGAATTATCTCGCTCAGAATTATGATCTGGAGGACCATCGGTCGGACGGCGTTTACGCGCGGTGGAACGAGGACTATCAGTATTCCCAGGCTGCTTCGGTCACATGAAGCCGAAATCGTTTACGCCGCTGTGCCGGGTCCGCCCCGGCGTAATCGATAAGGCTTGAACACGCAGGTTCTGCCTCTGTTCCGGGTTTGTGCGCAAGAGCATGAGGGCGTCGCTAAAAGGCAGGATGAGTGTTGCATTTTGATGTGCAAGTATGTTATATTGTATTTGTAATATGAAATTGCCGCCGGGTAAACGTCTTTTGTTCATTCCATTAGGCCCTTGAAGGAATGAAGATCAGGCGTTTTATTGTTTTATTTATGAAAGAGGGATCTATATGTTTCGAGAAATGCGCCGCAAAAAACAGGCTTTATCCTCAGAGGAATGTATTCAAATTTTGAGCCGTGGAACGTCGGGAGTGCTGGCTGTGTCCGGGGACGACGATTATCCCTATGCCGTCCCGCTCAGCTATGTCTGTCACGGCAATAAGATTTTCTTTCACTGTGCCAAAACAGGTCATAAGCTGGACGCTATCGCCGGAAACGAAAAAGTCTCCTTTTGCGTGATTGATAAGGATCAGGTAGTGCCGGACGAGTATACCACTTATTTTCGCAGTGTGATTGTCTTTGGTAAAGCCCGCATTCTCGAAGAGGAAGCGGAAAAAAGAAACGCTCTTGAGATTTTAGCGGTAAGATATGCCCCCGACCATGACGAAAGCCGTCTTTCACAGGCGATCGAAAAAGAGTTTAACATAGTATGCATGATAGAACTTACAATTGACCATATGACCGGCAAGGAAGCCGTCGAACTGGTTAAAGCGAAGCATCCGCAAGCTCAGTCAGATCAAGAGATAAAAAATAAATTTCGGGAGTGACGGCAATGGAGTATTCCATGATCAGGAAAAACTTTGAAAAGCACGGTTTTTCAACTCAGCTTTTTTCATCCAGGGAAGAAGCGCGCGATTATCTGGTGAACACCCTTCAGCGTCAGACGATTGGTTTCGGCGGAAGCGCGACTCTGATGGAAATGGGATTGTTTGAGGCTTTACAGCAAAACAACGCCGTGGTATGGCACAATAAGGTCCCTTCCCGGGACGTCCGGCGCCTGGCCAACTGCGCAGATATTTACATAACGAGTGCGAACGCCGTGACTGAATCCGGAGAGATCGTCAATATCGACGCGACGGGAAACCGCGTGGCTATGACGGCCTTCGGTCCCGAAACCTGCTACTATGTTGTGGGGAAAAATAAAATCACGGCAAATCTGAGTGACGCGATCTACCGCTGCAGGAACGTGGCCGCCCCCAAAAACGCCAAACGGATGAACGCAAAAACTCCATGCGCCAAAAACGCGGACAAATGCTATGATTGCAACAGCCCCGAGCGGATTTGCCGCATAACGACCGTGATAGACCGCGCCCCGATGGGTATGAAGTGTGAAATCATCTTTATAGACCAGGAACTGGGGTTTTAACAGCGCCCGTTTCGGGATTTATTGGATTTTCTGCGGCAATTCGTGAATGGCCGCCTCCATAATGCTTTCAACTTCCGTCGGTTTAGCGTCAAGACCCTCTGCCATGATGCAATAACTGTTTTTAATGCCAAACAGACCGGCTAACGCCTTAACGGTCTCATACCCAAGGTTTGCATTCCCGACGTATCCTCCGCAGGTTGTGACGTAGTATAGATTGTCCGCGCCGCACAGGCCCACCGAGCTGCCGCTTTCATCGTATTGGTAGGTAATGCCGGGCATACTTGACGATTCCATGTAGTTTTTTAACATTGCCGGAAAAGTAAACTCCCAATACGGAGCGGCGATTACGATACAATCCGCCGCTGCAATCTGACGGGAATAGCGAAACATTCCGTCCGAAAAATCACCGTTTTGAGAAAGGGCTAACCTTTTTCCCAAAGTTTTGGAATTTAAGGGCTGAATGTTTTCTTCTTCGAGAACCAGCTCGGTGACAGCGTACTCCTCTTTCTCCTGAAGCAGCTTTATTAGTTCCTTACTCAGGCGATTTGTACGGGATGTTTCTCTGTTAACACATGCGTTGACAAATAATAATGCTTTCATGGTTTGTAGTCTCCTTAAGCTTTTATGATTTATCTTATGAAACACTATCATAATGCTGCCATACCTGTGGCCGCCGGCCTCTCAGTCACATTGAGCGGAAGCCGTCGGCACAGGCTGAGCCTGCATGCCCGCTTCGCACACGGGCTCCTTTGAAGCGGATTCAAAAGCGGGGAAACAACCCGTATGGAAGCTGCCGTCGCGGACGCGCAGGCGGGTAAGACATTTTGTACCCGAAAACCCGTCGATCATTTGCAAACAGGGCTTAGGAAATTCTTGTGTAGGAATAGATATCATTGTCCAGCTTCATAGAAGCTTTTCCGATATATACCAGATGGACAAGGTGCGCCACCGTTTCCGCAACCGCCAGCACTTTCTGGTAATCGGGCAAATCATCCCATAAGCGTGCTCTGGACTGCCATCTGATTTCCTTTGCGACTTCAACTCCGGTCATGGTCCGGCTCCCCAATATATTCAGTATATTTTTCAGTCTTTTTAAATGATGTTCCCTCAGTTCTTTGATTCTGTGGCTGTAAGACGAAAAAGCGTTCCCGTGACCCGGTAAAACCATATCGACCGCAAGCCCTGAAACTTTATCCAGGTTGTTCAGGTATTCGCCCAGATAATCCCGCGTGTTGGCGGGTTCGTCCCAGATGATTGTGTTTGGGCTGATCTTTTCAAGTATGTGATCGCCTGAAAACATAATTTTCTGATTCGGCTCGTACAGGCACAGGTGTTCGGAGGCGTGACCGCTGGTTTCAATGACATGCAGGTCCATGGCGTCCACCTGTAACACATCACCGGTATGAACCGTATGGATGTGTTTGATGTTGTGAAATTCAGATTCCAAAAGTCCGCCGAAAAAACCGGGCCGTTCATCCGTCCGCACTCCGTAATCCGCAAGCCCGCTGTGCAGCAGGAATTCGTTGTATCCTGTTTCATGGCGGGTGTTTTTTCCTGTCAGGATCTCCGCACAATAACTGCACGTGTAGACAGTCGTGCTGTCTTTGGAAAGATATCCGACCAATCCCATATGATCCGGATGCGCATGTGTGATGAAAAGATCCGTATTTTCCATGGTGAATCCAATCACCTGCATCGCCCGACTCAATTCGTTTCTGCATTCCGCATTGTTGACTCCCGTGTCAATCAGCATGTTTCTGGCTGTTCCACGGATGAAATAACAATTCAGTGACTTTAAAGGACTTCCTGTCAGCGGAATTTCAATTCGGTAAATATTGTGAAATAGTTTTTCGATCATTTTTCTTACTCCTCGCAAAGTTTGTCGTCTGTATCAACTGATCAGGAGTCCGGCCATTGATCCGGCGCGGCATTGACCTGTGATCCGCATTCAGTGTAAACAGGGGAAAGCGCGGTCCGCCGAAGGGCTGCTTCACGGCAAAATTCCGAACAGCCGTTGCAGCTTGCTGCCGCGGCGGCGTACGGGTACAAAAGAAGAGTTAACCTCCATTATAACCATCTGGTTTGAAATGGAGGTTAACTGTGGTCCGTATAACGACTGCATCCGGTGACATGCAGCGTAACGGAATGGAAAGGCGGCCGGTCAAATACGCATTATTGTTCCGGTTGAGCCGGCGAGTCAACCGGCGCGCCAAAGAGTTTTCTGATTTCGGGTTTCATGATCTTTCCCGCGGGATTGTGCGGCAGCTCGCTTACGATTTCGACGTAGCGGGGCCTTTTGAATTTGGCCAGTTTGTCGGACACAAACTGTTTGATGTCTTCAGGCGCCACAGCTGTTTCAGGAAGCGTGGAGACAACAGCTTTGACCGATTCCCCCCATTCCTTATGCGGAATGCCGATCACGGCGACCTCTGAAACGCCGGGGTAGAGCATGATGGCGTCTTCGACTTCCTTGGAATAGACATTCTGTCCGCCGGATATAATCATGTCCTTGGATCTGTCCATAAAGTATATATAACCGTCCGTGTCATATTTTGCAAGATCCCCGGTCATAATCCAGCCGTTGATAAGCGTGCGTGCTGTTTTTTCAGGGTTTTTGTAGTATTCCAGCATATGGGATTCGGCGGAAACGGCCAATTCGCCGACAACATCGGGTTTCTCGATCTTATTATAATCTTTGTCAACAATGACGAGCTCCGCTCCGATGGAACCGTTCAGGCCGATGGAACCGGCTTTTCTGTGAATATCCTCCGGGAAAAGCGCCGTGCCAAACGGCCCTGCTTCCGTAAGCCCGTATACCTGCATAAACCGGCCGTCAAGCTTCATATCCCGGATAATCATTTCCTGGTCCGCCGGGGAACAGGGACTGCCGCCCATAATAAAGAATTCTACCGAGGACAGATCGTATTTGCTGATGTCATATTTCTTTACACAGGTCAGGTACACCACCGACGGACCGAAGAAATGCGTGATTTTCTCCTGTTCAATCGTTTCCAGAAACTTCTTGCAATCGAACTGATCCAGCAGGACAACAGTCCCGCCCGCCCAGAACGTTCCAAGCATATGGTTGTTCAGCGGAGCCGAATGAAACAGCGGCATCATGATCAGATTCCGGGTCGAAAAATTGAAACGATGGTTGATGACACCGGCGGTTATCGCGTTGTAATTGGCGGCGCGATGCGTAAAAACGGCTCCGGTCGGCTTGCCGGTGGTACCTGAAGTAAAAAGGATGCAGCAGCGGTCGTTTTCGTTTATGTCGACCCGGGGCGGTTCTTCGGAAGCGTTTTGAATCAATTCATCATAGGTAACGGCGTATTCCTGCCGCATGGAACCCACGACCACCGTTTTTTGGATCTTGGGGGCCAGCTCTTCGATGCCTTTGAGTGTTTCGCAAAAATCGTCGGAATAAAACAGAATCTTGGAATCGCTGTTATCAACGATATAAGCGACTTCCGGCTTCATTAATTTACTGTTGATCTGTACGACCACGGCGCCCGCTTTGAGGATGCCGAAATAAACGGCGATAAATTTTTCCGAGTTCGTCATCATCATGGAAACCTGATCGCCTTTTTGAATGCCCACACTGATCAGACCGTTTGCAACTTTGTTTGAGAGCCGGTCCAATTCGGCAAAAGTCCATGTGTGTTCGTTGTATACAATAGCGGCTTTATTCGGATATTTTCTGGCATTACGATAAAGTATTTCCGGGACTACCATATGTTCCAAGGATTTATCATTTTTAATATTCAAAATTTTTGATGAAAGCCGTTTTCGGCTTCATCCCTGCCTCCTTTATATGATAGTAAATTACTTAGTATTCACTAAAGTTACTTCCCGTTGAATTCTGGTTTGCGTTTTTCAAGAAAGGCGTGCATTCCTTCTTTCTGATCATCGGTGCAAAACAGCAGCGCCCACGCTTTTCGCTCAAAGGCCAAGCCGGCCGCGAGGTCGATGTCCCGCCCGTGATTCATGCATGCCTTGGCGGCCCCCATTGCGAACGAACCCTTTTCGCTCAGGGATACCGCAAGTTTTTTGGCGGTATCCAGCAATGCGTCCGCCTGCACGACTTCCTGTACAAGGCCGATCTGCAGCGCCGTGTCGGCTTTGATGTTTTTTCCTGAGAAGATGAGGTATTTGGCCCAGCCCTCACCCACCAGGCGCTGCAGCCTCTGTGTGCCGCCGGAACCGGGGATGATTCCAAGGTTGATTTCGGGCTGGCCGAAGACGGCGGTGGCGGAAGCGATGCGGATATCGCAGGCCAGCGCGAGTTCGCAGCCGCCCCCCAGCGCCAACCCGGAAATCGCGGCGATGAACGGTTTGCTCATATTGCTTATTTTGTTCGTCGTTTCCTGGCATTGATCAATGAATTGCTCCATTTCCCGCGGAGAGGCGTCGGCCATAAACCGGATATCTCCGCCCGCGGCAAACACTTTTGTGCCGCCCGTCACCACAACGGCCCTTACCCCGGGGTCGTTTTCAATTTCCGTTAGAACCGCATTCAGCTCGCCGATCATTTCGGCGTTCACCGCGTTGTAAGCCGAGGGGCAGTTGAGCGTAATCATGCCGACGGCGTTCTCTTTGCTGTAAAGCAAATTGTTATACATAAAGACCGGGTCCCTTTCCCTTGAATTTTGCGAATATCATTTTTTAGGGTACTTGTGGAAACCTTTTCCGGTTTTCATACCCAGATTTCCCGCTCTCACAAGCTGCCGGAGGCATTGCGCGGGGCGGTATTTTGAATCTCCGAACTCATGATACATGTGTTCAGATACCATTAGGCAAACGTCAAGTCCCACCATATCGGCAAGTTCCAGCGGCCCCATGGGCATACCAGCCCCAAGCTTCATCGCCTTGTCAATGTCCTCTGCGGAAGCGAGGTCCTCCTGATAAGCAAAGAACGCCTCCGTCATGTAGGGGGTGAGAATACGGTTGACAAGAAATCCCGGGCTTTCTTTGACCCGTATCGGTTCCTTGCCGATCGAAGAAAACAGCTCCATCACGGTGTCGACAACCACATCATCCGTTTCTTTTGTGGGCACGATTTCCACGAGCTTCATTGCCGGGACAGGGTTGAAAAAGTGTGTGCCCAGAACAAGCTTTGGCCGTTTCGTCACGGCGGCGATCTCGGTAATGCTCAGCGCGGAGGTATTGGTGGCAAGAATTGTTTCCGCTTTGCAGATATCATCCAGTTTTACGAACATTTCCTTTTTCAGATCCATCTGCTCCGGCACAGCTTCAATGACGAGGTCGCATTCCGCCAATGCTTTCATATCTCCGCTGGCGACCACCCGGTCGAGGCTGGCATTCTTTTCCTGCTCCGTGATTTTTCCTTTTTCTACCGCCCGGCTCCAAACGGAAGCCAAACGTTTCAGCGCGTTTTCCACAGCGGCGGGAAACGTATCCACTACGACCACGTGAAGACCGGCTTCAGCAAATACCTGTACGATGCCCAGACCCATTCTTCCGGCTCCCAGCACACCAACTTTTTTTACAGCCATAATTTATTCCTCTCATTTTCTGTAAGATCCGAAGCGGGTTTATTGCAGATTCTCAACGATGAATGCAGCGCCGGGCCCGCCGCTTGCACACAGGGCGGCGCAACCGTAACGGCTTCCGCGGCGTTTCATTTCTCCGAGCATGGTTACGATCAAACGGGTTCCTGTCGCGCCGACGGGGTGGCCAAGCGAGATACCGGAACCGAGAGCGTTCACTTTGTCCAGAGGGATTTTCAGCTCGCGGTTGGCGCCGAGCATCTGCGCCGCAAACGCTTCATTGAGCTCCCAATAATCGATTTGATCCTGACTGAGACCGGCAAACTTCAGGGCGCGTCTGACCGCCGGCACGACGCTCATGCCCATAATGCGGGGCTCCACCGCGCCGGAAGCGGTCGCAACCACTCTCGCCAGAGGCTTCAAGCCCAATTCCTCAGCTTTTTCGGCGGACATCATGATGATCGCGGAACCCGCGTCGTTCATGCCGGAAGCATTAAATGCCGTAACCGTGCCGCCTTCTTGGAATACAGGCGGAAGCTTTGATACAACTTCCATTTCGCTGTCGGGACGGGGATGCTCATCCGTGTCGAAAACGACGGTTTTTTTCTTGATTTTCACTTCGATTGGGATGATTTCATCTTTGAACAGGCCTTTTTTAATCGCCTCGCCGGCTCTCTGATGGCTCATCATGGCATACTCATCCTGTTCCTCGCGGGAAATATGATACATTTCGGCAATATTTTCGGCCGTTCTGCCCATATGATAGCCCAGGAACGGATCGAGCAGTCCGCCGTAAAGAAGGCCGTCCTTGATCGGAACGTCCTGAAACAGCTTATATCCTTTTCTGGCGCCAAACAGAAGGTAGGGCATGGAACTCATGTTTTCATATCCCACGGCGGCGCCCACGTCGATTTTGCCGAGCATGATTTCCTGTGAAATGATCTCGGCCGCGCGCATGGAGGACGGGCATTGCTGGTTGACTGTCATCGATACGGCTTCAGGAGGGCACCCGGCTTTGAGCGTTACCCACCGCGCGGTATTGGAGCCCTGACAGCTGGCCTGTCCGCAGTGGCCGCCGACGACTTCCTCAATGATATCGGGAGAAATATGATACTTCTCCATGGCCCCCTTGAATGCGATTGTACCCAGTTCGTTGGCAGGAACGTCCTGCAGCGAACCCATGTAATTTGCTATGGCGGTTCTGGCCCCACCAACAATGACAACGTCTCTCAATCTATCCAACTCCTTTAAGAACTTTGTAAGATTTCGTTATGATTTTATCCGGGATTATAATAACAGAATTATAATCCCGGATAAAGGATACAAGAAGTAAATTTATTCGATTTTCGGTTTACTGACGGAGGCAACGATCGTATTGACGAGAATGCAGCCAAAAATGATCGCGGTGCCCGCAATGGCTGTGATAGCCATCCATTGGAAAGGCAGGAACGGTTTTCCCATTGCGGCAACCAGGAAGATCATGAATGTGAAGCTGTTGAGGAACCAGGGAAGCAGTGGGCCAAACAATACGATGCAGCCAACAAAGATAAGGATAAATATCAGAGAGGAATAAGAGGCGCCTAATGCTTTCATCGTGGCGGGAATCCACAGGGCCTCCATGACCCACAGCAGGAACTCTCCCGTCAGAGCGCCGACGATAATTTTCACAACTTCGCTTTTTTTCTGCTCGGCAAGGAAGAAAAGAACCATGACAGCAAACATCGGCCAGGTGGGAAGCGCAATTAGTTCCAAAACAATCGTGCCGACCGCGATCAGTATCAGCAGTAAAATCGTGGTTAGGACTGAACCTTTATTGAAAACTTTTTGTAAAGACGCCATTTTCATATCCTCCGATCAATTTTTAAGAATGGGGGGTAAGTGCGTGCTAAATGGTCCGGTGCATGCTCTTCAGGTCAACGTCGCTGAGAGAATGGATAAGGTTCATCCTCTTTGCTTCATAAAGCAGCTCCTCGCGGAAATCGGGGTGCGCGATGCTGATGATCTTGGCGACGCGCTCTCTCATAGTGCATCCCTTGAGGAATACGATGCCGTATTCCGTGCACAGGTACTGCACGTCGTTTCTGGCGACGCCGACCCAGCCGGTCACGGTGGGAACGATCTTCGAATGCACCTTGCCCTGTTTGTCCGTGTACGTGGAGGGCAGGCAGAGAATGGCCTTGCCGCCCTTGGACTGCCAGGAACCTTGAATGAAGTCCGCCTGGCCGCCGGTGCCGGAGAATTGCAGATATTTGATATTGTCGCAGACACACTGGCCGGCGAGGTCGGCCTCCAGCACGCAGTTGATGGCTATGAAGTTGTCGTTCAGAGCGATGATGTTGGGATCGGCGCAATCATTGATGCCGTAGATCCATATGCCGGGGTTGCGGTCAACCCATTTGTACAATTCTTTCGAGCCGGCTACCAGGGTGCCCACGCAGCGGCCGGGAAGATACGACTTTTTACTGTTGTTCAGCGCGCCGCACTTGAAAAGATCCAGATATGCCTGAACGATCATTTCGGAGTGGCAGCCGAGATCTTTTTTATTGGAAAGCAATTTCCCGATGGCATTGGGCAGGCTGCCGATCCCCAGCTGGATGGTCGCTCCGTCCGGCACCTCCTGCGCGACGTAAGTGGCGATCGCGGTGTCGATTTCGCTCGGCTCCTCCTGAGGCAATTCGATAAGGTCCCAGTTTGCCTCCGTCAGGGCGGTCACTTCGGAAATATGAAAATGGTTGTATCCATAGCAGGTAGGCGCGTTTTTGTTTACTTCCAGAAACAGCTTGGTGGGCAGACCGTGCTGCTGGCGCCATCTGTACAGAGAATAGGTGTGGGAGCAGTTGAGCGCGCAGCTGAAATAACCGTGTTCATCCATGGGGGACGCCGTCATCCAGCATACGTTCGTACCGCGCACATCGCTCATCAAACGTGCATTTTCGAAAAATCTCCATACAAGGGGGTCGATGGAATTGTCCGCCGCCGCCTTGCGCTCCAGCGGGCCGATATAGCCGCTCGCGTAATGCGACCTGTCCAGCACCTCCTGCTTGATCATATGGGGTGCGTTCAGGTTCAGACCGCTGACAAACTCGATGTTCTTCACCTTGTCCGCGGCGATCCTGTCACACAGAGCCTTTGAAATCATGCGGGGCAGACCGTTCATGGTCGGGCAGGATACGCCGTCGCCGTCCTCAAACATCGTGGCAATTTCTTCAGGAGTCCTGAATTTCTCTCTATACATTTCTTCGTAATACTGTGACATTGGAACCTCCTTAATAGTAAAAGTATAGGGGGGACGACGCTTATTCGTAGATTTTTTCACCATCGGCAAACGCGTTGATGCAGTCGCATTCGCTGTTCCGCTTGCTGAGGTTTTTGAGCTCTTCTCTGCGCTCCGTATACCATTCATGTTGAACGATGTTCAGCATGATTTCACTCGTGCCGGTCCAGATCGTGGCAAGACGCAGGTCACGCACGATCTTCTCGATCGGATAAACGTCCGTATAGCCGATACCGCCCATGCACTGCATGGAAAGATTGGCAACGTCCCAGCAGCTTTCGGTGACAAATTTTTTGCTCTGCGAGCAGAGACGGCGTACATATTCGGGTTCACATTTGCCGCTGTCTACCGCCTGGGCCGTCGTGTAAATTACGGAGCGGCAGGCGTCGAGCTTTATCGCGGCTTCCGCGATTTTAAAGCTTACGCCCTGAAAACGGTTGATGGTTTTGCCAAACGCCTTGCGCTTCATTGTGTAGTCGGTAGCGATTTCCAGAGCCGGACGGGCCGCGCCGATGGTCATGGCAGCCGTACCGAAACGCTCGGGGATCATCATCTGATAGAAGGTCGGATAAGCGTTGTTTACCCCGCCGAGGACGTTTTCCTTCGGAACACGGACATTATCGAAAACAAGGCGCGCGGTTCCGCCGCCGCGGCAGCCCATCAGGCCGTACTGGTATTCCGTCTTGACGCCCATATCGCGCTCGACGATAAAGCATGTCATCGAGTTCTGGGGGCCTCCCTCGGGATTCGTCTTGGCGTAAACAAGGAAAATATCCGCGCCTTCGCCGCCGACAATAAACCTCTTCTGCCCGTTGAGAATAAAATCATCGCCATCCTGCACGGCCGTCGTCGTCGCGCCGAAGAAGTCGGAACCGCCGCGCGGTTCAGTAAGGCATTCCGCGGCAAAAATCTCTGCCTTGCAGATGCCGGGCAGATATTTCATCTTTTGTTCTTCCGTGCCGGAAAACATGATGGCTTCCGGAACGAGGCAGCCGGTGACTCCGTATGTACAGGACATGATGTAGCCGTTGACCGCGATTTCCTCAAGTGAAATCACTTCGTCCGCCCAGTGCATTCCGCGGCCGCCGTATTTTTTAGGAACGCGAATTCCGACAAGACCCCTGCGCGCCGCTTCCTTGATGAATTCTTTAGGATACTTGATCTTGTCCGCGTCCATATCCAGCAGATACTGGCGGTCGATGGACTTGGCAAACTCCCGAGCGTTGTCCCTATGCTCGATTTGTTCCGGTGTCATTAAAAACTCATACATCTGACCCACTCCAATCACAAAATTTTTATTGTCCGATTGAAATGTGATATGACATTCGTCGTTGACCGTGTAATATTCACTTGGCGTAAATAACGGGGAAAGCCTGCTCAAGAGGAAACTATCCTGTTCGAGTCGCTTTACACCAAGGGATTTCTGCTGTGCTGTCATATCGACCTTTCAACTCTGTAATAAACTTACCACGTTTGTAATAATAAGTCAATACATTTCAGCGTAAATTTTTAGAGATAATTAATTAATTCTTTAAAAAATATAAATATAATTTAGGCAATATTTTAAATCTACAATATTTTTAACCGGTTTGCAATCAAAAAATCGGACATTGCTTCCGTAATACTATAGCTTATTAGGATATCCTTGACATGGAATTACATATGTGATAGATTATAGGAAAGATAAATTTCAAAATGCTGCGTGATCTGCAATGCTTAAAAACTCTGTAAAAACGATTCCTTATTAAGCATTGCGCAGAGACAGGAGGTAATAACATTGTATGTGATCGATCCCAAGCTCTGCTCGTTCTGCGGTTTATGCGCGGATGTTTGTCCCGTAGAGGCGGTCAATTCGTATGGAGCGTTTCGTATTGATCCGAATCTCTGCAACGATTGCGGCGAGTGCAGTGAAAGCTGCCCGTCCGGTGCGATCAAACGAGTCGCGTCAGACCGCCGTTAATCTATATTTTATTGCCATAAAATCGGGAGAAAGTTGAAAAAATGAACTTAGACGTTCTCGGACATAAAATTCAGGCGCTTCGCGAAGAAAAAAAACTGAGCCAGGAGCAGCTGGCAAATCTGGTTGGCTGTTCGCAGTCTGCAATATCGAACTATGAAAAAGGGAAAAGGCACATCTACCTCGATCATCTGGAGAAGCTGTCCGACATTTTCGATACGCCCATCAGTGCGTTAATGGAAGGGGAAGACAAGAGCGAAAACTCATCCGCCCAGGCCTCTTCCAATGGGAATCAAATATTGGAGATCATCCAAAAGCTTTACACTTTGGACAACTGTGAATTGAACGAACTGGACAGCTTCATCAAATATCTCATATGGAAACGTAGTAAAGGGGGAGCGTATGATGAATTTTGAATTGAGCGAGGGCCAGACCACTTTGATTCAATTGATCCGCACCTTAAATGCGGAAAAAATCGTCCCCTATCTCAGAGAACACAGGTTTACCGAAAAGAACGGCTTCAGCCAATATCTGCTTGACATCCTGCGGGAGCACAATTTGCTTTGTCCCGTCGTCCCAAAGGAATATGGCGGACTTGGAATGGATTACATGTCCGTATCGCTTGTCGTGGAAGAAATCGCAACGGTTTGCCCCGGCCTGGCGTTTGTAGTATCCAACAATGTTCATGCGGTGCAGCCGATTTTACTTTCCGGAACGAAGGAACAGAAACAGAATATCCTGCCGGCCTTTACGGGGAAGGAGGCCTGCCTCGGCGCGTTTGCCAGCACGGAACGTGCCAGCGGTTCGGATGTTTCCTCCTTTCAGTCGCTTGCCGAGGAGAAAGACGATCATTACATCCTTACCGGACAGAAGGAATACGTGCTCAATGCCGGTACGGCAAAATATTTAACGGTGTTTTCCAGCAGCAGCTTTTCTAAAAAAAAGGCGTCTTTACGCTGCTTCATGATCCCGAACTTCCTGCCGCATTTCCGGCTGGGAAAAGTTTGCAAGGTTGCTGCGCCTCTGCTTTTCGACCCGATGGAGATCCTTTTTGACCACGTGAAAATCAGCAAATCCAACGTAATCGAGGATAAAGACTACAGCGGCTACCTGCTGCTGAGCCAGACTATGGATATGGGACGCGCGCTGACAAGTGCCGTAGCCGTGGGGATTGCCAGGGCGGCTTTTGACCTGGCCGACGACTATGCCAGAAAGCGCGTTTTGAACGGCAAGACCATTATCTCAAACCAGGTTATTGCCCATTCCCTTGTTGAAATGGCCGTTATGATCGAAATGAACCAGTTATTGGTGCGTAAGGCCTGCTGGCTCATTGACAAGGAAGAGGATTTTGCCATGGTCAGCAATATGTCCAAATTATCCGCAAGCAGGTTGGCCATAGAGGTGACGTCGAGAGCCAGTGAGATTTTCGGCGCCCGCGCGTTTCTCGTGACTTCAAAAATCGATCAGCTGACGCAGTGCGCCCGCATTATTTCTGTGATCGACGGGACAGACAACATCCAGAAAAACACCATTTCAACGATCATGAAAGTCAACGAAATATAGGATTTTAGCCCTTCCTATGTCCGGCCAGGGATGGACATAAAAGCAATGTAAGAAGAAAGAAGCTCCTGAGCGAACGGAAGAATCCGTTTCTTCAGGGGCTTCTGAACTGATAGAAATGCTCTGAAATTGCCGGGCATCTCTGGAAGATCAGCCCTGCAGCTGCGTTTTGATCTGCTGAATTTCCTGTTCGTTCGCCTGTGCGGCCGGTTTGTAAAAGCCCTTTGTCTCGGCAAGCTTGTACAGCTCGTACTGCGAAGTTTCGCACTTGTTGCGGATTTGCTGGAGCGTTGACCTCAGATTCTGGTTCGCGCATTCGGAAATCGCGTTAGCGTAAAAAGTCAGATCGCTTTTCTCCATGGACAGAGCGTCGTTCACCATTGTTTTTTCCTGCATCGTTTACACCTCCTACTGTAAAAAAGTCATAAGCTGTTGTTTGGTGCTCTTTGCGTCCTGAGCGGCCTTTTCAAAGAAAGATTTTACCTGGGGGTCCGTTGCCTGCTGAGCATAGGTCTGCATTTTTTCACAGGCGGTGTCGTGTGCTCCCAACATATGCCGCAAGTTCTGCAATTCCATTTGATTTAGCTGTGCCATATGGAACATTCCTTTCTGTATGAATTTTTCATTATAGCTTGCGATGTTTTTATCATTTTATACCCTGAGGGAATGAAAAAACAGAATATTTCAGCGGAACGGGAAAGCGCTGCGGCCCCACATTTTTTCGGGGCTGCAGCGCTTTTATCTTTGGGAGAACCTTTGGAATTTATTCTTTTTTCACCCGATAACCGGTGGCAAAGTCGACGGTGTTGTCGAGCGGCTCGCCGTTTGCGTAATGCTTCAGGTTTTCCGCGGCAATGCGCACCACGCGCTCAAGGGTTTCCTGCAAATGGTAAAACCCCGATATATGGGGCGTGACCACGGCGCCGGGGATATCCCAGAGCCGGTGGCCTTCCGGCAAAGGCTCCGGGTCCGTCACGTCAAGACCGGCTCCGAAGAGGCACCCGCTTTCCAGCGCGTCGCAGAGCGCTTCGGTATCGATGAGCGTGCCGCGTCCGACGTTCAGCAGAATCGCGCCTTCCTTGAGCAGGGCGAGGCGCTCGCGCGAAAACAGGTGATCGGTTTCCTTTGTGGCGGGCAGGCAGAGGGCGACAATGTCCGCGCGGGGCAAAAGACTGTCCAGCTCCGCGGTCAAATGCATTTCGTCGGCGTACTCCGGCTTCTCTCCGACGGTGCGGCGCAGACCGATGACGTACGCGCCCAGCGCTTTTACCTTTTGGGCAAATTCGCCGCCGATATCCCCCATACCGAGCACCAGTACGGTGGAACCATAAACGGACTTCACCTTTCCCTGACCTTTCCAGACATGCAGTTTCTGGGCGTCGCGGTAAGTGTGAAGGCGTTTGAGGATCTCCAGAAGCATGGCAAGCATATGTTCGGAAACCGCAAGGCCGTACGCCCCCGTCGAATTCGTCAGCGCCGTGCCTTTGGGAAGGGCGCCTTCCTTCAGGTAGGGGTCCACTCCGGCGCTGCTGCAGTGCAGCCACTCCAGATTCGGGGAATCCTTCAGGTACTCCGCCGGCGGGTTGCCGATGATGATCTGGGCGTCCTGCACCTGCTCTCCGGTGACGCTTCTGTAGGAGCTGTACGTAAACCGGCAGTCCGGGGCGGACTGTTCGAGCAGCGCTTTATGCCGCGCTTCGGCGGGAAGAAGAACAAGGATTCGCTTGGAAAAAGTCATATGGATACTCCCTTGCAATTTTGATAGGATCTGTTTTTCTGACCTGAAATTTGTTTTATTGTATAACAGGAGCTTCCAAATTGCAACCGGGAGATACTTTCATCGGGACGGGGAATTACAGTTCAATCGCGATATCGTATTTCTTCAGCCAGTAGTTGATCTGAAGCAGATAGGCCGTCATCTGGGGGCCCGCCATCAGCTGGCCGAACCACGGCTTGCCGTAATCCGATTTTTCGCTGAGCAGCTCCGCGGCGGCGGTTTTGCTGACGAGCTTGTGGAGCGGTTCTTCCCCGTCCGACAGGATTTCCGCCAGCCTTTGCTTCACAAGCGTTTCGTAGGCCGGATTATGCGTTTTGGGATAGGGGCTCTTTTTGCGCATCAGAATGTCTTCCGGCAGCCATTCCCGCGCCGCGTCGCGCAGCAGGCCTTTTACCACGCCGCTGTGACATTTGTACTCCCAGGGGGTGTTGAACACATACTGCACGATCCGGTGGTCGGCGTACGGCACACGCACCTCAAGCCCGCTTGCCATGCTCGACCGGTCCTTGCGGTCAAGCAGGGTGGACATAAACCAGTTGATGTTCAGAAACGAAATTTCCCTGCGCCGCTTTTCCTGCGCGCTTTCGCCCTCCAGCACGGGGACGGCGGCAACGGATTCTTCATACCGCATATTCACATACTCCCCGATGTGCAGCGCGTCGGCGATTTCGGGAATCAGCAGCCCGGTCCGGACGGACAGGTCGGGCGACCACGGGAAGCAGCGGCCTTCAAACGCCTCTTTCTTATGGAACCACGGGTAACCGCCGAAGATTTCGTCCGCGCATTCTCCGCTGACGCCCACCACATGATTTTTCCTGATCAGGCTGCAGAAATACAGCAGGGAGGAGTCGACGTCCGCCATGCCCGGCAAATCCTTCGCCTCAACGGCGTCGTAAAGCTTGTCGGCCAGCGTTACGTTGCCGCATTCCAGATAATGGTGATCGGTCTGAAACAGCTCCGCCATTTTGGCGACCCATGGCCTGTCGGCGTCCGGCTGGAACGCCGTGGGCTGAAAGTACTTGTCGTTCCCGGTAAAATCGAAGGAATAGGTGGAAAGCGTTTTGCCCGCCGCCCGGTAATTCCTTGCCGCCAGCGCGGTGATGATGCTGGAATCGAGACCGCCGGAAAGAAAGGTGCAGAGCGGCACATCGGAAACAAGCTGTCTGGTAACGGCGTCCTCCACAAGGTACCGTACCCGCTTTACGCTGTCCTCGTAGCTGTCGGGATGCTCGTAGCTCTTCAGCTTGAAATAGGGATATGTTTCAAAACCCTGACGGTCAAACACAGCGATACAGCCGGGCTTGATTTCCAGTATGTTTTTGAATACGCCGACTCCGGCGGTTCGGGCCGGTCCGATTCCGAATATTTCGCACAGCCCCTGCCGGTCGATCACAGGGTTGATTCCCGGATATTCAAACAGCGCTTTGATTTCCGAGGCGAACACGAGCCGCCCGTTTTTCATGGAATAAAACAGCGGCTTTACGCCGAAACGGTCACGGCACAAACAGCAGCAGCCGCGCCTTTCGTCGTCTACCGCAAAGGCGAAGATGCCGTTCAGCTTTTCCGCGCAGGCAAATCCGAATTCGATGTAGCATTTCAGAAGGACCTCGGTATCGCTTTTGGTTTCAAACGCATAGCCGAGCGCTTTCAGCTCCGACCGCAGCTCCGCCGTGTTGTACAGCTCCCCGTTGTACACGACGGTGTAGCGGAATCCGTCCGCCACAGCGGTCATCGGCTGTTTTCCGCCCTCAATATCCACAACCGCAAGCCTTGTGTGGGCCAGCGCGGCGTGGGCCGAGACATGGACGCCGCTGTCGTCCGGGCCGCGGTGCTTGAGCTTTGCTCCCATCCTTTTTGCCAGCGCGCGCCAGAACAGCGCTTCCTCGCTCAGATCGTCGTTATAGTCGCAGAATCCCGCAATTCCACACATAGCCATCCCCCGCTTTCTTTTGTTTTATATTATGCTCATCCGTCATTATGGTTTACAGTTCCGCATCGTTTATGTGGGGAGGGGAATAAAAAAACCGCCCCGGATGACGGCGGGACGGTTGGATTTCCGGTTTTGCGCGGTTTGCCTTATTTTTCTTTTTTTTCGCCTTTGCCTTTTTCCTCTTTCGCTTTTCGTTCCTGTTCGGCAGCCAGCTCGCTCAGGATCCTTTCCGCAGCCGTACGGCGCGCGGCGGCCTCGATGGACAGCTCGATCGCCAGCCGGGTCAGCTCGGCGTCGCCTTCTCCCGCGGTGGAGCGGACGCGTTCGCCTACCTCCTTCAGCGCGACGGAGTGCGCTTCGCAGAAACGCCTGTACATCTCGTCCTTGGAAGCGTCCTCCAAAAGGGTTTTCAGCAGGGACGAAATGTCCTGGATGGATAAGACCTGCTTGAGCATACAGATGACCATCAGCATCGCCAGATGCTCGCGGGAATATTTTTTTTGCTCGGGCCGGGGAAGAACCCCGTCCTTTACGTAGTTGTTGATCATGCTCGACGTCAGAAGGCCGGTGCTTTCATTGCGCTCAAAAAGGCAGAGCTGTTTGTTCATATAGGTCAGCACCTGGTCCATATATAAATAAATTTCCGGCAGCCTTTCCCAGTCCACCGAGCTGTATTCTTCAATTTCCTCCGCCCATTTTGCGATTTGTTCGGCTGCTTCGCTCATTTTGAGTCCTCCTTCGTTTTTGCCGCGCGCTCATAGCAGGTAAAACGGCTTGGCGGCGTACCCATACATTTTTTGAATACGCGGGAAAAATACAGCTGATCGGAAAAGCCCGCCGAATATGCGACCTCGCCGACCGACAGATTTCCGGATTCCAGAAGCTCGGAAGCCTTGCTGATGCGGTAGCGCATCAGATACTCGTTCGGCGAAAGGGAAATATGCTGCATAAACAGCCGGTACAGGTGACTGCGGCTGATCCCCACGCTGGAGGCGATATCGGTGATGCCGATATCGCTGGAATAGTTGTATTCGATAAACTTGATCGCCTTCTGCACGTATTCGTATCCGTTTGCCTGCTGTGTGGAAGGGACCCCGAATTTGTCCATCAGCGCGGCCAGAAACAGCAGAAGACCGGATTCCATTCTCGCCTCGTCGCTGGGGCTGGAACCGGAGGTATTGCAGATTTTCAACAAAAGCTCCTCAAAAAGCCGGTCTTCCTCGTAGTGAAAAACAGGGCTGCGGTCCAGAAGACCTGTCTGGCTCATCAGTCTTTTTGCGTCGCTTCCGTTGAAGCCGACCCAGCAGTATTCCCACGGATCTTCCCGGTCCGCAGCGTAATGGACGACATGGGACGGTTCCACCAGGAAGCCGTCCCCCGCCGAGAGATGGTATTCCTGTCCGCCGCTGGTAAAAGCGCCGCGTCCCGACAAAATATAGTGAATCAGGTAATGGTCGCGTACGGCTGGCCCCCAGGAATGGCACGCGCCGCAGCGCTGGACACCGCAGCTGTAAACGGCCAGCCCCAGGCTGTTGTGAAAGGGCACCCGGAAAGAACGCCTGAATTCATCATTTGTCATCAGAAAATCCACCCTCCCTTCCGATATTGCTTTCTAATTTATTATAATTCGCACGTCACATTTATGCAATAAAAATCAAAAAGTAGTAAAATATAATTGAAATAAATACCTTCTTCGTTTATAATTAAATAAAATCATTGTATTTTTCCTTTATTATGATATCATTCTATTTTTCAGAAACGAGGGAATAAAATTATGAGTCTTGACCAAAAAATACAACTTTCTGTCATTGTTTTGCTGACTGGCCTGGTCATCGTTTTTATTGTGCTGATCTTTCTGACTTATGTTATTAAAGGCTATGGCAGGGTACTCAACGGACTGCAAACCAATTCAGACGGCAAAAAGGAAATTTCTGAGCCGCTTGCTGCTGCCCCCCTCCAGTCATTGTCTGTTCAGGGCGGTATTCCCGAAGAAACGGTAGCGGTCATTTCCGCAGCTGTTTACGCTTTATACGGCACGTCCGCCGGGAGGGTGACCGGTATCCGCCGCTCTTCGCAGCCCAGCCGCTCCGCATGGGGAATGGCGGGATTATTGGAGAGTACGCGCCCTTTTTAAAATTGAAAAACAGAAGGGACTGATCCGGTATTGATGATACTGAATGAATTTTTGCGATCCATCCAGGGAATTTTCCAAGCGTCCGGATTTTCCGTAAACGACTGGCGCAACTACGTTATGATAGGGATTGCCTGCGTTTTGATCTATCTCGCCATCAAAAAGCAGTTCGAACCCTTGCTCCTTTTGCCGATTGCGTTTGGTATGCTGCTTGTCAATCTTTTTCCCGCCATTATGGTTCCACCGCAGACGACCATGCAGCTTGTTTCCGATTATATGGCTGCCCACGGCGGCGCGGTGGGAAATTACCCGATTGTGGTTTTAAATGGCCAGCAATACTATCAGGTCACACAGGTCGGCGGACTGTTCTACTATCTGTACCAGGGCGTTAAGCTCGGTATTTATCCTCCTCTGATTTTTCTCGGCATTGGTGCGATGACCGATTTTGGCCCGCTGATTTCCAACCCGAAAAGCTTTTTATTGGGCGCGGCTGCCCAGCTCGGGATTTTTACTACCTTCATCGGCGCGATTTTTCTTGGTTTTTCGGGAAAACAGGCGGGTTCTATCGGAATTATCGGCGGGGCGGACGGCCCGACGGCCATTTTTGTTACTTCAAAGCTTGCTCCGGAGCTTCTGGGTCCGATTGCGGTCGCGGCGTATTCCTACATGGCGCTGGTCCCCATTATTCAGCCGCCCATTATGAAAGCGCTGACAACAAAGAAAGAGCGCAGTATCGTTATGGAGCAGCTTCGTCCGGTTTCCAAGCTGGAAAAGATTTTATTCCCGATTATTGTAACGGTGATCGTTTCCCTGCTGCTTCCGGACGCCTGCCCTCTGGTGGGAATGCTGATGCTCGGCAATCTGTTCCGTGAAAGCGGAGTGGTGGGACGCATTTCCAATACGGCTCAAAATGAATTGATGAATATCATTACGATTTTTCTCGGTGTTACCGTCGGTGCAACGGCGACAGGAACGGTTTTTCTGTCCCTGCAGACGATTGAGATTATTGTTCTCGGGCTGCTGGCGTTCAGCTTTGGCACTGCCGGCGGTGTGCTGTTCGGTAAGCTTATGTGCTGGGCGACACACGGAAAAGTCAACCCGCTTATCGGGTCGGCCGGGGTATCCGCCGTTCCTATGGCGGCCCGCGTGGCGCAGAAGGTTGGCCAGGAAGAAAATCCCGGCAATTTCCTGCTGATGCATGCAATGGGTCCGAATGTGGCCGGCGTCATCGGTTCTGCGGTTGCAGCCGGTGTGCTGATCAGCATCCTTGGATAATATGGCATTATTAAATAACGAAACAACATATTTTTTTATGAAATACCCGCACTTGGTTTGGTGCGGGTATTTGTATGTTTCCCATTTCTGTTTGCTATTGTATTTGAAATATTGTATAATAAAAGTTATGCAACAGGAAACTTATGGGCGGGCTTCCGCCCAAATTATCAAGTTCTGGCGGTGAATTCATGAACAATACTACAACGGATCAAGTGATAGAGATCAGGAAAGATGTTCTGGATAAGGAATTTTTCAGAATGAACGACAGGCAGAGGGAAGCGGTTTTCTGTGTAAACGGCCCCCTGCTGATCCTTGCCGGCGCCGGAAGCGGGAAAACCACCGTGCTGGTGAACCGTATCGCCAATATCATCCGTTACGGAAACGCCTACATAAGCAAAACCATTTCCGGCGATCTGACGGAGGAAGACCTGAAAGCAGCCAGAAGGTATCTGAGCGCGGACGAGCCGCTGACGCCGCGGGTGAAAAGCCGTCTTGCGGTGGAGCCCTGCCGCCCGTGGCAGATCCTTGCCATTACCTTTACCAATAAGGCTGCCGGGGAGCTGAAAAACAGGCTGATCGCCATGCTTGGGGAAGAGGGAAACGATATCTGGGCTTCCACATTCCATTCCACCTGCGCGCGCATGCTGAGGCACGACGGGCAGAAGCTCGGCTATTCCAATCATTTCACGATCTACGACACGGACGATTCCCGCCGGATGATGAAGGAATGTCAGAAAACCCTCGGCATTGACGATAAGCTCCTCTCTTATAAGTCCGTTCTTTCGGCGATTTCCCACGCGAAGGACAGCCTGATCCTGCCGGAGGAATACCTGCGGCAGGCCGGCAGCGACAGCAGGCTGGGGATGATCGGGCAGGCGTACAAGCTTTATCAGGCAAAGCTGAAGGAAGCGGACGCCATGGATTTCGACGATTTGATCTGCAACGCGGTGTATCTGCTTCAGCAGAACCCGGACGTGCTGGAGTATTATCAGAACAAATTCAGATACGTTATGGTGGACGAGTACCAGGACACCAACCACGCGCAGTACCTGCTGGTAAAGCTGCTTGCCCGGAAGAGCGCAAACCTCTGCGTTGTGGGCGACGACGATCAAAGCATCTACAAATTCCGCGGCGCGACCATCGAGAATATCCTGAGCTTTGAAAAGAGCTTTCCAAACGCGAAGGTGATCCGCCTGGAGCAGAATTACCGTTCCACCAAAAATATTCTGAACGCGGCCAACGCGGTCATTGAAAACAATAAGGAGCGCAAGGGAAAAACGCTCTGGACGGACAATCCGGCGGGGGAAAAGCTCGGCGTGCACACCGCTTTCAGCGAACAGGACGAAGCGGATTTTATCGCGAAGAAGGTACTGGAAGGCGTGGCGGCCGGCCGGAAATTTTCCGACCACGCGATTTTGTACCGTATGAATTCCCAGTCGAATATCCTTGAAAAAATCTTTGTAAAATCCGGCATCCCCTACCGCATCATCGGCGGCCTGCGCTTCTATGAGCGCAAGGAAATCAGGGACATGATTGCGTATTTGAGCGTCGTCAACAACCCTTACGACGAGATCCGGCTTCGCAGGATCATCAACCAGCCGAAGCGCTCCATTGGGGACAAGACGATTGCGCAGGCTACAGAAATCGCCGCCACACTGGGGGAAAGCGTGTTCGACGTGATTAAAAACGCGGATCAGTACGAGCCCCTGAAGCGAACCGCGCCCAAGCTTTTGCAGTTTGCCGCGACCATGCAGCAGCTGATCGACGCCGCGAACGATGAAAATACGAGCCTGAATGAGCTTTACCATTTGATTCTTGACAAAACGGATTATATCGGCAGCCTGAAGGCGTCCGAAAACGACGACGTGCAGGACCGGATCGACAATATCAACGAACTTGCGTCCAACCTGATCAAGTACGAGGAGGATAACGGCGAAGAGGCGACCCTTTCCGGCTTCCTCGAGGAAGTTTCCCTGCTGACCGACATCGATAACTTCGACGCGAATTCCGACAGCGTGGTCATGATGACCATTCACTCGGCAAAGGGCCTGGAATTTCCGGTCGTGTTCCTGCCCGGATTTGAGGAGGGGATTTTTCCGGGGATGCAGGCGATCTACAATCCTCTGGAAATCGAGGAGGAGCGCCGCCTGGCCTATGTCGCAATTACCAGGGCAAAAGAGGAGCTGTATGTTGTCAACGCGGAAAGCCGCATGATTTTCGGCAGCACCTCCCGCAACAAGCCCTCCCGCTTTGTTGAGGAAATTCCCGAAGAGCTGGTTGTCCGCAGCCGCACCAGGGAATGGAAAAAGCCGGCCCCGGGAATGGCTCTTCCCACCTCCGCTTTTGAGGCGCGGGCGGTTACGACCGAATCGGCGCGCAGCTTCGGCCCGTCGAACCTGATCCACAGCGAGCCGCCGAAGGTCCGGCTCAAAGTGGGGGACAGCGTGGTCCACAAAACGTTTGGGACGGGGATGATCCTTTCCGCTTCTCCTATGGGCAACGACACCCTTCTGGAGATTGCTTTTGAACAAGCCGGAACAAAAAAACTGATGGCCAATTTTGCCCGCCTGCAAAAAGCCTGATCAAAGCGATATAAATTCAAAGCCCGCCTGAAAAAACAGGCGGGCTTTATCTGTACTCGACAGAATGCTGTCTGACTTTATGCTTTGTGGGAACGGTCGTTGCAGCTGCATTCAGTGACCTTGGGCGGGAAAAACTCGTCGGTCGGAAACTCAATGCGGCGGAACATATCGCATGGATTGTCTGATGTAGTGACACATTCTTTTTCCGGGATGCAGAAGTCATACGCAGGGATCAGCATTTGTACATTCCTGACAATTTGGACGATTGTAAAAATGCCGAGTGTAACATAAACAGTACGATCGGAAGCGAAGTCGAGCTGCCCCCCGAAATGTCTGCAGATAGAGTCGGGAATCCGGCAGCAGCTTTCCTTGCAATGCGACTGGCAGTCGCAGATTCTGGCGGACAGGCAGATCGGCTCCGCAATCTGACAGGTCGCTTTGGGGAGCACGTTGCCGCACACAGAAGATGGGCTGTCGATGTCGTCCTGCGTGCAATCGGAACTGAACATTTTTACGTTGCCCTCGCTGCCATACAAAATTACCCTCTTGTTGAATATGGATACACCGTTTACAATGCAGGGGTTTGTGGCCAACGGACAGAATACGTCTACGCATACATCGAAGAAAAAGGTCATATCCACCGAATAAAAACCCTTGTTAAATGGTACCGACTCCAGATCGAGGAACACGGTAATGACATCAGCGCTTCTAAGCCTGACGTTTGTCGCATGCTCAATCAGGTCGTGCTTATCCGGTGGGAAATAAACCCTTAAATCTTCAAGGCAATCTTTATCAGAAGAGTATACGGGCTATCAGTACACTCTGGTGGTCAGGTTCGAGTGCGAAAGCAGGTTTGGCATTTTTTATTATATTTGTTATTCATTCGTAATGATATCATCCATTCCAGAATACCCGGCAGGTGCTATGTATCGTTACAGAGAGACGCGCTTATGCGGGCATATTTTTCAACAGGTACTGTTTAACCGGGCATTCGTCAATACTTTCGTAGTCTTTGTATTCGCCGGTTTCGGAAATTCCTTCCAGATGCAGGAAGGCGGGGTGAATCAATTTGTCGTCGATCTGGCTTGCGACAATATGCAGCTCAATTAAACCCATTCCGTCTTTTTCGATTTCCATCATTTTTTCTTTCAGAAGCTTGAGATTTACGCTTATTCTTTGCATTTCAAAAACATCCTTTATTTTTATTCGTTGCGCAACATGTTGTAATTTTAGAGGAAATGTTTCAAAATTGCAATAGCGAAAAAAGTCGCAATTTTAGAAATTTTAAGGAATGAAAAAAAATAGGATAAATAAACAAAATGTCAAGCTATATGATTGTTTTTTTATGAATATTTTGATGCTATTTTGTAGAAATAAGACTATTTTGATTTGTGAGAAAAATGATATTCAAATGTTTCCTGTCGAAGCAGTTAGATTTACGGCTTGTTTATGCAGATATCGTAATATTCGGGATGGTTATCAAACCATTTCACGGCGTAGGAGCAGGTAAGACGCGCTTTCCGGTTTTGCTGCCTCAGCAAAGCGGCTGCCGCTTCCATCAGCTTGCCGGCAATTCCCTGGCCTTGAAGGGAATCATCCACGAAGGTGTGGTCGATGTTGACCGTTTGTTCGTCAATGTCAGGGAAGGTGACCTCGGCGACGATGCGGCCGGACTCATTTTCGGCAAAAATCCGGTTTTTTTCCTGTTTCCATTCCAATATTAACCCCTCCTTTTTCTTGTAGTATGCCATTTCTGACGGCACTTTGTCAATGTGCGGGACTTATTTTCTGAAATCTCTTTCCCCTTTCGGGCAAAGCGGCGCCCGGATACTCCAAAGACAGCCGGAAGGATCGGTCTACGGATAAAACGGTTTCAGATACACCTCCAGTGTGAACTGCGCGGGCCTGGCGCCCTTTTCCTTGCAATAGACAATTCTGTCTACCATCGCTTTTAAGAGTAGATTCCTTTTTTGCAAAGAGGCCGAATCATAAGCTTCCAGCACGTTACCGATTCGGTTACCGGTGATATCGCGGCTGCCGGGACGCGGGGTCACGGCTTTTTGTTTTATCTCCTCCAGCTTGCTCCTTTTTGCTTTTAAATAGGTCTGACGTGTCAGAAATGTATCCGGGTCGTAAATTCCCTGCTCCAGAAAATCGTGCAGCTTTTCCATCTGGCTGTCGGTGGTTTTGATTTCCGATTCGAGGGCGCTGAGCATTTCCCCGCTGCCGGACTGCCGTATCGCGGAATCCTCCTGCGTGATGATGAAACGGTCCATACCGTGTTTCAGCGTGTCCAGCACCGCGTTTTCCACCAGGGGAAGGGAGGAGGACACCATGCAGCCGGGCTTCTGGCAAAGCAGATAGCTTCCGCCGCGGCGGGCCGCCTGCCGCTGCATCAAGGAGCCGCAGTGGGCGCAGTAGACAAGACCGGCGAGCGGATTTTCCACATGGCCCGTATTTGCCGGAGGATGGGACCGGCACGCCGCTGTTTTCTGCGCCTGTTCAAAGAGCTCCCCGTCAATGATGGGCGGATGGATTCCCTGTACAACGGTCCATTGATCACGGGGATTTTTCACGGTGATCTGTTTTCTGCCGCCTTTCGCGCCTTTCCGGAGCTGCGTTTTCTGGTTCCAGACAATTTTGCCTGTGTAAGTCGGGTTGTGCAGGATTTTCATGACGGAAGACCTGCCGAACTTTTCGGAACGGTGCGGTTTTGCGCCCATGGCGTTTATTGTGTCGGCGATCTGCTGGCAGCCCATCCCCCTGTGGACGTACAGGTCGAACATCGTCCGTACAAACCGGGCCTCTTCTTCCAGAACCGCAAGCGTCGGCCTTTTGTTGACCGTCGTTTTCACGTACCCGTAAGGGGCGTTGGCGATGTACCCCCCCTCCGCAAGGGTCCTTTGAATGCCCCGTTGCATCCGGCGCTTGATTGCCTTCAGCTCCTGCCGGGCCATAAAGGTCTCAAATTCCGAGTAGGTCTCATCCATCTCGTTATTCAGGTCGTACACCTTGCGCGGCGTAATGATCTTTGTGTCCGCGTTTTTGAGTGTCTCCAGAATGACCCCCTGGTCGCTCATGGCGCCGCGCCCCAGGCGGTCGATATCCATGCAGAGTACGGCGTCGTATCGGCCGCGCCCCACGTCGGCCAGCAGCTGCAGCATTTGGGGGCGGGCGTACAGCGATTCCCCGGAAACCACTTCCTCATATATTTTTACCACGGTCAGATCGCTTTTTGCAGCGAATTCCAGCAGGGTCTCCCTGTGCCGCTTTAATGTTTCATCAACCGTGTCGCTCAGCTCTTCCGCACGGCTTTTCCGCAGATAGACGGCTGCGTTCATTTTATCACCCGCTTTCTCTTCCTATATTTATGGAAGAGTCCCGTGAATATTCCGGCCTCCGAATCCTTCTGGACTCGGAGGCCTTTTCCGTTTCTGAATAATTTTGGAATTACCGCGTCGGAAACACTTTGGCGCGAATAGGACAAACATCGGAATTCATATTTTTTACCGAGGTGATGCATATGCGCGACACAGGAAAACCGGCCGTCACCGTACATATTTTATCGGGAACGGCCGGAGAGATCGCACACAACAGGGAAAATCTGCGGTATGTAACGGAGCAGATCTGCGGCGAAAAAAGGGGATCCGCCGTGAAAGTGACCATTGACTGGGGAGCGCCGGCGGAGAAAAGCCTTATGAATGGAAAGGGGAAATACCCATGAAATACGAGGTCCTTCAGGGATATATGGCCCTGTGCCGTTATTACGGATGGAAACCGACGTGGGCCGGACTGAAAGCATTTAACCGCGGAGAGCGTGCAAAGAGTCTGAAAAAGGGGGAAAGCAAAAAATGATCTGCGCGCCATGTGAAAAATGTAAGAGAAGGTCCGACAACAGGATTTGCCGCCGTTTTTGCTCCGCCTATAAACGTGCTTTTGAACGGAACGTGGAACGGCAGCTGGATGAAACGCTGTTCCGCCGGCTTGCCAGGATTTCCAAATAAAGCGGGAAGAAAAACAGAACCGCCCCACACGGGGCGGCAGCGTTCCCTATTGTTTTCCCATATACTCCGCAACGCGGTCGTGAAAATGCTTGTAGGAAGTGCTTCCGTTCAGCAGCTTCAGCTGCAGGTCATCCGACAGGGAGAAAAAGAAATCCTTTACCTTTCTGTCCTGCTCGGGCAGATCCGACGGAAATGGGAATTCGTAATATCCTGTATAATCCAAACCAATCACCTCTGGAATAGTGTATGACTATTTTTCCGAAACATGCAGAATTTTCCTTTTTTATTCCGGAGAGCGATGAAAGAAAGGCAGGGCATTCGGGTCCGTATGTATCAAACGTGTTTACTGTTCTTCACTGCATGAATCATATACGCGCAGTCCGTCTATGCATACAGCTTCGTTAAAATTTCCTGTGTTTTGCACATTTGCAGATGTTTCCGTGCAATTTCCATCCATAAAATAATCCTCCTAACACATTTAGTGAAACCTTTGTTTCTCAATACCATTTTATGGCGGCTGTTTCATTGTGTTACAGAAATATTTTCCTATTATAAGCCAGATTTTTCAAAATCCCAAAAACTAATCAAATGATATAAAATAATAAATATATAGTAACATTAATCATTATAATAGAGTAAAAATCTGCAAAAAATAAGCAATCAATACAAAATTAGCTAATTCCATCCTGATTAATTCGTCCTTTTATAAAATCTTTTCTATTTATATTTTATTAAGATTCTGTTATAATTGTGTTAAATAAATGCAAGATGTTAATCAAAGCTAAGAATTCATCCCTCGACAGGACGAAATGAGGTTAATTTCATGTCACTTGCGCTCATAATCGCGCTTCTCCTTGTGTGCGCCTCCATCTTTGTCAACGGCTGGACGGACGCGCCGAATGCAATTGCCACTGTTGTTTCGACCCGGGTGCTTTCCCCGCGGGCGGCCGTTTTAATGGCCACGGCTTTTAATCTGGTGGGCATCATGTGCTTCGGTACGGCTGTTGCCAGCACCATTGCGAATCTCGTCGATGTCGGAACCGGTTCCAGCCCTTTGATCGCCATTTGCGCGGCTCAGCTTTCCATAGTAATATGGTCGGTGTCGGCCTGGAAGTTCGGAATCCCCACGAGCGAAAGCCACGCGCTGATTGCCGGTCTGATGGGTTCGGGAATTGCCTACAACGGCTTTTCCGCCTTTAAGCTGGCCGAGTTTCAGAAGGTGCTTTGGGGAATCGTCATCTCGACGGTCGTCGGTTTTTTTGCGGCCTATCTCGTCACCAAGGCGATCGGCTTCTTATTCCGCAGGGTGAAACGCGCCAAAGCAAACCGCTTTTTTTCTTTGGGGCAGATCGCTTCCGCCGCTTTAATGGCTACGAGCCACGGCGCACAGGACGGTCAGAAATTTATGGGCGTTTTTGTGCTTGTGATTCTTCTTGCAAACAATCAGCCTGTTCCGGAAACGGTGCATATTGATATCTGGATTATGCTGCTGTGCTCGCTGGTGATGGCGATTGGCACCTCCGTGGGCGGGTACCGCATCATCAAGACCATGGGCATCGATATGGTCAAGCTGGAAAAGTACCAGGGCTTCTCCGCTGAAATTGTGGCGTCAGTCTGTATGCTGGTTACGACCGTGTTCTCCGGAATTCCCCTTTCCACCACCAACACGAAGGGCACCGCAATGATGGGTGCGGGCGCGGCCAGGCGCTTTTCCGACGTAAACTGGGGAATTGCCAAAGAAATGGTGATGGCGTGGGTGCTGACCTTCCCTGCCTGCCTGATTCTCGGTTATGCGATGACCAAACTGTTTATACTGATCTTTTAAAACGGTATAGATGGTATAGAATATGGATATAGGAAAGAATCTGTGTATTTGAAGGGTAAGGGAAATTATCATGAGTAATTTTTTTACTAAAGGGCCGGACTATTTCTCCTTGTTTGAAAAGGGAATCGGTATTTCCTTTCAGGCTGCAAAAGTGCTTCAGACCTCGTTTACGGATGGAACGATCGACAAAAAAGAAATCACCCTGCTGAAAGAGCTTGAGCATGACGGGGACAAGCACGTTCATTACTGCTCCAACCTCATTGCGGACGCTTTTATCACGCCGATCGACCGTTCGGATATGATGGATATGGTCCGCGCGATCGAGTCGATTACGGACAGCATCGACGATATCGGGAATCAGATTTATATGATGCATATTTCCGAGGCGAATGAAACGACCGTCAAGCTGGTGGATCTGATCGTCAAAAGCTGCGAGGGCCTGTGTACTTTAATGGCCGACTTTAAGCAGTTTAAGAAAAATCTGAAAAGCATTAAGCAGATGTCTGTTTATGTTAACCATCTGGAAGAAGAGGGAGACGCTATTTTCAGCGAAGCAATGAGAGAACTGTTCGACCCGGCAAACAAAATGGAAATGATCGATGTGATCCGGCTCCAGAATCTATACAATACCATGGAGAATTCGCTGGATTACTGTGAGGACGTCGCCGACATTGTAGAACAGATTATTATTTCCAACACCTGAGTTCATTGTTTTTTTAAGCTCACCTTTCCGACAGGTGGGCTTTTTTATTTTGTAGGGTACCCCCTGGCAGGGTCTTCAGAGAAGCTTCCGCTCCGGGCAAGAAACGCGGGTCAAGCCCGCCCCCAACCCCTCCTGTTTTTATATTGAGCGAAAATAAGCAGTAAAGAACTTTGCCCGAGGGTTTTACGGCAAAAAGGACGGAAAAGTTGCATATTGAACCGCGTCCAATAGTTTGCTATAATACTCTTAATAATGACATCATTGTGTAAAAGGGGATTTTTCATGGCAAAGGTTACTTTGATTGCTTATACTCCCGAACCGGAAAAAACAGTTGCGCAGGCGGCAAAGCTCTGTTACTCGCCTGCTTCCATAGAAGATATATCGGAAGGACTCACCGACGAAAAGGTTGCGTCCTTTGTGGACATGCTGGCCGAAATCGGGCATGAAAGCCCGGTCGAGCACGCGTCCTTTACCTTTGGGATCGAAGGGGTCTCCCGTTCCTTCCTGGCGCAGATGACCCGCCACCGCATCGCCTCCTACAGCGTGCAGAGCCAGCGCTACGTGACCGAAGCCTGCTTTGAATACGTGATTCCGCCGGAGATTGAGGCGATTCCCGAAGCGAAGGCGGAGTTTCTTCTGGCCATGGAGGAGGACCAAAAACACTATGAAAAACTGACGTCTCTTTTAAAGCAGAAGCATAAAAAAGCGCTGATGGACGCCGGAAAGGATGAAAAGTCCGCCGAGCGCGCCGCGCAGAAACAGGCGATCGAGGACGCGCGGTTTGTTTTGCCCAACGCCTGCGACACCAAGATGGTGTGCACGATGAACGCCCGCTCGCTGTATAATTTCTTTTCCCACCGCTGCTGCAACCGCGCCCAGTGGGAAATCCGCGCCGTCGCGGTGGAAATGCTGCGGCTTGTCCGCGGCGTGGCGCCGCACCTTTTCAGGCGCTGCGGGCCGCCCTGCCTGCGCGGCGCGTGCCCGGAGGGAAAAATGTCCTGCGGCAAAACCAACGAGGTGCGCGAGTTTTTTAATGGAATAGGGGAAAACTGATGAGCGGAAAATTAATTACCATGGAGGGCCTGGACGGCAGCGGAAAGGCAACGCAGACCGCGCTGCTCTGCAAGGCTCTGGCCGGACGGGGCGTGCAGCTGCGCCGCGTTTCCTTTCCGGATTATAACGAGCCGTCCTCCGCTCTGGCCAGGATGTACCTGAACGGGGAATTCGGCTCCGACCCCGACGATGTGAACGCGTACGCCGCTTCCTCGTTTTACGCGGTCGACCGTTATGCGAGCTATCAAAAACACTGGCGGCAGGATTACCGTAACGGCTCCCTGATTATTGCCGACCGGTACACCACCTCCAACATCGTGTTTCAGCTTTCCAAGCTGCCGCGGGAACAGTGGCCCGGTTTTGTGGAGTGGGTGCAGGATTATGAATACGACAAGCTGGGCCTGCCCCGTCCCGACCTGACCATTTACCTCAATATGCCGGTGGAGGTTTCGCAGAAGCTTTTGAGCGGCAGGTACCATGGAAACGAGGGGAAGAAGGATATCCACGAAAGCAACGCGGAGTACCTGCGCGCATGCCGTGTCAGCGCGGATTACGCGGTGCAGAGGCTGAACTGGAAAACGGTTCAGTGCGCGGACAGCGGGGGCCTGAAAACGGTTGAACAGATTCACGGCGAAGTCTTGGAGATTGCGGCGGGCGTGCTGTAAGCCCGCGGCTTCCCCGCGAAGGAGAAGGACGGTTTGGTATGATTCGTTTTGCTGACTGGGAAATGCGCGGCGAGCTTGCCGAAATCTGGGCAAGCTGCTTTCACGAGCCGGTGCGTCCGGCAAAATATTTCCTGAATAATTATTATAAACCCGAAAACTGTCTGGTTTATAAAATGGGGGAGAAAACCGCGTCCGTCGTTTATCTTCTGCCCGCCCGGATCCTCGCCGGCCCGGCAGAAGTGCAGGCGCACTATATTTATGCGGCGGCTACTCTGCCGCAGTACCGCGGGCACGGCTGTATGGCGGCGCTTCTGGCCGCGGCCGCGCTGGTGGGGTCCAACCGGGGGGATCAGTATTCCGCGGTGCTTCCCGCCGAACCGGGGCTGTACGGCCTTTATGAAAAGTCCGACTATACGAAATTCTTTCAGGCCGGTACCGTTTCTCTGTCGCTGGAGGAAATGTGCTCGCTGGCCGATTCGGGAATTTCCGCCAGAACCCTTCTGACGTATGGTCAGATGAACGGGCTCCGCCGGGAAAAGCTGGCGGGGAGAACCGGTTCCGTGCTTTGGAGCGACGAAGCGTTTGCCTTTGCCGCCGGAATGGGCAAAATTTACGGTGACAGAATGATCTGCTCCCGTACCGGTGAAAAATTCGCGTACGCCCTGTGCCGCCGGACGGATTCCGACGACTGCATGGTTCTGGAGCTGATGGCGGACGGCGACACCATCCGCGACCTTGCGGCGAACATCATCAGCGGCCTGCCGGCCGAACGGTATACGTTCCGCCTGCCCGTGTGGGAGACCCTTTTGGGTAAACGGGGGAAAATATCCGATTTCGGAATGCTGAAGCCCCTCGGGGGGGCTTCGCTGGACCCGCTGCGGCAGGCTTCGGCCGCGCCGTATCTGGGATTGCCGCTGGATTAATTTTGGAGGTGTGAACATGATTTATCTTTTTCTGGCAGACGGATTTGAGGAAATCGAAGCGCTGGCGACCGTCGATATTTTAAGGCGCGCCGGCTGCGACGTGGTTACGGTCGGCGTCGGCGGCAAAAAAATCACCGGGGCGCATCGGATTGAAGTGACCGCCGACATAGAGGAAAAGGAAGCGGTGACGGACGGGCTGGATATGGTGGTGCTGCCGGGCGGAATGCCGGGAACGCTCAATCTTGAAAAATCCCCGATTGTGAAAGCCGTCGTCCGTTACTGCGCGGAAAACGACCGATATCTCTGCGCGATCTGCGCGGCCCCCTCCATTTTAGGCCATATGAATCTGCTGAAAGAACATACGGCGACCTGTTTCCCGGGCTATGAGCAGGAACTGCGCGCAAAAGCCGTGTCCACCGAACCGGTCTGCGTCAGCGGAAAGATCATCACGGCGAGGGGCGCGGGCGTCGCCGCCGAATTCGCGCTTCAAATTGTGGAGGTGCTGTTTGGCGCTGAAAAATCAAAGATGCTTAGGAAGTCGATGCAATGTATGTAAGAAATATCCGGGAAATCAAGATGAATCTGCGCGCGCGCTACCGCCAGTTCCGCGAAAAGCTGGGGGAGGACCGGAAAATCAGCCTGGACTCCACAATCCAGAGCAGGCTGCTCGCGCTTCGGGAATACGCGGCGGCGGACACGGTCTTCACGTATGTCAGCAAGCCGATCGAGGTGGACACGGTTGCCCTGATCAAGGCCGCGCTGGCCAATCACAAGCTGGTCGCCGCGCCGCGGTGCGTTCCGGACACCTACGATATGGAATTCTTTTATATCACCTCTCTTGACGATCTGGAAAAAGGCAGCTTCGGCGTGCTGGAACCGATCGTGTCGAAGTGCCGCAGGGTGACCGATTTTTCCCGGGGTTTCTGCATTGTGCCGGGACTCAGCTTTGACGCTCAGGGGTACCGCCTCGGCTACGGCAAGGGGTATTACGACCGTTTTCTGGCGGAGTTCGGCGGGACCGCCGTCGGGATCTGCTATTCCGGCTGTGTCCAGTGGAATCTGCCGCACGGCTACTACGACAAGCCGGTCGACATTCTGATTACAGAGAAATACATCAGGAGAATGGCAAATCAGAAAAAATGAAATGCCCATCCGGATGTTCAAAACAGGAGGACGTATCGATGAACGACGAAAGGGATCTTAACGAGTACCACCAGAAAAAGGTGGAAAGCTTTAAGCTGAATATTCCCGATGAGGATTTGGGCGATACGCCGGGTACGAACCTTTCTTCCGATCTGCGCGGTACGGACGACGACGGTGCGTCCAACAGCGTCATCAGCAGCTACAGCGACCCGCGCGAGGCACAGAGGGCAAGGTCCATGCGGGACGAAGCGGAAATCAAGGCGGAAAGGGCGCACCAGCTCCGCAACAAGGAAAAGGGCAGAAAAAACAAGGGCTTTTTCCGGTTCATCTGGATCATTATGGTTTTGTTTGCTTCCATCCTTTTTTCACAGTTTCTGATTACGGGGATCAACGACATGCTTGCGGTCGGCAAGGAAAAGGTGAGCGTGACGGTCGAAATACCGAAGAACGCTTCCGGCAGACAGGTCGCGGAAGTCCTGAACAGCGCCGGTATCATCCGCGATACGGGTTTTTTTCAGGTTTATTCCAAGCTGACGAAGGCGGACGGCCATTACAGCAACGGCAGCTATAAGATCGATACCAATATGGACTATGAGGCCATTATCAATAGCCTTCAGTCCAATATAAACCGTGTGGACACCGTTAAAATCACCTTCAAAGAGGGCGCCAACATTCTTGAAATTGCGGACCTGATGGAAAAAAACGGAGTCTGCTCCTCCAAGGATGTGCTTTCCGCTGCAAATTCCGACGCCTTCGATAAAAGCTATGAAATGCTTCAGGCAATCACAAACGGGCCGGATCGCTACTACAGGCTTGAGGGCTATCTTTTCCCGGACACCTATGAATTTTATAAGGACGAGGACCCCAAACAGGCGGTCGAAAAGCTGATTAGCAACTGCAGCAAGAAGCTGACCAAGCAGATCCGCAACAAGGCGGCGGCGGAGAATATGACGATTGACCAGCTGATGACGCTGGCTTCCATGATCCAGGCGGAAGCGGCGGACAAAGACGATATGTACAAAATTTCCTCCGTTTTCCACAACCGCCTGAACAGCGGCGGAGAAGGCGACCTGCTTCGCCTGCGTTCGGACCCGACCACCTATTATCCGTACCGTACCAAGGCGGCCGTACCGTCCGATCTGCGCGAAACCTATAAGAGCAAATACGATACTTATACCATCAAGGGCCTGCCCGCGGGGCCGATCTGCAACCCGGGCGCGGACGCGATCGACGCGGCCCTGAATCCCGCAAGCACTAAATATTATTACTTCTGCCACGATAAGGACGGAAAAGCGTATTATGCGGCGACCAACGCGCAGCATGAGGCGAATCTGAAAAAGGCGGGACTGAAATAGAAGGCTTTGGAGGACAGAAATTGACGGATACGAATCAGCGCGTTGAGCTGCTTTCCCCCGTGGGGGACTGGGAACGGCTCGGCGCGGCAATCAGCTTTGGCGCCGACGCGGTTTATCTGGCCGGACAGGAGTTCGGTATGCGCGCGGCGCCGTCCAATTTTACAAACGAAGAACTGGTCCGGGCGGTGCGATACGCGCACGGCAAAAACAGGAAGGTCTATCTGACCTGCAACACCGTGCCGCACAACGACGAGCTTTCGCGTCTGCCGGAATTTCTGCGGTTTGCGCAGGAAGCCGGGGTGGACGCGCTGATCATCGCGGATTTCGGGGTGATGGCGATGGCGAAGAAATACGCGCCGAAGTTGGATATCCACATGTCCACACAAGCCGGCGTCGCGAACTACGTCAGCGCCCGCGAGCTGTACGACCAGGGCGCTTCCCGCGTTGTGCTGGCGCGTGAGCTGAGCCTTGGGGAAATTGCGGAAATCCGAGCCAAAACGCCCCGGGAGCTTGAACTGGAGGCTTTTGTGCACGGCGCTATGTGCGTTTCGTTTTCCGGCCGCTGCCTGTTGTCCAGCTATCTGACGGGGCGCGACGCGAACCGCGGCGACTGCGCGCAGCCGTGCCGCTGGGAATACGCGCTGATGGAAGCCAAGCGCCCGGGCCAGTACATGCCGGTTTCTGAGGACGGCCACGGCTCCTACATCCTGAATTCAAAAGATTTATGCATGATCGAGCATATTCCGGAAATTCTGAAAACCGGCGTGACAAGCCTGAAAATAGAGGGCAGGGCAAAGTCTGCGTACTATGTTTCGGTGACGACCAACGCCTACCGGAACGCCATTGACGAATCCTATGCGGACCCGGAAAAAAAGGTCTCCCCATGGATCGTGGAGGAGCTGAACAAGATCAGCCACCGCGAGTACAGCACCGGCTTTTACTTCGGGACCGAACCGGGGCAGGTGTACGGAAACGGCGGCTATGTGCGGGAATACGATGTGATTGCCGTCTGCGAAAGCTATGAAAACGGCGTGGCGGCGCTTTCCCAGCGCAACCGCTTTTTCAAAGGCGACACCGCCGACGTGCTGGAGGCGGGAAACCGTCCGTACCTTCTTTCGCTGAACGAATTATACGATCAGGACTGGAACCCGATTGATTCGGCGCCCCACGCCACGATGACCGTATTTCTGAAAACCGACCGGCCCATGAAAAAGGGCGCGATCCTGCGCAAGGCGAGAACCTGACCGATCGTATCGATTCCATGCATTGGCAGGGAAAATCATGATTAAAGCTCCTCCATATTGGGAATCCTAACCAGTATGGGGGAGTGTTTTTATGGAAAAAAGAACGGCCGCTTTTTTCGGTGTGTTTATGCTTTGTCTGTTTCTCTGTGTTTTAAGCCTGTACACGGTGTCGGACGGCGCCCAGCTTGCCGCGACCGCTAACAACCAGAGCAGTTACAAGCTGGTTGTGGCAAAAACAAGAGGGACCGTTTACGACTGCAATAAAGTCTCTTTGACGGGCGCGGATACGGAGTACGCCGCCGCCGTCGCGCCGAGCGTGGAGGGCGCGGCCGCGCTCAGCAAGGTGCTGACGGAAAAGGAGTTGGAGAGTGTTTATCCGTCCCTGACCGCGGGCAAACCGTTTGCCCTGAAGCTGCCGAAAAGCATTGCCGCAAACGGGGTCGACGTATTCCCCGTTGAGAAAAGGTATGCCGACAAACAGACCGCCGTTCACACCATAGGCTATCTGGACGGCTCCGGCGCGGGCGCCGCCGGGATAGAAAAGGCGTTCAACAAGCAGCTGACGCAGAATCAGGGACAGATTTCCGTCACCTATAAGGTGGACGCCGTCAACCGCGTGCTGGCGGGAGAGGACAAAAAAATCAGCGATTCCTCGTATCTGCACAACAGCGGGGTCGTGCTGACAATCGATAAGAATATTCAGGAGATCGCCGAAGAAGCCGCGGGGAAATATCTGACCAAGGGCGCGGTGATCGTTACGGAGGTGCCGTCGTGCAAAATCCGCGCGATGGTCAGCCTGCCCGACTTTTCCCCGAACAACATCTCGGCGGCGCTGAAAGCGGAGGGCTCCCCGCTCGTCAACCGCTGCCTTTCCGCGTATAACGTGGGTTCCGTATTCAAGCTCGTTTCCGCGTCCGCGGCTCTGGAATACGGTATTTCGCCGGACACGCAGTACACCTGTACCGGCTCGATCGACGTGGACGGAGGCATTTTCCATTGCTTTAACGGGGAGAGCCATGGCGCCGAAAATATGAAATCGGCGATCGCGCAGTCCTGCAACACCTATTTTATCAATCTCATGAAGCAGGTGCCCCAAGCCCAGTTTTTGCTGATGGCACAGAGCATGGGCTTTGGCCGTTCCTTTGAGATCGCGCCGGGCGTCTCGTCGGCTTCGGGCAATCTTCCCACCTTAAAAAGCCTCAATATCCCCAGGGCTCTGGCGAACTTTTCGTTCGGGCAGGGGGATCTGACCGCCACGCCCCTGCAGATTGCGGCGATGGTGAACGCGATCGCAAGCGAAGGGGAGTATACCCAGCCCTACCTGTATGAGGGCCTTGTGGATGAAAATCTGAAATACACGGCGAAAGCGCTCGCGCAGGAAAGCACTCAGGTGATTTCACAGAACACGGTGGACCTGCTCCGGGATTTTATGAAGGAGTCCATTGAGACGGGAACCAGCAAAAAGGGCAAACCGGCCAAGGGCGGGGCGGGCGCGAAAACCGCGACCGCGCAGACGGGACGGTATGTGAACGGGGTGGAGGCGGTGGAATCCTGGTTTTCCGGGTTCTATCCGTATGAAAACCCGAAGTACGTGATCACGGTGTTTGCGGAGGACGGCACCGGCGGCGGCGCGACCTGCGGACCGGTTTTCAAGCAGGTTGCCGACGCGCTGGCCGATAAAATCGGTCAATAACCGACAATTAGATTGACAAGCCGCGGGATTCAGTTTATAATCAGGATGAAATAAAGTGAATCGTGCCGGGAACCCCGGCACAGTAATAAAGGCGATGAAGGGTACGAAGGTGCCGGGCACTGCAAAAGAGAGGAAATTCACGGCTGAAAGATTTCCGCGGCTGCCGTCACCGAAGCCAACCCGCAGCCCCGCGGTGAAGAACCGCGGCGTTTTCCCCGCGTTAAGGGGGTTCAAGCGGCGCTCAGGCGCAATTTGGGTGGTACCACGGATTTCTCCGTCCCATTGTGGATGGTGAAGTCTATTTTTTTGCGGCGCGCCGCAATTTCAAAGTCAATTATTTTTGCCTGACAGGCGGAATGGAGTTATTGTAATGGAATGGACAGGGTTAAATGAACTGCGTGAAAAGTATCTGTCGTTTTTTGAATCGAAGGGGCATCTGCGCCTGCAGAGCTTTTCGTTGATTCCCAAGGACGACAACAGCCTTTTGCTGATTAATTCCGGCATGGCGCCGATGAAAAAATATTTTACCGGAGAGGTGACTCCCCCGCGCAAAAGAGTGACGACCTGCCAGAAATGCATCCGCACGCCGGACATTGAGCGCGTCGGCATCACCGCCCGGCACGGCACCTATTTTGAGATGCTGGGCAATTTTTCTTTCGGCGATTATTTTAAGCACGAGGCCACCGCGTGGGCGTGGGAATTCTGCACCAAAGTGCTGCAAATGCCGGTAGATAAGCTCTGGGTCACCATTTATACCGATGACGACGAAGCGTTTGAAATCTGGACGAAAGAAGTCGGCGTCGACCCGTCGCACATTGTCCGCCTGGGAAAAGAGGACAATTTCTGGGAGCACGGCTCCGGCCCCTGCGGCCCCTGCTCCGAAATCTATTTTGACCGTGGCGAACAGTACGGCTGCGGCTCGCCGACCTGCGGCGTAGGCTGCGACTGCGACCGCTACGTCGAATTCTGGAACGTGGTGTTCTCCCAGTTCAACAGCGACGGCAAGGGCAACTACCCGCCGATGGAGCATCCCAACATCGATACCGGCATGGGGCTGGAGCGCCTTGCCTGCATCATGCAGGGCGTGGACAACCTGTTCCTTGTCGATACCGTCCAGAACATCATGAAGCACATCTGCCGCATTTCCGGCGTCAAATACGGCGACGACCCGAAAAAGGATATTTCCCTGAGGGTCATCACCGACCATATCCGCAGCACCACCTTTATGATCGGCGACGGCGTCATGCCGTCCAACGAGGGCCGCGGCTACGTCCTGCGCCGTCTGCTGCGCCGTGCCGCGCGCCACGGGCGCCTGCTCGGGATCGGCCGCACGTTCCTTGCGGAGGTTGCGCAGACGGTCATCGACGAGAATAAAAACGCATATCCCGAACTGGATGAAAAACGCGCCATGATCACAAAGCTCATCGGCGTGGAGGAAGAAAGCTTTGCAAAAACGATCGATCAGGGGCTTCAGCTTCTGAGCGGCTATATCGACAACAGCGGCAACAAGGTATTTTCCGGCGCGGACGCATTCCGCCTCAACGATACCTACGGCTTCCCGATCGACCTGACCAAGGAGATTCTGGCGGAGCGCGGCATGACCGTTGACGAAGAAGAGTTTCAGCGCCTGATGCGGGAGCAGCGCGAACGCGCGCGGGCCGCGAGAAAGAACGCCGGGGCGGACGCCTGGGAAGGCGAAAGCGACCTGCTGGAAAATGTTCCGGAAACCGGGTTCCTCGGCTATGGTCAGATGGAGACCGCGGCCAAGGTCCTTGCGATTATCCGCGGCGGCGAACGCGTACAATCCGCAACCGCGGGGGACGAAATCACCCTGGTGCTCGACCGGACCGCTTTCTATGCGGAAAGCGGCGGCCAGGTCGGCGATACCGGCTCGATCGAGTCGGCCGACGCGATGCTGGAGGTCAGAAACACCACGAAGAACCACGCGAAAAATTATCTGCATCACGCCGTTGTGACGGCCGGGCAGATCAGCGTCGACGAAGAGGTCAAAGCTTCCGTGGACCGGGAAAGACGCCTCGCAATTATGCGCAACCACACGTCCGCGCATCTGCTTCAGGCCGCGCTGCGCAAAGTGCTGGGCGACCACGTGGAGCAGGCCGGGCAGCTTGTCAATGAAAAGCACGTCCGCTTCGACTTTACGCATTTTTCCGCTCTGACGAAGGAAGAGCTGGGAAAGGTCGAGCAGCTTGTCAATCAGGTGATTCTGAGCGGAACAAACGTGGAGTGCCGTGAAATGCCGATCGAAGAGGCGAAGAAGCTGGGCGCGATGGCCCTGTTCGGCGAAAAATACGGCGATATCGTCCGCGTTGTCACCGTCGGCGATTTCAGCCGTGAATTCTGCGGCGGTACCCATATCGACAACACCGCGAAAATCGGCTTGTTTAAAATCCTGTCGGAAAGCTCCGTCGCCGCCGGCGTGCGCCGGATCGAGGGTGTGACCGGCACGGGCGTGCTCGATTTGCTGAACCGTACCATCGGCGAGATGGACGAGGCGGCCGCCGCGCTGAAGCTGAACAATTCCTCCGAGCTGGTGCAGAAAGCGGCCCAGCTTTCCGCGGAGCTGAAGGAAAAGGACAGGACCATAGAGGCGCTCAACTCCAAGCTGGCGGGAATTCAGATCGACAGCCTGATTGCCGGCGCGAAGCAGGTGGGCGGCGTTCAGGTCATCACCGCCGTATTCCCCGGAACGGAGCCGGACGCGCTGCGCGCCCTCTGCGACAAAGCGCGCGACCATGCCCCGGACATGGTTGCCGTGTTTGCCGGGACCCGGGACGGAAAGGCCAACATCGCCGCGTGTGTTGCTAAGGAAGCGCTGGCGAAGGGTGTCAACGCCGGTCAGATCGTGCGCGCGGTCGCACAGCTTGCGGGCGGCAACGGCGGCGGCAGGGCGGACAGCGCCATGGCCGGCGCGAAGGATTTGTCAAAGCTGGACGGCGCTCTGGCGGAAGTTGAGAAAATTGTTGCCAATATGCTCAAATGATACTATAATAATAGCGTTGCATTGTTAGAACAAAGGAGGTCTCGGCGTGGACTGCGTGTTTTGCAAAATAGCGAACGGCGAAATTCCCAGTAAAAAGGCGTATGAGGATGACCGTGTGCTGGCGTTTTACGATCTGGATCCCCAGGCGCCTGTGCACATTCTGATTATTCCAAAAGAACATATTCAGTCTGTGGAAGATATCACGGAGAAAAACAGCGCGATCGTCGCCCATATTTTTGAAGTGGCGGCGAAGCTCGCAAAGGAAAACAATCTGGAAAAAGGGTTTCGTGTTGTCAGCAATGTGGGAAAGGACGGCGGCCAGAGTGTGCCGCACCTGCATTTCCATCTGCTTGGGGGCCGTTCCATGAAGTGGCCTCCGGGCTGATAAACAGCGTTTTATTTCAATCGGAAAGGTCGAATAATAATGGGTGAATATTACAAGATGACAATCGCGGGCTGCGAGCGCGAATTGCCGATTTGTCCGATCAGCGATACGCTTGACATCGCGGGCTTTGTGATGCTCGGCGACGTGGAGATCACGGAGAAAACGGCGTCCGCGCTTCTCGAGAAATGCCCGGAGCATGACGTCGTCGTCACGGCGGAAACGAAGGGAATCCCGCTCTGCTATGAAATGGCCCGCCAGGGCTGCCGCCGTTACATTGTCGCGCGCAAAAGCGTAAAAGCGTATATGCGCAACCCCATTCACGTAGAGGTGAAATCCATCACCACGGATCATGTGCAGAAGCTTTATCTTGCGGAAGACGATTATAAGGGACTGAACGGCAAGCGCGTCCTGATTGTGGACGACGTGATCAGCACGGGAGAATCCCTTGCGGCAATGGAGGATCTTGTCAGGCAGTTCGGCGGCAAGATTGTCGGCCGCGCCTGTGTGCTCGCCGAGGGCGACGCCAAGGACAGGGACGATATTATTTATCTGGAGCCTCTGCCGTTGTTTTTTAAATAATCCGGACATTTTCATTTCGGGGGAGTTATGATGAAGCGGCCGCTTGTGCTGGTGGGTTTTTGTTATCTGCTGACACTGGCGGCCGCTGTTTATTTTGGCCCGGAGCTATCGCTGCTTCTTGCCTGTGCCGCCCTTGCGGGGTTCCTGATTACCGCGCTGGCGCCGAAAACGCGTGCTGTCGGCGTGTTTCCCGCCGCTTTGCTTACGGTGTCGCTGGCATTCGGTGGTTTTTACGCGTATCGTCAGTCCCAGGTGGAACCGGCGGAGCTGCTTGCCGGTCGGGATGCCGTGATCGACGGCACTGTCTGTGAGCTTCCTTATCAGGCGTACAACCGGTTTTATTATATTGTGGAAGTCAACGACATCTCTCTGAAAGATGCTCCCAGGCCGCTGAAAATACGGATTTCGTCACAGGGCGCTCTGAACGTGGAACCGTATTCCCATGTGAAAGGGAAGGTACATCTGTTCCTGCCTTCGGGCGGAGAGGGCTATTCCTCGCGCTCCTACTACGCTTCCAAGGGAATCACCCTGTTTTCCTACCTTTATGAATATGAAAACGTGCGGGTGAGCCCCCCTACGCGAAAGCCGCCGTACTATTACGCGCTGAAGCTTCGGTCCGCATTGCTGAAATCCATCCGCTCCATGCTGCCTTCCAACGAGGCCAAGCTGGTCAACGGGGTCCTTTTCGGCGATCAGACCAGCCTTTCCCCGCAGGTGACCTCCGACTTCCGGGCCATCGGCGTTTCCCATATTTTATCTGTTTCCGGGCTGCACATGACGACGATGGCGGAACTGATCCTGATGCTGCTCCTGTTTTTCAGGGTGCCGAAGAGGCCCGCGGCGGCTCTGGCCGGTGTCGGCGTCGTCTGCTTTATGGCAGTTACCTGCTTTGTCCCATCCGTTACGCGCAGTGGGGTGATGTGCCTGATCTACCTTTCGGGTATGCTTTTGTCCCGTCACCCGGATTCGCTGAATTCCCTGAGCATTTCCGTCCTGCTGATCGGCTGGTCGAACCCGTACGCCGCCGCGGATGTGGGCTTGCTGCTCTCGTTTTCCGCAACACTGGGGCTGATTTTATTTTCCGGACAGACGGCTGGCTATTTGAACCGGAAATATGATAAAATAAAGAAGATCGGCCCCCTTGTGCGCGGGGTCAACGGAATTCTGGGGACTACCGTATGGGCGGTGCTCTTTACGCTGCCGATCGTCATCCTTTCTTTTCAAAGTGTTTCGCTTGCCGCGCCGATTGCCAATCTTCTGGAGCTGGTCCCTTCTACGCTGATGATGAATTTTGCGGCTATTGCCGCCGTAATCAATCTGATTGCTCCGCAGTCCTTCCTTGCCATGCCGTTTGCGCTGGTTTCGGGGCTGCTGGCGAAATATATGCTTGCCTGCGCGCACTGGCTCGCGCAAACTCCGTTCGCCTCTGTTTCGGCGTCTTACGGCTTTGTGACGGTCTGGCTCTCCGGTACGGTTCTTTTGATTGCCGCGACCGTCCTGATGATGAAAAGCCGGAAGCTGTTCCGGGTCACCGCGCTGCTTTCGCTGACGTTGCTTCTGACCGGTATTTTTTCCTATCAGCTTTCCATGCGCAACGTGACGCGCCTTGCCGTTCTGGACGGCGCCGGGTCCGTCGTTCTTACGCGCAACGGCCGCGCGGCGGTGATCGGCTGCGGGGACTTTCGCTCCGAAACCGTCGGCAGTTATCTGCGCAGCCAGGGGGTAACGAAGCTGGATGTCCTTCAGCCGCTGACCCTGACGGCGGAGGAAGCAAAAAACGCGGCGGAGCTGATGACTGCGTTTACGCCGGACAAGCTTGTGATCCCGAAGGACGGGATGGTCGATACGTATATCCGTAAGGCGGTTACGCAAGCGGGCAGCGTGGCTCCATACGATCTTTTTGCCGACACGAAATTGTGGGAGAATACGGAGGTGCAGGTGCGGTTTGACGGCACCGCTGCCGCGGCAAGGATTACGGCCGGCGGCGTGTCGGTTCTGGTCTGCCCCGCCGGGGCAAAGCTTGACGGCCTGCCGGAGGAATGGCTTACTTCCTATTTTGCGGCGGCGGATTCCGTTCCGAAAAACGCAGACCTGCTTCATCCCCTGTTTACCATCCTTTCTGCGGATGGGGAAACGATGAGGCAGGACGTTTCACAGATAAAAAAGCTGAACCCGATCGTGACAGGCGGCGCCGGAAATATTGTGCTGCAGATAAAGGATGACGGGACTTTACAATTAAGGAGGGAGTAATATGCCCGAAATTACCGAGGCGGAACTGAAAAAACAAATTGAAAAAGCGGATTTTGCAAACCTCTATTTTCTGCACGGAGAAGAAAAGTATCTGGTCGGATTCTATGCGAAAAAGCTGATCGCCAAAGCCGCGGGAACCGCGTTTTTAGATTTTAATTTTCAGCGCTTTGACGATTCCGCCACGATTGATCAGATCGCGGCGGCGGTGGAAGCGCTCCCTTTCATGGCGGAGCGCAAATGTGTGGCGGTCTCCGACCTGGATGTGGAAGGCCTGCGCGCGCAGGAAGCGGCCAAGCTGGACGAGCTTCTGAAAAGCGTTCCGGACACAACCGTGCTGGTGCTTTATCTGCCTTCCATGGAAATCGATTATAAAAAAGATAAAAAATGGAAAAAGCTGATGGATACGGTCAATCAGGCGGGCGTGACGGTTCACCTGAAAAAACGCTCCGGACCGGACCTTGAAAAAGCCCTGTGCGCAGCGGCGGCAAAACGGGGCTGTGAGCTCTCGAGGCAGAACGCCGGGCGTATTGTCGGTTACTGCGGAAACGACCTGCAGACGCTGTTCAACGAGCTGGAAAAGCTATGCGCTTTTGTAAAGGAAGGCGCGATCACCGCGCAGACGATTGACGCGCTGGTGGTGAAGAATCTGGAAACCCGGGTATACGATCTGTCCAAGGCGGTTATCGCGGGCCAGTACGACAAAGCCTACGGGATTCTGGACCTCCTGTTTTATCAGAATGAGGAGCCCGTTTCCGTTCTGGCGGTGCTTTCCTCCGCGTATATCGACATGTACCGCGTCAGGGCTTCCATTCAGAGCGGATTCACCGCGTCGGAGCCCGCAAAGCACTTTGACTATGCCCGCAAGGAATTCAGGCTCGCCAACGCGGAGCGGGACGCGAAGAAACTGACCACGCCCATGCTGCGCCAGAGTCTTCAGGCGCTTCTGGGGGCGGATACCGCGCTGAAAAGCGCGCGCGGCGACCGGCGCATCATTATGGAAAAGCTGATCGCGCAGCTTTTACTCATAGCGGAAAGGGAGAAAACGGCTTGATTAAAATAAAGGAAGCGGTCATAGTAGAGGGGAAATACGATAAGATCAAGCTTTCCTCGATCATTGACGGTTTAATTATAGAGACGCGGGGATTCCGGATTTTCCGCGATAAAGAACAAATGGAAATGATTCGCCGGCTGGCGGACAACCGCGGAATTTTGGTTTTGACGGACAGCGATTCCGCCGGATTTCTCATCCGGAACTACCTTTCCGGCGCGGTCAGCCCGGATAAAATCAAGCATGCCTATATTCCCGATATTTTCGGGAAAGAGGGCCGCAAGGATAAACCCTCCAAGGAAGGAAAGCTCGGGGTGGAAGGGGTGCCTGTGCAGGCAATCGTTGACGCCCTGCGGCGCGCGGGTGTCACCTGCAGCGAGGACGAAGCTCCCGCGGGACGGAAGATTGCCAAAACGGACCTTTATCTTGCCGGCCTGTCCGGTGGGGAAAACAGCGCGCAGAAAAGAAGGACATTTTTAAAAGAGCTGGCATTGCCGGAGCATCTGGCGGTAAATTCGATGGTTGGCGTTCTGAACAGCATTATGACTTACGACGAATTTTGCAGTTTAATTGACAAACTTTTTAAAAATTCGTAATTTGGGGTTGACAATGGGATGAATAGAATGATATAATAACTCTCGCTGAGTCGCGCGAGTGCTGGAACTGGCAGACAGGCACGTTTGAGGGGCGTGTGTTGTATGACGTATGGGTTCAAGTCCCATCTCGCGCACCAATAAAAACCCGGAAAGCCGCATGAATGTTGGTTTTCCGGGTCTCTTTTTTTGTATAAAAGCTTCAATGGGCTTCTCGACCTGCGAGTAACATCCCGGCTTCGGGTGCCTGTAATAGTCTTGCTTTAGCGTGCACATATTATAGACTTCGACTCCGTCAACGGCAATATAAGTTCTGCCGATACCATCATGCATACGGTAGTTCGAACTGAAAAACTTTACTCTATCTTTCAGCGAATCACAAGTGGAATTTTCCAATTTCTTTTTGGTTTGACTCCACATTTCAGGAACTCCTTATATTTAGATTAATTTTCCGGAAGACCAAACAGCTATGGCCAAGAAGTCGGACCACCAGCCTCACAGACAAAGAGAAAGCTTCATCGGACAAACCGGTGGGCTTTTTTAAATTTACAGGGTAGGCCCTTCTGACCGTTTATTGCAGCATAAAGAGGTAAAAAAAGTTTCGGTATCGAGAACTTTTTGCATTGCTGGTGCGTCTTTATTAACGAGACCGAACAGATGGGAAAGCGGGAGAAAAACGATGCGCAAACAAATACCGGACGATTTAAAGGAATGTATCGAAAAGAACAAAGAAAGCATGTATCGCTTGGCTTACAGTTATACGAAGAGCAGGGAAGCGGCGCTGGACGTCATTCAGGAAACGGTGGTGCACGCTTTGGAAAAGGCGCATACGTTGCGGGATCCCTGTAAAATGAAGAACTGGGTTTTCCGCATACTGGTAAATGAGAGTGTCAGCTGGTATCGGAAGAACAGGCGTACGGTATCGCTTTCTGAGCAGGACGAAGTACCATTACAGGACAGAACGGCGGAAGTCACCGAGGCGCTGGATGTTTACAGGGCCGTACAGGCGTTGAATCCAGAACTGAAAGCCGTCATAATCCTTCGGTATTATGAAGATATGCGGTTGGAAGACATCGCGAAAATTACGCATACGCCATTGAATACGGTGAAATCCCGGCTGCGGCGTGGCTTGGACCAGATTAGAAAATACCTATAAGGAGGGTCTCTTATGTTGCTGGAAGATTATCTCAGAGAGTCAAAAGGCTACTACCGTGAAATTCCAACCCCGGCGGAGCTGCAGGACAGAATTGCAGCTGCATACCGCTCGTTCCGCCCGGAAACTGCCAGGGAAATGCGCGTTTTGCGGTGGATAGCGGTGTCTGCGGCGAGCATGTTCGCAGTGTTTGTTATTTTGCTTAACAGCAGCCCGGTGTTTGCCCGTTCGACTCACGGAGTCCCGGTGGTGGGCGACATTGCCCAAGTCTTTACGTTTCGCGAGGATTTCAAGCAGGATCCAGGTCAGACTCTTACCGTCAGGGAGCCCAAAATTTCCGGACTGAAAAATAACGCCAATCAGAATCAAATCAATCTCCTCATTCAGACGAAGGTAGAGACGGCGCAGAAAATGCTGGAAGAGAGAAGCGAGCAGGAACGCGAAGCCTTCCTTCAGACAGGAGGCAAGGCGGAAGATTACATTCCCGCCAAATCATCCATCACATATTCTATAAAATGCAATAATACCAAAATGCTCTCCTTTGTATTGGACATCACATGGGATAGAGCACAATCTTCGCTGGAACAGGTTTTTTACAACCTGGACCCTAACACCGGGGCCGCATTGACACTCGAAAATCTGCTCGGCAGGGATTACAAAACCGTGGTGGATGACAGTATCCGTAAGCAAATGAAGGAACGCACCGCACAGCATAGCGACTGGATGTATTTTACCGGGTCCGATGGGTTTCAGGGCATTCGTCAGGACCAGAAGTTTTATGTTAACGCGGATGGAAAGGCGGTCGTTGTGTTCGACAAATATGAAATTGCCCCCGGATTCATGGGCCCGCAGGAATTTATCATTTCTGCCGTACGGCCGTCAAGCGCGTCCTCAGCAGGCTGATCCATGAAAGCCCTCTGTTTTCCCGACAGAATCGATCCAATGTATCCTGTTCCGATACCATTTCGGCTGCACGGAAAACCATTTATCTGGAGAGTGGCTCTCCGGGTGCAAAAATGCCGCCCGTTGAGGACGGCAAGAGAATTACATGGATGGGTCGCTGTCTTTCCTGCTTCCGTTTTGAGCAGGTTTCGCAGTTTCCTTATCCTCTCTGGGAATCGGCATTAGGATTGGTACCGGAGCTGGAACGGTTGGAATCTGTGCGGGAGAAACCGAGTCCGGATCAGGCACAAGCAATTTTTCTTTCATCAATTCAATCTCCTTTCGGAAATTAGCCTGTCCAATCGCCTGGGTTTTATCAAAAACGGCTCTCACTGTGAAGCGAGAGCCGCAAATATTATTCAAAAGATGATCTTACCGGCGACGATGGCCTCCCTTACGTCATTTGCCTGCAAGACGGGCTCCCATTTCAAATGCTTTCCGGCAGTCAATTGGAAACTGCTCCGCTTTTACGCGGGCTTTGTGTTCCTCGCTGAACATGGACGCCTCGTATTTGGAATAGTCATTAAACTGATAGGTGTCATTGCTGGCGATAAATTCGGATGGTCCGCCCAACCGTTCCAGCAGAGCTTTATAACGGTCGAACAGTACGTTGTAGCCAAGCTTTTCCATAGCGTCTTTCGGGACATTCATTGTGTAGATAAAGCCTGATGACAGTTTTCCCTGAAAGGTGGAGGGATGCCCGGTATTGTAAGTCATGGCAGAGAACAGCAGACGTTCGAGAAACGAGAGCATTTCACCCGTTATATTCGCAAAATAGATCGGTGTACCAAGCAGGAGTACATCACAGTGGATGATCTTTTCAAGTACGTCGGTCAGATCGTCCCGCATTGCACAGCGGCCCAGTGCCCCGCCTTTTCTTTTACATGCGAAACAACTGATGCAGCCTCTGTATTGCAGGTCGTACAGGTGGATCATTTCGGTCTGTGCCCCCACCGATTCCGCGCCGTCCAGCGCGTTTTGCAGCAGGGTAGCCGTATTCCACTTCTTTCTAGGACTTCCATTCGCAGCGATTACGTTCATAAGGGGTCATCCTTTCAAATATTTCATTGTATGGAATTATTATACTCTTCCCGTCAAGTCCCCTTATGTCTGTATGCAGTATAGTACGGTTTTAAAATTCTAGGCCAGGAACCGCCGCCCCGGAAACAAGCCGCTGACGCATTATTGAGGGGAAAGCAATTTTAAGCCGATAATTCCCGCTATGATAAGAGCAACGCAGAAAATTTGGGGGATGCTGATTTGTTCATGGAAGAGAACGATCCCTAAAATAAGCGTTCCCGCCGTACCGATTCCGGTCCATACGGCGTAAGCCGTCCCGAGGGGCAGATTTTTTAAAGACAGAGATAAAAAATAAAAGCTTGCGATCATCCCTGCCACCGTTATCACACTCGGAACAGGCTTTGTGAAGCCCTGTGAATATTTCAGGCTGACAGCCCAACATGTCTCGAAAATCCCTGCTATTGCCAACAGTAACCAATGCATGTTTTTCACTCCTTTTAAAAATGTACAAAAAATAAAAAGCCATGGAAGATATAAAAATATCTCCCAGGCTTTTGTCCTTCCGTGAACGCAGTATCCTGCGCGCTTTATCTCGGTGCAGACCAGCTGTTAACTGCGGAACCCTATAAAGCTTTTCCTAGAATAGCAAATCCAATGAAAAATGTCAATATGAAAAGCAATATTGAATACAAATCCCGCCGTCGATTACTGCATGGACTGACATTCCCGCACGCATTTTTTACATTCTGCGGCGCATTTCGCACAGTGGTCGTCTTTAAATGCTCCGCATTCCTGAGCGCACTCATTGCAAATCGTCGCGCATAGTTTGCATAATTCCATCGCATGGCAGGAATCCACCGCCATAAAGGAGGATGCTTCCCTACAGATACAAGCACATTCATGAAGCTTGGCAATGCACTTTTTCCTGTTTGCTGCGTCGGGTTCGTCAAGGCACATTTTCATACATTCCAAACACGCCTGTGCGCATTTGTTGCATTGGTCAATGCAGGTTTGATTTTTATTATTCATATTTACAATCCCCATAAACTAACTCCTGCAGATTTTATTTTTACTATTATTTCTGAGAAGTTAAAATTTATGTGGGATGATGTCCGATAGCCGTTCTCTATTCCTGCCACTCGTAAATGGCGAGGATACGCGGCGTAAACTCATGAAAACGATGTTCTTCGTTCGTAAGCGAAACGAGAAAATGACCCTCGGCACGATATACGCCGCTGGTGTAAAGATGCGCTTCGGCATCGCTTGACCGGCAAGCTCCGCAGTTTGCACAGCTGCATGCGTCCGGGTTTTCAAATTCCACCCAAACCGGTTTTCCGTTATAATCCGTTAAGTTCCGAATTATTTTTCCCTTCATAATATCACCTGCTTTATGTTATTATACTTCACTTTTTCCTGATTGTACAATAATATTCTTCCCGAATAGCCGGGATGCTTCTGTTAACAGCTTCATAGACAAATCCACGCCGAATTAATTGGTAAGTTTTTTTCTTGAAAATCATTAACCATTCTGCTATAATACAATTAAAATTGAGCTTTTATAATTATGGGGGATAGGTTTGTGCACGAATCTATAATACAATAATTAGCTCAATTCACAATTTGGGACACCCTCTCAACTGCTTTTGGGCGGCTGGGAGGGATTTTTAATTAGGATTAAGGCGGCAAGACCGCCGGATTTGAACTAACGCAGAATATTAATCATTGACCAACAGCGGAAATTTGCCTATTTCTCCATTACCCGTCATAGATTTTATAGAAATGCTTGATAGGGGGAGTTTGCATGAAACTGCTTTTCTCAAAGCAGGTAAAAAGGTTCGTTGGGCTTGTAGTTGTCGTTTGTTTGCTGGTTGCGGCGCTTTTTAATACGGCGGGGTACTTCTTTCACTGCAAATATATCAGCGTTGCGGCAGCGGTGGCCGAGGTGGATCAATACGAAGTAAGGACCGGGCTTTTGATGGATGCAATGGACCGGGTAGGGGTATGCGCGCCGGAAGCAGCCGCCGTGGTATGGGCTGACGGTCTGAAAAGCAGAAGCGGGGCGATGCAATATTCCGTAATGGATTCCAAACTCAAAAAAGAGTATGTCAAACAGCTCGGCCAATACAATCCCAATTGGGTAACGGGAATGTCCAGTCCCTGGATAGAAAGCTATAAAATCACCAACCAAACGCAGGCGGGAAGCGATCAATATGCGATTCAGCTTTCTTTTTCCACGGCAACATCGAGCGGTCCCGCCGGGGACTATAACGCTGCGCTGACGGTCGTCAAAGACGGCGACTTTTGGCGTATCACGAAAATATCCGCAGACGAAGGGTTACACCCGTATATGGGTGTATTATAAAAGAATAATCTAATTATAAAAGGCTGCCGCCAAACGATAATCATCGTTTGGCGGCAGCCTTTTATTGAGAATCATTCTATTGGCAGTTCGCTTTTTGAATTCGCCGCGGGCCTTCTTCAAACCAGACAGCCGGCCCTGGTATTGAGCCAGTTAAGAAACAGATATTTCGCAAACGGCTCCGTTTCGAACCGGCGGCATAATTCATCCAATTGGGAATAGGTGTATCCGAATTCCTCCTGAAACAGTTCTTCACACCAGACCTGCTCTTTCAGATAAAAAACAACCTTTTCCACGTTGGGGAAAACGTTCAGGCTGAACAGGACGTCCTGGCATTCCCAGTAGCGGTTGAAACGGTCACAGAAGCTGCTCAGGGTAGCCCACTGCGTTTCCGCGGAACGGCGCCATACGGCGCTCAGTTCATAGACAAAACCGCTCATGGCCAGCCGGTGCGGAGAGTCGGACCTTCGGATTGTTTCCAGAAGCTCCGGGGGAGACTGGACCGGGGTCATCAGCCGACCGTTTTCGGGATGAAGAACATAGTAACATACGGTGGGGAGAAAGACGTACTGCACAAAACCCAGCACCGATTCGATACCGGGATGGCAAGCCCAGTTGCTGTCCAGCAGGAGACGCTGTCCGTCCACCGCACAGGCATTGATAAAAACGGAAGTTTCCAGCTGCTCCGGCGGAACGAACAGGTCGTTCCACACGTCCTGTTTTCCTAAAGTCCATTCCCAATAGCCGGGCTGCCGATATTTGCAGGACGGGCCGGGCATGGCGGTTACCTCGAGTAGTGCTCGACGACCAGCTGATCGTCGATTTCCACGGGGATTTCGTCCCGGAGGGGCAGGCGGAGAAGCGTGCCGCTGAAAGCGTTGAAATCCCGTGTCACATAAGGCACGGCAAATCCCTTTCCCTCCAGAAAATTAGCGCGGAACGCTTCGTTGCTTCTGGATTTCTCACGAAGGGAAACCACGTCGCCCGGTTGGATCGTATAGGATGGGATTGTGATTTTTTGGCCGTTTACCAGAATATGGCCGTGCGTTACCTGCTGGCGCGCCAGACGGATGGAATTGGCGAAGCCGATCCGGTATACCATATTGTCCAGACGGCGTTCCAGCGTTTGCAGTAGGGCGTCGCCCGTTTTTCCCGGAGCCCTTTCCGCCGCGGAATAATAACGCATCATCTGTTTTTCCAGAATTCCGTAGTATGCCTTGACTTTTTGCTTTTCGATCAGCTGCAGGCCGTATTCCGAAACCTTCCTTCTCTTACTGAAGGCCGGTGCGTTTGCCCTCTTCATCGCTTTTGGGTGTCCGCAGATATTTACCCCCAAATGTCTGCATTCCTTGAAACGGGGGCCTCTTCTTGTTGCCATTCTTGTTCGTCTCCTTTATCTGTTTCATTTCATGTTGCCTTCAAACAAGTTAGTCTTGTCTAACTACCGGGCCACACAACATATTTTTAACGAAATTATTATAGCAGATTTGTAAAATCATGGCAAGGCGTAAAATCAAAAGAAGCAAGAAAATGGTTTTTTGATAGGAATCATTAATAGCAGAAGGGGGCCTGCCGCCAAACACAGCGGCAGGCCCCCTTTTTTCGGAGCATTTGTTGAGCAAGGGTTAAACAGAGTTTTTATCAAGCTCAGGCAGTCTCGGTGCTGCCCGCTTTCTTTTCGTCCTTTTTGACAATCCGGAACAGAACGAAAGCAAAGACACAGCAAAGAGCGGCCATTACCAGGGCATAGACAAACATCATGTTATAGCCCGCTTTGCCGGGGTTCGCGTCCATCCAGCTGCCGATCATGGTGTACATGAAAATGTCGGGGGAATAGCCCAGGAAGGATACGAAGCCGGAAACACGGCCGGTGGAATTGACCGGAAGATGTGCGTCGTCGATGATGGCGAAGTACATGGAACGTACAACATAGATGATGAACAGGCCGAAGATGAAGTTGACAATAACGACGTTCAGCACCGCGGCAGATTCCGGCAGGACCAGGAATCCGAGGAAGGATGCGATGAACAGTACGGCAGAACCGATGATGACCTTGATACGGGAGCCGATCTTATCAGCCAGGAATCCGCCGAGGACGCCGCCAATGGCCTGAATGACGTAGCGGAAGGCGCCGAGCGTTGTGCCCACGGATTCCGGAGCGCCGTAAACCTTCACACAGTAGGTGTTCAGGTAGCCCAGCATCCCATAAATGCTGTATGCGGTAAAGACGATCGCGCAGATAACCCATACGCGCGGCAGCTTCATGGCGTGCAGCATGCCTTTTGCAATGTCGAGGATGCCCTCGGAGTTTTCTTCTCTTTTTGTGTCTTCAATAAAGAACCAGTTGAGGACACCGATAATAATAACGACAATCGCGCAGACACGGATGGCCCACTGTGCGCCCAGAACCTTATCTGCAAAATGATTGTAGGCCGCCATCATACCGAATACCAACAGAGCGTTCATAATGCCGCGAAGGCCTTCCTGAAGGCCGAACAAGCGGCCCTGCTCCTCGCTGGAACCGAGCATACGGGTCGCTTTGATGCACGCCGACCAGTATGTAATAATGGTGGAAATACCCATCAGAACAAAGATGATGCGGCAGACGTTGTAGCCGGGGAACATGGAGAACCAGAGTCCCAAAATACCGGTTGTGATGAATGAAAAGGTCAGCAGTTTCCTTGCGGAAAATTTATCGGCGATCATACCGCCGACGAAATAGGATAACAGGGCCATTGAAGCATAACCGGACGACAGAAGCCCCATCTGTTCGTTGGTAAGCTGCATTGCGTTTTGAATCTGAACATAGAAGGTTTCACGGATGTACGGTAACTGGAAAATGATGCCTGCACCTGCGGCAAGCAGCAGGAGAGTGCCGTATTTTTTGATAAATGCTTTGTTCATTTAACATTTCCTCCTCTTTTTTGTTTAGCTGCAGGATGACGAGAGACGCCCTGAAATTATCTGTGCACAATAATTTTAGAGAAAAAAAAGAGTAACTTCAACCCATCCGCATGGACGGCGGATCGGTTGAAGTTACTCAATCTCTCAATCTCTCTGATAGTAACTGATGACAGTATACAGCAAATATTGCGAGTTGTCATTAAACAAAAACGCTAAATAAAATTCAGCAGAACTGGTCAAATTAAACAATTGACAAATAAAGTACCAGCCGTTATACTGAAGTCAGTTACCAAAGAGAGTAAGAGAAAGTAACTTTTTAATGGGCGTATACCCATTTGAAAGTTGCTTTCTCTTTTTTTATTGGTCAAAATGAGATGAAGAAAAGGAGTAAACAGCATGGCACTAATTGAAAGACAAAGCATCGTGGAAGGCCTGATCCGAATTCTTGGAAAAGAAAACGTAATCACGGATGAACAGGTTCTGAAAGAAAGCAGCCTTGATCGTTACAGAAAATATGAACAGGTCTGCGAAGTATATACACAGCCGATCCCCGCGGCAGTTGTTTATGTACACAGCACGGAAGAGGTCGCTGATGTGCTGAAATTCGCAAATGAATATCAGATTAATATTGTGCCGCGTACCGGTCATTCCGCAATCGAGGGCGGGCTGGAAACAGCTTTGGAAAACTCGGTTGTTGTCGACGGTTCCCAGATGAATAAGGTCCTGAAGGTGGATCAATACAATATGCAGGTTACCTGCCAGTGCGGCGTTCCCTTACAGGACCTGGACGATATGCTCCGTGAGCAGGGCTATACCACCGGACATTCCCCGCAGTCCAAGCCTCTGGCACAGATGGGCGGCCTGGTAGCCACCCGCAGCATCGGCCAGTTCTCCACTCTGTACGGCGGCATCGAAGACATGGTCGTCGGCCTGGAAGCGGTTTTTCCCAACGGAAAAATCTGCCGCATCAAGAACGTTCCGCGCCGCTCCGTCGGTCCGGATATCAGAAATATCATCATCGGCAACGAAGGCGCCCTGTGCTACATTACGGAAGTGACCGTCAAAATATTCAAGTACCGTCCGGAAAACAATCAATTTATGGGTTACACGCTGGACAACATGAAAACCGGCTTTGAAGTGCTTCGTGAAGTGATGGTGGAAGGCTACAAGCCGTCCATCGCCCGTCTGTACGACCCCGCCGACGGCGCCATGAGCTTCTCTCATTTCGCCGCTCCCGGAAAATGCGTGCTGATCTTTACGACGGAAGGCCCTGCGGCGATCGCCGAGGCCACGGCAGCCGGTATCAAGGAAATCGTCGCACGATATGACGAGTGCGAAGCAGTCGACCCGAAATATATTGAGAAGTGGTTCAGCCACCTGAACTGGGGCCCGGAGCAGATCGCACAGGAGCGCGAGGAAATCAAGGCGACACAGAACATCGGTATCACCACAGAGGTTTCCGGCTGCTGGGACTGCATTTATGAAATCTATGACACCGCCCGCAGGCGCATTATGGAAGAAGTGCCGGACATCACGCTGATCGGCGGCCACTCCTCCCACAGCTATATCAACGGCACCAATATGTACTTCGTTTACTATTACAATATCGTCGACTGCCCGCCGGAAGAGGAGATCAACAAATACCACAACCTCATCAACCGGATCATCTGCGAACAGGTCGTTCAGTACGGCGGGTCCATCGCTCACCACCATGGCCTCGGCAAAGCCAGAGCGCGCTATGTTCATGAAGAGTACGGTTCTTCCTTCTATATGCTGGATACCCTCAAGAAGGCGTTCGACCCCAACGGCATCATGAATATGGGAACGCTGATTCCACTCAGAAAATGATGAAACTCTTACTTCCTTTTTCCATTACCCCGGATCTGGAGGCCCTTTCCGAAGAGGATTGGGCTCTCCAGCCCGATTTAAAAGTTGATACGTCGTTCACGCCGCTGGACTGGAATAGCTTTGATGAAAGTGCGCTGGAAATGAGCCTGAAGCTATCCGACAACGGAGCTGCAGGCTCTTTTTGCTTTTACCGGTGTGCGCTGACCGTCGGCGGAATGCCCAGCGACCGGTTTTTGAAAACGCTGGCCGCGCTGAAATTCGACGAGCTTGTCCGGGTCGACCCCGGGGACGCGGATTTACGGTTCCGGCCCGAGGTGGTCGCCCGGCTCATCGCGGACTTTGCGCAGACACAGGCGCATCCTGATTTTATTCTGATGGGCCAGCAGACACAGGTCGGCGACAACGCCTGCACACCTCTGCTGACAGCGGAATTGCTGGGGTGGCCTTGCGTAACACAGGTGACTGCGCTGGAGCCGGCGGACGAACACCGCCTGCGCGTTACCGGCGCGGTTGACGGGGGAACGTCGGTACAGACGGTTTCCGCGCCCTGCGTTCTGAGCATCGGCGACGCTCCGTGTACCTATCTGCGCGTTCCGACGCTGAAGGACAAGATGGCCTACGGGAAGAAGCCCATTACCCTGCTGAAGCTGTCGGATTTTCCGGGAGCGGAAGCCCTGCTGTCCAGCCCCAACGCGGAGCTGCGTTCGCTGGTTCCCATCCGGAAGGAGCGGGAAGGCGTCCTGATCGAGGCGGATACGCCGGAGGAAAAGGCGGAAATTCTGTACCGAGACTATCTGAAAGGCAGGCTGAATCGCTTATGAAAGGAATACTGGTGCTGAACGCCTGCACGAACGATTACCCGGACCAGTGCCGGCTGCTTGCAGGATTCCTAGAGCAGCGCACAAATGGAATCGAGGCGGACATGGCCGTTGTGTTTCACAGGGAAGAAGCCGATCGTGAGGAACTGCTTTGCGCGGTCCCGGTGCCAAAAGCCGTGTTGATCGGCCTTCCGCAGGCGCGGACGGAAACCATGCTGAATCAGCTTGCCGAGCTGGGAGGCAGCGGGGAAACAGCAGTCTATCTGTTTGCCGGGAACTGCTTTGGGTCGGAGCTGGCGGTGCGGATGGGGCAGCGCTGCGGGGGCACGTTTATGGCGGCGGTCGACGGTGTGCAGTGCGCCGGGGAGGAGATTACCGTCACCAAATCCGTATACGGAGGGCATATGGAGGCGGAATTTGCGCTGAAGAAAGCGCCGTACTGCCTTTCCGTTTCCCGGTCCTGTGCCGAACCGGCGAAAGGGAACGGCCGGTCCGCCGTGGCCGTAGAGGAGCGAACGGTCCGGGAAGGCCCGGAAAACGGCTTCTCCGAGGACTATGCTTTTATTCCCGGAAAAGAGGAAAAAAATCTGGAAACCGCGCCGTTTATTCTTGCCGCCGGATGGGGGGCAAAAAGCCGGGAGGGCGTCGAGGCCATGGCGCAGGCCGCGGAAAAGATAGGGGCTGAATTCGGGGTCAGCCGCCCGGTCGCCATGAGCGCGTGGGCGCCCATGAGCCGCCTGATCGGCGTTTCGGGTGTCATGACAAAGCCGGAAATCTGTATTGCTGCGGGTGTTTCGGGCGCGCCGGCCTTTTATGCCGGAATTGAAAAAAGCGGGTTTATCGTTTCCGTCAATTCGGACCCGCGGGCGCCGATTCACCGAAAATCCAACGTTGCGATCGTGGACGACTGGCATAGGGTCTTACAACATCTCAGCGAGATTTCCGAAAAGCCTTTAAAAGCAACCCGAAAGAACCAAGAATGATTATAATCTGATAGTGGGGTATGATTTCATGAACAGCCGTCCAATTTTTCCTATGGACGAATCGTATACGGAATATATTCGCGATGAGTCCCAGTTTTCCGGAGGCGCGCAGAGTATTTCGTTTCCGCGCAGCGAGGAAGAAATCTGTGCGATCCTCGGCGAACTGCGCGAGCAGCGGATTCCGGTGACGGTACAGGGGGGCAAAACCGGCATTGTCGGCAGCGGAGTGCCGCTGAGCGGACATCTGATGAATGTGGCCGACTGCAGCCGGGTACTGGAATATTCCGAAACGGACGGAAAATATCTGCTGACGGTGGAGCCCGGTCTGCGCCTGTCGGAGCTGAAGCAGGCGATTGCAAGGCTGGGCGGACCCGTCCGTCTTTTCTGGCCGCCCGAGCCGACGGAGGCCACCGCGACGGTCGGCGGCGCAGCCGCAATGGCGGCTTCCGGAATCTGTGCTTATGCTTACGGGGACGCCAGGCAGTACTTTGAAGCGGCGCGCGTGATTCTGGCCGACGGTACCGTGCGGGATATCCGCCGTGGGGAACATTTTCTGGAAGTAAACGGCGAACGGCTCGATGAGCTGGACGCGTTTCTCGGCAGCGAGGGGATGCTCGGCATTTTCTCCGCTCTGACTCTCCGCCTGATGCCCTGTCCCGCGGAGCAGTGGGGCATCGCCTTCTTTTTTGAAAGACCGCGCGACGCGTGGCGCTTTGCCGACGAGCTGCAGAGCGACCCGGTGGGGTCGGAAAAAGCGCGGGTGACCGCGGCGGAGTATATTGATGGGGATTCCCTCCGGCTCATAGAGCAGAAAAAAGAACTGCTGAGCAGTCTTGACAGTATTCCGCCCGTCGATCCGGCCTTTCACGCGATGATTTATCTGGAAATCGCGGGGGAGGAATCCGAAATCGAGGCTGTGGCGGAAGCCCTGATGGAGCGGGCGATGCAGTGCGGAAGCGACCCGGACCGCGCATGGGCGGTATCCGGTGAAAAGGAAATCGAGTCTCTGCGGGACTTTCGTCACGCAATTCCGGAAACGGTCAATCTCGTGGTGGGGGAAAATCACCGGAACCATCCGGAAATCACCAAGCTTTCCACCGATATTTCCTTTCCCGGAAAGCCGTTTACCCGGGTGATGGAGTGGTATGGGGACTGTCTGAAGGACCTCAGGCCCGCGCACTGCATTTTTGGCCATATCGGGGAAAATCATGTGCACTGCAACCTCTTTCCGAAGGATTCTTCGGAGCAGCGGCAGTGCGAGGCATGGATGCGCTGGATTCTGCATGAGGCGGCTGCTTTCGGCGGCTGTGTTGTCAGGGAAAACGGCGTCGGCAAAGTTAAACGGCATTGGATTCCGGCGGATGACGCCGCGCTTTTGCGGATGCGCGAACTGAAAAAACGGTATGATCCGGAGGGTTTCTGGAATCCCGGCAATATGTTTTGATAAAAAACCACCTTGTACACGCAGTATAGGGAGATGAAAATGGCGGGACAATAGGAATTGATCCTTCCCTGATTTGCTGTTTTTATATTTTTATGATGGAAGATCTGTATAAAATGATTCCCAAGAGGATTGACCGGCTGGAATAGAGAACGTTGCCTGAGCCGGAACTGAAAAGGCGGACAAGCGTTTGGCGCTTGCAAATCGTAAAATCTGTGGAGGAGGTGCCCCTATGATCCGATTTGAAAACGTAACGAAGGCATTTAAACAGGGGGAAGTAATCAAGGGCCTGAACTTTGAAATTCAGGATGGGGAAATGGTCGTCCTAGTCGGGCCGAGCGGATGCGGGAAAACCACAACGCTGAAAATGATCAATAAACTGACACGCCCCACTTCCGGGAGGATCCTGATCGACGATCAGGATATTGCCCAGCTGGACACTGTGAAACTGCGCAGGAAAATAGGCTATGTCATTCAGAAGACCGGCCTTTTTCCCCATATGACGGTAAAGGATAACATAGAGATCATTTTGCAGATAGAAGGAATGAATGCGGAGAAAAGAGACCACGTCACTTCCGAGATGATGAGAATCGTGGGTATGGACCCGGAGGCTTATCTGTACCGCTACCCCTCGCAGCTGAGCGGCGGCCAGCTGCAGAGAATCGGTGTTGCCAGAGCCTTTGCCTCCGATCCGAAAATCGTTCTGATGGACGAGCCGTTCTCCGCGCTGGACCCGATTACCCGGGCGCAGCTCCAGTCCGAGCTTGTCGGGCTGCAGACCCGGCTGAAAAAGACTGTTGTCTTTGTCACGCACGACATGGACGAAGCGATCAAAATAGCCGACCGCATCTGCATTCTTGACGAAGGGCGCATCATTCAATACGATACTCCGGAAAATATATTGAAGAATCCGGCAAATGACTATATTTCCAGCTTTGTGGGGAAGAAGAGAATCTGGAACACCCCGGAATTGATACGCGTCAGGGATATTATGATGGCGAATCCCGTCAGCTGCACCCCGGACACCGCTCTGGAGGAATGCGCGGAGCTTTTGGGAGCCAACGAAATCAACGCGATGCCGGTTACCGATTCGGAAAAGCGTCTGGTAGGAATCGCGTACGGAACCGATATTCAGAAACAGGCCGACCGTACCCAGCCGGTCGAAAAAATCATGAAAACGGAATTTCCAACGACGGCTCCCGAAAAAAACCTGCTGGAAATTCTTGCTTATATCCGTGAGCGCCAGCTGGATTTCGTGCCCGTTGTGGACGGGGAGAGCCGCTTGATCGGCCTGATTACATCCAAGAATCTGATGACTGTTTTAAGTCAGCAATTTGTCGATACGGAGGGTGAACGATGACGGAATTTTTTACGAGCTTCTGGAACATCCGCGAACAGGTACTGTCCCTGCTGCTCGACCATATCCACTTAACGATTCTGTCCGTGGGAATCGCGGTTTTGATCGGTATTCCCGTCGGAATTCTCATCAGTCATTCGCCAAGGCTTGCAAAGCCGGTGCTTGGGATGACGAATATTGTGCAGGCGATCCCCAGCCTTGCCATGCTGGGATTTTTGATTCCGTATCTCGGCATCGGTACGGCTCCCGCCATTTTCTGCGTGGTGATTTATTCTCTGCTGCCAATTGTGAAAAACACCTGTATCGGTTTGAACAATATAGACCCCGACACGCTGGAGGCGGCGAAGGGCATCGGTATGACCCAGGGGCAGGTCATGGGAAGGGTCCAGCTCCCGCTTGCTCTCCCGGTGATTATGGCCGGTATCCGTATCGCCGCGGTCAACGCGGTGGGCTTTGTGACCATCGCAGCCTTTATCGGCGCGGGCGGGCTGGGGTATCTGGTCTACTCCGGTATCCAGACCAGCAATACTTATCTGATTCTAAGCGGCGCCATCCCGGCGTGCATTCTGGCTCTGGTGGTCGACTTCGTCGTCGGTTTCCTTGAAAAGGTCGTGACCCCGGTCAACCTGATTCATCCGACGGTCGATATGAATAAGGAAAAAGTCCGGCGCCACAAGAGAAAGCGCTGGATCGTTTCCACCGCGGCGCTCGCCGTTATGGTTGCGATCATTATCGGTTCGGTTGCTCCCATCAATAAGGCCGAAGGGAAGGTGATCCACGTCGGTTCCAAGAACTTCACCGAACAGCTGATTCTGGGAAATATCTATGCCGATCTGATCGAGGACAAAACGGATATCAAGGTTGTTCGGGACCTGAACCTGGGCAGCACCGACATCTGCTATAACGCGCTGAAAAGCCGTCATATCGACATGTATATCGAGTACACCGGCACCGCTTACGGCAGCCTGCTCAAACAGGGCTCGTCCACCGACAAGCAGCATATTTATACCACCGTTAAGGAGCTGATGGCCAAGCAGGGCATCGAGGTACTGGACCCCATCGGGTTCAGCAATTCGTTCGTGCTGGCGGTCCGTCAGGAGACGGCCGACAAATATCGTCTGAATACCATCTCCGACCTGGAAAAAGCCAGCAGCCAGCTGATTTTTTCGCCTACCATCGAATTCAACAACCGGCAGGACGGGGTTGCCGCCTTATACGCCGCCTACGATAAATTGAAATTCAAAGAGTCCTCACCCATGGAGGGCGGGCTGGGCTACCCGGCCATTGCGAGTAAGAAATGCGACGTCCTGACGGCTTACGCCACGGACGGCCTGCTGAAAACCTATCAGCTAAAGGTCCTTGAGGACGACAAAAATGCCCTTCTTTCCTATTATGCCATCCCGATGATCAACGAATCGGTCCTGCTGGAATACCCGGAGCTCAAGGATGTCATTGCCTTGATGACGGGGCTTCTGGATGACGAATCCATGCGGGACCTCAACTACCTTGTCGATCAGGGAGGCCAGTCCCCGGAGGACGTAGCGCTCAACTTCTTAAAGAGCAAAGGACTGCTGTGAAAAATTTGTATAAACAGGGGGGCCGTGGTATAATAAACCGAAATGAAAAACCAGTTGCCGAATGGAAATCCAAATCGACAAGCAGAGGTGCAATATGAAATTAACAACGGAAGAGTTCTTGGAAAACACGGAAATCTGTCCGGTAATAGCCGCAGTCAACAAATGGGAAGCCGTGGAGAAGTGCGGAAGCGTGGATTGCAAGATGGTCAACGTTCTGTTCGGGGATATCTGCACCATTGCGGATATTGTCAAAGAACTGAAGAAAATGGAGAAAATCGTTTTTGTGCATGTTGATCTCATTACGGGCTTCGCCAGCAAAGAGATCTGTGTGGACTTTATCCAGAAATACACGGAGGCCGACGGCATCATCAGTACAAAGCCGTTTCTGATCAAGCGTGCCAATGAGTTGGGCCTGTTCACGATCCAGCGTTTTTTTATGATTGATTTTATTACCTATGCCAATGTGGTCAAGCATGTCCGTGTCACCAATCCGAATGTGGTGGAATTGCTTCCGGCGGGTTTGTCGAAGGTCATCCGGTACCTGTGTGCTGAGATAGACCGTCCCGTGATTGCGGGCGGGCTGATCCTCGACAAGGACGACGTGATCGGCGCGCTCAGCGCAGGGGCGATCGCCATATCCACCACCAATCAGGAAATCTGGCGTGACTGAACACATCCTCTTTTAGAGAGACCGGTTCTGCAAATTGTACAAAAATATGCTAAAAAATTCGCACAAAATAGCATTGACAAACAGAGGTATATTCTTTATACTAAACACAGTTACTAAGAGATGAAGAGAAAGTAGCTTCAAGACAGCGTTATGCTGTCTTGAAGCTGCTTTTTTTGTTGCGTGGATGTTTATTATATTTCACGCGTACGGAAAAAAGTATCGGGAACAGTATAGTGTGCAGATATTGCTCGGCGGTGCGGCTCTTCGTCTCACAAACACAATACATAAACAATGGAGGTAAACATTATGAGCTACGATATCAATGATTTTTCTTTGGACTTCTTCAGCCTGAAAGGGAAGAACGCGGTCGTTACCGGCGGCAACAGCGGCCTTGGACAGTGCTTTTCACTGGCGCTGGCAAAGGCGGGCGCAAATGTGTTCGTCGCCAGCTTTCTGGAGGACGACGGAACCACGCAGAAGCTGATTGAGGAAGCCGGCAGCAAGATGGGCTTTATGAAGTGCGACCTTACTGAGAAAGGCGTTCCCGCGAAAGTCATTGAAGCCTGTGTCAACCAGTTCGGCAGCATCGATATTCTGGTAAACTGTGCCGGTATCTGCAAACTGAACGACGTTCTGGACTTCGACCGTGCCGACTGGGATCCGATGATTGCGACCGGTCTTACCGCGGCTTTTGAACTGAGCCATGAGGCCGCCAAATACATGGTCCCGCAGAAGAGCGGCAAGATCATCAACATCTGCTCGCTGTTCTCCTATCTGGGCGGACTCGGCTCCCCGGCCTATGCCGCTATGAAGCACGGTATTGCGGGCCTGACAAAAGCGTATGCGGACGAGCTCGGCAAATACAATATTCAGGTTACCGGTATTGCCCCCGGCTACTACGCAACCAACATCACCGTGGAAACCCGCAGCAACCCTGTTACCAACCAGAGAGTGCTTGACCATATTCCGGCCAACCGCTGGGGTGAAAGACAGGATCTGATGGGAACCGCCGTGTTCCTCGCCAGCCATGCGTCCGACTATGTTACCGGCACGCTGCTTGTTGTCGACGGCGGCTACCTGGTTCGCTGATTGACCGGTTTTTATAGAGCGGTGGGGAGAGGGTTTTCTCCCCGCCCCAACACTATCCGAAAGGCAGTAGAGGTTTGGTATGAGTAAAAAATACATTTTAGCCGTCGACGGCGGTTCTCAGAGTTCTAAAATCGTAATTTTTGATCTGGAAGGGAATATTGTCTGCGAAGAGAAAGAAAACCTCAGGCCGGTCAATCTGCCGTCGCCGGGGATCGTAGAGCATCCCGACGACGATCTGTGGGATTCCATTGCGGTTGCCAGCAAAAAGACGCTGGCGAAATTTGACGGCGACGTCAAGGACATCATGGCGGTTGGGCTTTGCACCATCCGGTTCTGCAGGGCGCTCCTGAAAAAGGACGGTTCCCTGTATTCCCCGGTGATGAGCTGGATGGATCAGCGCGTTTCCCGCGTACATGAACAGGTCAGCGACGAAATCGCCTATGTCACCACTTCCTCCGGTTATATCACTCATCGCTTTACCGGCAATTTTAACGATACGGCCGCCAACTATCAGGGCGTCTGGCCGATGGATACGGACACATGGCAGTGGTATGAGGACGATCAGAAGATTGCCGAATATAATCTTACCCGCGAGATGCTGTTCCATCTGCAGATGCCCGGCACGATCCTTGGCTATGTGACGAAGGAAGCCGCCGAGGCGACCGGGATTCCGGAAGGGCTTCCGGTCGTGGCAACCGCGAACGACAAGGCGGTTGAGGCGCTGGGCGCGGGCTGCACCGGCGAAAAGACGGCGCTGATCTCCCTGGGCACCTACATTGCCGCAATGGCTCAGGGCCACGACAATCCGAAGAATACCGTGAATTTCTGGAGCAACTTCGCTTCCGTTCCCAACCAGTACCTGTATGAGAGCAACGGCATCCGCCGCGGCATGTGGACGGTCAGCTGGTTCAAGAACGTACTGGGCGACAGCTACGCGGAGAAAGCCCAATCCATGGGCATGTCCGCGGAAGAGCTGCTGAGCAGGGAAGCGGAAGAGGTCCCCGTCGGAAGCGACGGCCTGATGACCGTTCTCGATTTCCTGGCTCCCGCGGACCAGCCGTTCAAAAAGGGCATCATGATCGGCTTTGACGGGCGCCACGGCCGCGCGCATATGTACCGTTCCATTCTGGAAGGCATTGCCATGACCATGAAGAGCCGTGTGGACGAGATGTGCGAGGAGCTTAACCTTAAGCTGGATAATATCATCATTTCCGGCGGCGGCTCCAACAGCGATCTGTTCATGCAGATTTTCTCCGATGTTTTCGGGATTCCCGCGTCGCGCAACGTGGTGAACGGTTCCGCGGCGGTCGGCTCGGCAATCTGTGCCGCCGTCGCAGTCGGGGCTTACAAAACCTTTGACGAGGCTGTGGCCCATATGGTCCGCATGCGCGACACCTTCCGGCCAGATCTGCAGAATACCGAGAAATATACGAGAGCGAACGCGGTCTATCGCGACATTACAAAATGTACGGATGACCTCCTGAAGCGCTCCTATGAAATTTTCAGTTAACCGATTTTAACAGACATTGCAGAAATACTGCAGAGCGACTGCAGTATTTCTGCCCATTTTCGGCTAAGCGCGGGGGAACGATATGAAACCTTTGATTCTGATCACGAACGACGATGGAATATATTCTCCGGGTTTGCGCGCGGCGGCGGAAGCGGTTGCCGATTTGGGCGAGCTGCTCATTGTTGCGCCGCATCGCCAGCAGACCAGTATGGGCCGCGCTTTTCCCCGCACGGAAGACCTGGGGATCATTGAAACGACCACCCTGATGATTTGCGGAGTGCGGACAAAAGCCTACGCCGTGCACGGGTCGCCCGCCTACGCGGTGGCTCATGCCGTGCTGGAGCTTGCAAACCGCAAACCGGATTTGTGCGTCAGCGGTATCAATTACGGGGAAAACCTCGGCACCATTGTTACCTGCAGCGGAACCTTGGGCGCCGCGTTTGAAGCGAATTCCCATGAAATTCCCGCCATTGCATCCTCCCTGCAAATCCCGCTGCAGCTGCAAAGAAAAACGGATTACAGTCCAGCGGACTGGAGCGCCGCGGCGGAAATCACCGGAAGAGCGGCGCAGTCCGTGCTGAAAGACGGCATGCCCGACAAAGCCACCGTCCTGAATATCAATATTCCCGACCAGCTGCGGGATACGGAACATTATCATATTACGCGGCAGAGCCATCAGAACTATTTCTGTTTTATACGGCCGGGAGAGCGGGATTTTTCAAAGAGATTTGAACTGAAATCCCGGCTGTCCGTGAATATGGATACCCTGGAGCCGGACAGCGATATCTATGCCGTTTACATAGATAAGGCAATTTCCATTACGCCAATGACCTGGAATATGACAGCGGTTTAAAAGAATCCGGAGAAGAAGACAGGCAAACAGCAGGAACGCGGCAATTTTCATTTATAAAGGCTTTGGCCACAGTTGAGGAATGCAAAACGGGAGATGATGATTGAGGCGGCGATAAACCGCCTCTTTTTTTATGCATTCCCGATTTGGTATTTTTTTCCTGAAAGCCCTTTTCCGGAAAGTATATTGATGAAAGGTTGAAAAGTAGAATGTTTCATTTCTTTAAACGTTCCGCAACAATTCGGGAAGAATCTCACGAATCAGTTAAAAAATCCAGTTTGAAGAAAAAGCTCAGCATCATTTTTGCCATTGTGATTGCAGTTCCTTTTGCAGTGATGTCCCTGTTTATACTGCCCAACCAGATTCAGTCGCAGTACGTCGAGTCCAGCAGCCAACAGCTGAAGCTGGCCGATAAGAATATGGAGACCTTTTTTTCAGAGATTCAGTACAATCTTGACTATATGGCGCCGGCAAGCCTGATGAAAGCGTCGAAGGGACATCTGACCAGCTATGTGAACAAAGGGGAAAATGACGACAGGGTGCTCCGGTCGTCCAAAGCGGGCGGGATGGAGCAGGAAATCTTCCAGTCCTTCGACTCCTTCCGGCAGGCGCATCCCTATGTCACCTATGTCTATTACGGGCTGGAAAGCAAGGAATATATACAGAGCCCGGAGGGCGGGGCGGTAGTGCCGAATTACGACCCCACACAGCGGCTTTTTTACACGACCGCGATTACGGGCAAGGGGAAATATGTGTATACGGAGCCGTACGAGAACGACGGCAATATTATCCTGGGCCTGGTCAAGGCGGTATACGACGGCAATGATCTTCTGGGCGTTTCCGGAATTGACGTCAACCTGAATTCCATGACGGAAATGCTCAATCAGGTGAAGATCGGAAAGAGCGGATATCTGATCCTCGTCCATCAGAACGGAACCGTTATTTCCGACTCCATGGACAAGGAGCATAACCTAAAGAAAATCGAAGAGCTGAAAATTACGGGATTGGAGAATGCGGGGAAGATAACCGATGGGGTAAAGAGCACCGGATTGGACGGGGAGAAATTCCTTACCAACGTTTACACCTCTCCCAATACGGGCTGGAAGGTCATAGCGATGATTCCCCAGAAGGAGATTGACGCCGCGAGCTTCAGCATCTCCACCGCCGTGCTTTTGATTGCGTTCCTGACTTTGCTGATCGGCTTGGCTGCCGTATGGAAATTTACGGACGCGATCCAGATTCCGCTGAAAAAACTCAGCCAGCGGCTGGAGCTGCTTTCCCGCGGCGACCTTCACTCCGAAGTTCCCTCCGTCAAAACAAAGGACGACGTCGGGGTTTTGGCAAATTCCCTTTTTTACACGGTAGAGAATATGAAGAATTATATTGCGGAAATTGATGCCGCGCTGGGGAACATTGCGAACGGACAGCTTGATTTTGAGCTCAGGCAGGAATTCCTGGGCGATTTCGTTTCCATCAAAGCCTCCATCCAAAAGATCACGGATTCTCTGAACGGCACCCTGACGGAGATCAGCCGCTCCGCGGCGCAGGTGGATTCCAGCTCTGCCCAGATCGCCAACGGGGCGCAGGCATTGGCCCAGGGCGCGACGGAGCAGGCAAGTTCCGTCGAAGAGCTTGCGGCCACGGTTACCGAAATTTCCACCCATGTCAAACAGAATGCGGAGCACGCTGCCGAGGCAAATAAAAATGTAAGCCTTGTCCGAACCGAAATAGAAGCCAGCAACCGGCATATGGATGAAATGGTGTCTGCGATGGCTCAGATCGATGAATCCTCCGGGGAAATCGGGAAAATCATCAAAACCATTGAGGATATCGCTTTTCAGACCAATATCCTCGCTTTGAACGCGGCTGTTGAGGCGGCAAGAGCGGGGGCCGCGGGCAAGGGCTTTGCCGTTGTGGCGGACGAGGTCCGTAATCTGGCGAGCAAAAGCGCGCAGGCGGCGAAAAACACCACCGCTTTGATCGAAAATTCCACCAGGCAGGTGGAGAACGGTACCAAAATCGCGGACCAGACCGCGAAAGCCCTTCTTCAGGTGGTCGAGAGCGTAGAATCCGTTTCAGATGCGGTTGCGCAGATCACAGAGGCGTCAAGCCGTCAGGCGGAGTCCATCAGTCAGGTGACACAGGGCGCCGATCAGATCGCCGCGGTGGTTCAGACCAACTCGGCGACCGCGGAAGAAAATGCCGCCGCCAGCGAGGAGCTTTCCACGCAGGTGCAGATCATGCGGTCGCTTGTCGGAAAATTCCGCTTAAAGAAGGGGACGGATTAAAATCTGTCCGGTCGGTTTACGGCAGTCACCCTTGAAGAAGCAAATGCATTGAAAATCGTTCAATTTTATCAAAAGCAGGCAGAGTGGTCCACTCTGCCTGCTTTGCTGATTTTTCGGGAAGGGTTTGCTTGTCAACAGCTTTCCCGCTATTTACTTTCGGAATTTATGAAACAGACGGCGGCTTATGGAATATCCTGATATTGATCCATTCTTTTCAATTGAGGTGATCGCATGCAAACGGTTATTATCAGATTCTTTGATAAAAAAGTTGGATACAGAGCCGCGAATTTTCTCAGAAGCTTGGGATATCAGGTGAATTCCGTCGGACGGACCTATTGGAACAGCTTTTATCCGTTTGCTTCGTGTCTCCTCCTGGAAATCAATTATGAAGAATAACAGCTGTTAATGAAAGCAGCTGTTTCCGGGGAAACGGGCGCCGTCTCCCAGATCGGATTCAATCCGCAGCAGCTGGTTGTATTTTGAGACACGCTCGCTGCGGCTAGGGGCGCCGGTCTTAATCTGGCCCGCGTTCAGCGCGACCGCCAGATCGGCAATGGTGGTGTCTTCCGTTTCGCCCGAACGGTGGGAGATGATCGCCGTATAGCCGGCTTTATGCGCCATCTTCACGGCGTCCATTGTTTCTGTCAGGGAGCCGATCTGATTCAGTTTAATCAGGATGGAATTTGCGCAGTGCAGGTTGATCCCCTTCTTCAGCCTTTCCGTATTGGTAACGAACAGATCGTCGCCGACAAGCTGAACCGAATCGCCCAGCTCTGCCGTCAGCTTTTCCCAGCCCTGCCAGTCGTCCTCGCCCAGCGGGTCTTCAATGGAGCGGATCGGGTATTTCTGGCTCAGGGTCTTCCAGTACGCGATGAGCTGGTCCGTCGTATAGGAGGTATGGTGCTTCGGAAGCAGGTAGCCGCTGCCGGACTTCCACTCGCTGGAGGCGGCGTCGATCGCGAGAACAAAATCTGTAGAGGGCTGGTAGCCCGCTTTTTTGATCGCTTCCAGAATCAGTTCGATCGCTTCTTCGTCCGTGTCGAGGTTGGGCGCGTAGCCGCCCTCGTCGCCGACGGAGGTGGACAACCCTCTTTCTTTCAGGATGGATGCAAGCTTATGGAACACTTCCGCGCACCAGCGCAGCCCTTCCCGGAAAGACGGCGCCCCTACGGGCATAATCATGAACTCCTGAATGTCCACGTTGTTTGCCGCGTGCGCTCCGCCGTTCAGTATGTTCATCATGGGGACGGGGAGAGTGTCGGCGTTTACGCCGCCGATAAAACGGTACAGCGGCAGATGGAGCGCGTTTGCCGCCGCTCTTGCCGCCGCAAGGGAAACCGCCAGAATGGCGTTTGCCCCCAGCTTGGATTTTTCTTTTGTGCCGTCAAGCTCAAGCAGCTTTTGGTCAATGGCCGCGGTCCGGGTGCTGTCCCATCCGCTGAGAGCGTCGTTTATGATTGTATTGATATGATCGACCGCTTTCAAGACGCCTTTTCCGCCGTAGCGGGCAGAATCCCCGTCGCGAAGCTCAAGGGCCTCAAACGAGCCTGTGGACGCTCCGCTCGGGACAGAACCCGTTCCCACGGTGCCGTCGTTCAGCGTTACAACCGCCTCAACCGTTGGATTGCCTCTGGAATCCAGAATTTCTCTTGCAACAATATTTTTAATACGATAGTCAGACATATTGATTGCCCCCTTATGGTTTTTTCATCTCAGTTAGCGAAAACTAACTGCCTTTCATTAAAAGTATCACAATTTACTGAAAATGTCAATTGACGGATCCGATATCTTCCGGTTTTTTCTGTTAAAAAAAGATTAAAAAATTGGATGTTGCAGCCGGAAAAAATCGCTCGTTCCAAAGGGGCGGAAATTGTTAACATTTGGCATATTAACTTGATAATTGCCAGTTTTTAGGGTATAATCGAACCAGTAATGTCAACGGATGCCAGAGCTGATTTGATGATAAGGCAGCGCGTGTATTTTATAGGAAGGAAAAATCCTTCCCTGTCGGGGCCTGCTGCCGGTCTGTATTATAAATACTACATAATTGGAGTGAATGAATTGAAAAGTCTGAAAAAGCGGATTGCGGCGGGAGCGGTTTCGCTGATCTGTGCCGCGGGTGTTATGATCACCCTGCCGCCGGCTGTTTCCGTAGCGGCTGCTGCGACCGCACAAACAACGGATTATTTGAATCTGCGCGAAGGCGCGGGTGTGGATAAAAAAGTGATTCTGACACTCAGCAAAGGAGTCACCGTCACGGTTCTTGACTCCTCCAATGCGACATGGGCGAAGGTGCAGACCTCCGGCGGCAAACAGGGGTACTGCAGCAAGCAGTATCTCAGTATCTCCGGTACCGCTTCCAATTCCGGGTCTTCGTCTTCCGGGACGACCGCGGTCACCACAGCGTCTTTAAATATGCGCGAGGGCGCGGGCACCGCCAGCAAAATTATCGTTACCCTTCCGAAGGGGACTTCCGTCAAGGTGATCGACAGCTCCAATCCTTCCTGGCTGAAGGTGCAGACGACGGACGGAAAACAGGGATATTGCAGTAAGGAATTTTTGAACGTGTCCTCCTCGTCCGGCTCCGGTACAACGACAAATACGGGCTCTGCCAATACCGGTTCCACTGCGTCGTCGGCTTCTGCGCTGACTACGGACTATCTTAACCTGCGTGAGGGCGCGGGTACCAATTATAAGGTAATACTGACCATCAGCAAGGGGACGACCGTAAAGGTGCTGGACAACTCCAACGCCCAGTGGACAAAGGTGGAGACCTCCAGCGGCAAACAGGGGTACTGCAGCAAACAGTATCTGAAAATCGGCACTTCCACCGGAACGAATACGAATACCAATACCCCTCCTTCCACGGGAACGGGAACCACCACCACTGTTACGGGGGTAACCAATTCTTCCCTGAATGTGCGCAGCGGTGCGGGAACGACCTACGGGATCGTTGTCACGCTGGCAAAAGGCGTTACTGTTACGGTAACGGATAATTCCAATTCCGTCTGGGCAAAAATCAAAACTTCGGACGGGAAAGAGGGCTATTGCAGCAAGCAGTATTTGAATATCAGTACTTCCACCGGAACGAACACGAATACCCCGCCCTCCACGGGAACCACCGGCACTGCCACGGCGGTGACGACCGCTTCCCTGAATGTACGCAGCGGCGCGGGGACCGGCTACAGCATCGTTGTTACGCTGGCCAAGGGTGTTACCGTAACGGTGACGGATAATTCCAATGCATCGTGGGCGAAGATCAAGACTTCCGATGGGAAGGAAGGCTATTGCAGCAAGGAATTCCTGAATATCTCCAACACACAGACTGGAACGGACAACAATAACGGCACGGATACCAATACGAACCCCGGAACGGATACCGGTACCGGGGATAATACAGGCTCCGATTCCCACACCGTTACGGGTGCGAGCGTAACGGCCGATATGCTGCGGCTCAGGGAATCGCCCGATACAAGCGCTAAAATCCTGGCAAACCTGCCGAAGGGGACGAGCCTGACGGTGCTGGATACTACCAATTCGGCCTGGACCAAGGTGCAGACCGCCAGTGGGGTTGCGGGTTATGTCAGCTCGGAGTACATTCAGCTGCATTATTCCGACGACGTAACGAACACTACCGCGCTTTCGCTTTCCACCACAGCCCAGAGCATCCCGGTAGGGAAGACGCTGTATATTCAGGCCAGCATTTCCCCGAGCGGGACCTATATTAGCTGGACAAGCAGCAATCCGAATGTCGCCACGGTTTCAAACGGATATGTCTGTGCCGTTTCCAACGGTACCGCCGTGATCACGGCTAAATCAGGAACCTATACGGCGACCTGCAATGTCACCGTGACGGATGCGGAACCGGTAAAGACCGCGTTTGCATCTCCGAATATTGCGAGTACGGGCGCGACGGTAACGCTGACCGCGGTAACCGATACCACGCGCGACGGCGTACAGTTCGTCATTACGATGCCGGACGGCAGCAAAAAGGCACTGAACGCCGATTCCTGTACGGATGAGTCCAAGCAAAACACCTATACGAAAAAGTGGACGGCTACCACGACCTTCAGTGCGGCGGGAACCTATTCCTTTACCGCTTATTCGTCGCTGAACGGAAGCATGAGTTCTGCGGGCTACACCACCAACGCGTATGTTTCCAATCAGCAGGATTTCGTTACGACTTCCAGTGAGGAGCGCAGGGCCAGCGACCAGATGATTTCTCTGATTGCCAAATGGGAGGGCTACAGCTCGACTGTGTACGCCGACCAGCTGACGTCGAATCAGGTGCCTACGATCGGGTATGGCTGCACCTTCGGGGCAAACGCGATTTTCTACAACAATATGACGGAGACGGAAGCATGGTCGCTTCTGGTCAATAAGATCAATAATTCCTCTTACACCACCGAACTGAATAAAATGATTCAGAACAATCATTTCCTGATGAGCCAGAATCAGGCCGACTGCTTAATCAGCTTTGCCTATAATGTCGGCGCGGGCTATTTCAACAGCAGCGCGGAGATGGATTTCAGAAGGATTATGAAAAACGCGGTGGTCCCGCCGGCGCTCTTCTCCGGGGAAACGCTTTCGGCGACTGTGACAAAGGATACTATCGTCAGGGATCAGCCCAGTATCAGCGGGAACGAGGTCTGCAGTGTGCTGTCGGGCACTTCGCTCAATGTGACCGAATGCAACTTCGCCAACACGAAGGACGGCTGGTATAAGGTACAGCTTTCCAGTGGAAGTACCGGTTGGGTCAATTCCGGATACATCAACCTGTCCAACTCCGACTCCCTGACCCATGACCTTAATTACACTAACGCCAACGCGTTCGGCTCCGACCTGATCCGCTGGAATCAGGCAGGCGGTAAGTTCTATGCCGGCCTGTTCTACAGAAGGCTCGGCGAAGCGAACGTATACAACTACGGCGATTATGAAGCGGTGAAGTTCAACCGTTACAATTACACCTATCCCAACGCGGCGGCGGGACTGAGCTAAAGGTTTGGAACGGACTCCCCCAGTCAGGCTGCGCCACAAGTTAAGGCCCACTCTTTGAGTGGGCCTTAACTGTATATTTTGGTCGGAATACGCTTGCGACGGGGGAGAGAACAAGCAGCTCTTTTGTCCCCGTACCCCCGTCAATGAAAACCACTGTGGCATCGTATTGCGTAATGGTGTTTTGGGGATACCTGGGGGTGCAGGGGGATTTTATGGAACCCTCCCGCCGGGAATTAAAAATCCCCCTGCGCGTCCTTTGCCTACTTTCGCCCAAGATCGAAAGTAGGGGCCCGCCCGGCCTGAGGGCGAGCTAATAAACCGACGGCAGACTTGTCGGTCGGGAAAGGTCCACGTCCGGTGTGACAGAAGGAGTGGGAAAGCTTGCGGGAAAAGGACTCTCCCCGTCAGTCTTCGACTGGCAGCCGTCAATTCCACATTGGACCGATTAGGAGTAACGCCGCAGGCGCTTCCCGACCGGCAGGTCCGCGCCCGGCGCGACGAAGGGCGTTACACTGTAATGCGAAAAGACGCGAAAAGCGCCCGCGGACATTGTCCGTGGGCGCTTTGTAAATGAAGTAATATGCTGTAGGAATAATGAATGAATTACTGTAAGAGTTTCAGAACATTCTGAGGCTGTGTATTTGCCTGAGCAAGCATGGACTGAGCGGCCTGAGCAAGAACGTTGTTCTTGGTCATTTCCATCATCTCAGCAGCCATGTCAACGTCACGGATACGGCTCTCAGCGGAAGTCAGGTTCTCGCTGGTGGTACCCAAGTTGTTTACAGTGTGCTCAAGTCTGTTCTGCAGTGCACCAAGGTCAGCTCTTGTGCCGGAAACCGTGTTGATAGCGGCTTCAATTGTCGCGATTGCGGCAGTTGCATCGTCCTGAGATTTAACAGAAACCGAAGAAAGTCCTAATCCCTTTGCACTCATATCAGCAATGCTGAGAGATACTTGCTGATCTGCAGTTGAAGAAGCACCGATCTGGAATGTCAATTTTTTACCGCCAATGGTACCAGTGCCATCGGTAATGGTCATTGCAGTACCGCCATTAAAGCCTGTTTTAATGGCGGAACCCAACTGTGAACCCTTAAAGTCAACAGTAACTCCTTTTAAGCCATTGTCTTCTAAAAGTTTGTTAATATCAGTAGCAGTATAAGTAGTATCGTCGTTTAAAGTTAACGCAACAGTTCCAGAACCGTCATTTGTGTAGCTTGCACCAGATGCACCCGAAGTAATCTGCAGAGAGGTAACACCCAATTTACCAGCATCAAAAGACAAAGAGAAACCGTTTCCGAAAGTCACACCGCTTGCGACAGAAGCCGTTGTAGCATCAACCATCTTAATGTCAGCGATTGCCGCATCGACCGTACCATCGGCTGCTTCAGCGGCTACAGAAAGGTCTGTAGCCGGATTTGCAAATGTTACCTTTGCATCCGACGGGACACCTGTTGCTGCTTTTATCATATTATTGATATCATCTTCACTATAGGCCAAAGCCTGGTTACTAGTTTTATCATCCTGCGACAAAGTAATTGTCAGGGTTTTACTGTCAGCATCCCATGCAGCACCGTCAGTAGTATTCTTTGTCGCAGCGGTTGTTGCTTCTGCAAACACAAATTTAACAGTGGAGCCTTTTTCAAGGCCACTAAAAGTCATATCTCCATTAGTGGCACCTGTTCCGGTAATCTTAGTTCCTGCCTTACTGATACCAACTGCGCTGGCTGTAGAATCAAGCGAACCATCCAACAGATTGATCTTGTTGAAGTTGGTGGAAGTGGAAATTCTGTCGATTTCCTTTGTCAGTGCGTCGACTTCCTTGCTGATGTTCTCGCGGTCAACGTCGTTCTGGTAAGTACCGTTAGAGGACTGAGTGGCCAGCTCTTTCATTCTCTGCAGAATGGAAGCAGTCTCATTCAGCGCGCCTTCAGCGGTCTGTACAAGGGAGATACCGTCGTTTGCGTTGTTGGTTGCCTGATCCAGTCCACGGATCTGGCTTCTCATTTTCTCGGAAATCGCAAGGCCTGCGGCGTCGTCGGCGGCGCTGTTGATGCGGTAGCCGGAAGACAGTTTCGCAAGGTTTTTGCTGACGGCGTTGTTGTTGCTGGCCAGCATTCTGTTTGCATTTAAGGCTGCAATATTGTGTTGAATACGCATAATTTTTTTCCTCCTGAATTTTGTTTAGTACGTGCGGCAAAAAGCCGGTCACGCCTTTTTGAAAGAACGTCCATGTTCTTTGCTGTGCGGTTGGATTCCTGCCCCGACGGGCCCTGTCGCGGCAGAAAAAAGATGCGATTGTAAATTTTTGCTTACAACTGATATTTCGGTATGAATCTGGAAAAGTTTAGGGTATTTTGCAGAATTTCGAAAAATTTTCTGAACTCGTGACTCCTTTCCTTTGCCTCCCTCTTTGAGGGAGGTGTCGCGCTCGGCGCGACGGAGGGAGTTCGGGAGCTGGGTCCGCTTGGCGCGACGGAAGGAGTGACCTGATAGTCCTACTCCTTTGGCTTTTTCTGCAAAGCCTTTTTCAGCTGATCAAGAGCCTGCTTTTTAGGCGCCACGCTGGCTTCCTCATTCATGGCGCGGGTTTCCCAAAGCTCTTTGCGGATGATCGGAATTTCCTTTGGCGCGTTGATGCAGATTTTGACGCGGTCGCCGCTGATTTCGGATACAATAATTTCAATGTTGTCTCCAATGATAATGGATTCGGAGACTTTTCGGCTGATGACGAGCATCGGAAGCGCCTCCTATCTTTTGTCGCTGAATAATGGATAGCGGATGGGATAATCTGAATTTTCCAAAATAATCTGTTTCGCCTTCTTGGTGTTGACGTCGATCACGATCGGCGCTTTCAGGTTAATGACGGATTCGCTCAAATTCGGTTTGATGACCGCCACTACCAAAACACAGAGGTTTTCCGCGTCCGTTTCTCCGAAATAATCCAGCTCCGACTGGGGGAAAACAGGACTGTAGTCATTGACGATCGGGTAGGGGTCCACTACCACGAAGGAGGGAATGTCGCTGTGGGCGGCCTGCAGGCTCCAGATAATCCCATTTTCCTCTTCATGGTACAGAAGATATTCCTTGATATCCTCAAAGCCTAAGATCCCTTCTTCAAAATAAATGATATTTTGAACTCCGGTTTCCGTGTTCTGTAATTCTGCCTGATTCGTGTCCATAATTTCCTCCTTGTTAGCTGTCAGAAAAAACAGCCTCCCGAAGGGGGCTGTATCCATTTTGCATTATGCGGTCACATTCATCTTCGGCGGCTGATAGTCAGGGCTGGCCGACGGAGGAACGTACTGGGGCTTGCCCAGATATTTGAATTCCACACGGGCGTATTCCTTCACGACAAATTCAACGCTTGCGGGGGTGAATTTCAGCTTCGGCCTGTTTTTCGACAGCCACTCGTAATTCTGCCTGTCCGTTTCGTATTGAACGGAAAGACTCTGCGTGTCCCAGTCAAAATCGGCAGGGTAAGCAGGAATCCCGATTGTGCTTTGGATGGTAGGCTGAATATGCTGAAAAGCAAGAGAGCTCAATGTGCTTGTGCTGCTTTGTGTCTCCATTAGCGATTTCTCTTCCTTTGCAAGATCGGCGGTGCCGCTCATGGACATCAGAATCTGATCTTCGTAGGAAACCTGGTCGGTTTGGTTTTGCGCGGCGGTTGATCTTACTTTGTATTTGTACTCATGTGTATCGAAATACAGCCTGGACGTGTAAGGGGTTAAATCCGTAAAATCCACAATCCCCTGCTGGGAAAAAGTGTCGTCCGATATTTCCAGTTTCGCATTGTGGACTTTCATTTCAAAAGAAATGGGAACATGAATGATATCCAAAAGCTGTTCCATTTTAACTCACCTCGCCTGCTGCGTGATTACTAATCCATAAAGTCCAAAAAGGTCGGCTGAAGAATCTGTGAGCCTACCTTTAAAGCGGCGTTGTAGGAAGACTGCTGATAGAGCTGTGCCGTAACGGCTTCTTCAAAATCAATATATTCGGTGCTGTCGATTTTTTCAAGGACTTTATCGCCGATGGATGTCAGGTTAGTCAGTGTTGTCGAAAGGAAAGTGGATTTTGAACCGTATTCTGCAATTTTGTCGATTACAGCGTCGCTCTGGTCGTTGAAATTGTCCAGAAGGGGCTTTATTTCATCGTAAGAATAAGTAAAATTAGAAGCGTTCTCTCCGCCGTCAAGCTTGTCGGCAATCTGCCCGAGAAGGGTGTAAAGATTGTTGGAAATGCCGTTTTCCGTACCGTCCGATGTACCATAGCCAATAATCGATATGCCGGGTATAGCGGAGTTATAGACGCTCTGGCTGTTGATTGCCGTGCTTCCGCTTTCCGTATTGAGCCCCAGACCGATGTTGATAAAGGTCTGCTCATTGGCAAGCTTCTTCAGGCCTTCCGCCCCGATGGTATCCGTCGCCGTGGCTGTCTGGGCCGAAGTGTCTACCGGGCAGTTCATATCGCCTGAGATCGCTGCCTTCGACAAATCGAAAGTAACGGTATTGTCATCAGAAATCAAACTCGGAGAACTTTTCAGCGCCGTCAGGATATCGCTGTTTTTAGCACCGGTCGGCAAAGTGACGGTTAATGTTTTAGAAGAGGTATCCGCCGAAACGGAAGGAGTGGCTCCATCCGCGGTGTTCACCTGAATTTTGTAGCCGTTAAACTGCGAATCGCCCAGCGTGATCTGTGCACCGTTATAGCTCAGAGTGGAGCCCGCTTCAATTTTGCCTGTGTTGACATCGATGCCTCGGTACAACAGATTCCCGCTTTCGCCGACGGAAAAAGGAGGGTCGTTGGTATCGGCTCCGCCAAAAAGGTATCCGTCGCCGAACTGGGTGTTCATTTGTGTTAAAATGGTTTGCTGATACCCGCGGAGCGTTTTCGCAATCGCACTCCGCCCGGTGTCGGAAGTGGTGTCGCTGATGGCCTGAAGGCATTCGCCCGATCCCGCTTCTGTCAGGACCTTTTTGACGCTCAGAAAGGTTGTGTTTGCGGTTGTAAGTTTATCAGCCGCGTCATTCAGCTCGCTCTGATAGCTTTGGTTCCTCAGATATTCACGCCGGAGCGCGAATGCCTTGGAAGCCGAAAACGGGTCTTCCGACGCTTTGTCGAACTTCCGCAGCGTCAATTCCTGCTGGTTCGCCGCGTTCAGTGCATTCAGTGAACGATTCAGGTTTGTGTTATATTGCTTCATGACCATTCCCATGGTGATTCTCATAGCTTCCGTCCTCCTTTTAAACCGTGGGGATTATCTTCCTACTACTCCCATTTTACTGATGATCGTATCCAGCGCCTCGTCCAGAGTCGTCATAAACCGGGAAGAAGCGGTGAGGGACTGATTGTACATAATCAGGTTGATGCCTTCCTCGTTAATGTCAACAGAGGATACGGAGGCTCTCTGCGAGTCGATTTCCGTAAGGGTAGAATTATAGGTAGTGTTCTGCCGGTTAATATCGCTTTTTTGCAGGGCGAGCACGGAAACCGATAAGTCCGATATAAAGGAATCGATCGATGTAGTGAACAGGGTCGTGCCGCCTGTATTATCGTCGTTGGTCGTGTAAGTTTTGTCTTTGCCAAGCTGGGTGATCATGTAAAGCACGTTGTCGCCCTTGCTGGAAGTATCCACGTCGCCCGTCTGCTTGGTGGCGGTGATATAAGAGCTGGTCGCGGTGTTCCACGCGGTGGAAATACTGATATTCCCTGCGGTGATACCGGCGGTAGACGTGCCGTCCGTGGTGGTGAACAGCGGCTTGTTGTAATCTCCGCTTGTGTTTGTACTGTTGGCTTGGTTCATCGTGTCCGCGAAATCCACGGCGAGCTTGTCCAGCATCTTCTCATAATAGCCAAGGCCGCGTTCCGCGGAGGCGGAGTCGAATTCTCCGCTTTCGTTCAGCATGGAAAGATATCCGCCGAACGCTCCTTCCGTCAGGTCCGCATTGGTCATAGCGATGGGGTTGCCGGTGCCGTCAACAATGGGATTTCCGTCCGAATCCATTGCTTGTACCTGGTTTCCGGTGGTAGCGTTGGTCAGCGCCATGGTGACGTAGCCCGTGCTGCTGTTTGTTGTCATGCTGAACTCGCTGTAATCCCCGTTTGCCACCAGGCTGAATTTCTGATCGCCGGACACAAGGTCAATATGCAGTTCCGAGACCGAACGGTCGGAGCCGACATCCACAGTTTCTGTAGAAACCTCAATATTGGCGTACTTTGACAGCTCGTCAATCATAGTATTGCGCTGATCGGTCAGCTCCAGCGCGGAGGTGCCGGAAATTTCCGAGCTTTTGATTTCCTGATTCAGGTGCGCTATATTTTTTAAGAGATTATTTACTTTTGTAATCGCGTCGTCCTGCAAAGACTTTGTCTGCTCTTTCCGGATTTTCGACAGCTGCTGGGATGCGCTGTTGAACGCCTTGGTCAGAAGCATGGCAGAGTTCTTGACGATGTTCTCGCTGGAATAGGTGGGGGAAGACGCGAGCGTATTCAGCTGTGTGATCAGGTCCGAAAACTGTGCGCTGAGTCCGTCCTTGGAGGATTCGTCGAAAATATCCTCAAGGTCGCTCAGGGTATCCAGCTGAACGTCGGTTTTGCCCACATAGGCATGTTCCGCGCGGTAGCGGATATCCAGATACGGGTCCCTGATCTGACTGGTCCCGCTGCAGTACACGCCGTTGCCGATGGCAAGATTGCCGCCCGAATAACGCATGTTTCCGGCGGTCGGGCCGACCGAATAGGAGTCCACCCGCTGCCTTGTGTAGCCTGTGGTATTTACATTGGTCATATTCTGGCCGGTTATCTGCAGATTGGCCCGGGCTGCCTGAATTCCGCTTTTGGCAATATAGAACCCGGAAAAAGTTGACGACATGGGAATACCTCCTTAAACCTTTTTGGACAGAATGCTTGGGGGAGTGGATCCCTCTTCCGCTTTTGAGGAGTATATCCGCTGCAGTTCGGGATTGTTTTTCAGTTTACCGATCTCTTTTTCGACTCTGTGCAGCTTTAACTCGGTGAGCTGGTTGCAGCGAAGGTTTATTTCCTTCAGATTCAGCGTCACCTGTGAGAGTTCGTCAAAAATGCTTTTTGCCTGCGGCTGAAGGGAAGGCTCGAACATCGGGATCAGCTGCCGGAAGGTCGACTCTGGGCTCCCGGTTTTTGCGATCAGCTTGTCACGCTCCAATTCAAGCCCCCTGGCCTTGAGCATGAACGCCTCTTCTTTTCTGACGTGCGCGTCCAGGGTCGTGACGTTGTTGTTTGCTAAATCGTTGTATTTTTCAGATTCGATTTCCAGAAAGCTTTTATAAAAATTCAGGTAATCGCGAAGGAATTTCAGCAGTTTTTCTGCAAGCTCTTTGTCTATCATTCTCTCTGTTCACCCGCCCTTTGATTTTTTACATCTGTTTTGTATATTCATTCGTTATTGTCCGTCAAAAGTATTTTCGCAATTTCCACAGGGTTTACGGCATACTGCCTGATATTCAGCTGTTCCTTGATTCTGCTGATGGCTTCCGTATCCTTGTCTCCATTTATTTCCGCGATGATTTTATCTTTGGTTTCCGAAAGAAACTGACTGTTATTTGAAAGGCGCGCAGCGTCTTGCGATATTTCAATTTTATCCATCTTGGAAGCATTTACCGCCTTATTCAGATTGCCGGAAAACGCCGGCCCGGCCGCTGTGCCGTCTGTGTCGGTCCTGCCCGGCTGTTTGGCGGGATATTGGCTGGTTATATAATTGAAATTATGGTCAGCACTATTAATAATCATCAATACTCACCTCTGCAGAAATTATCGGCATGTTTTATCAAATATTTAGAAAAAAAAGCTTAATTTATAAATACTTTTTTAGTATATTTATCATTGCATGATTATGAAATAAAAAATACAATCGAAATATTTCGAATTAAGAGAATTTTAAGCGAATTTCAGTTGACTTTTGTCATTATTTGCATATATAATTAGGTAAAATATATGATATAAAACAATTATTATTGTTTATAAGTTTGGTCACGAATTTATATCTTTGAAATTATTTGCTGAATATTCAGAGAAATTCGTGACCGCACTTTAATGACTTTAATGAATGAAAGAAGGGATTGCTTTGGATTGGTTTAACAGTGTTTCCGCCGCGTTATTGAACAAGGACCTGGACGGCCTGTGGACGAGGCAGCGGGAAATCTCCGACAACATATCCAACATTGAAACACCGGGGTATAAGAGTAAGTCCGTCAGCTTTGAGGACCAGCTGAAAAATCTGATGGCCGAGGGCGGCGAAAACAGCGGCGATCTGATCAGCCGCATTGAAAGCACAACGCCGCAGACCAGCGTATCGGATGACGAATCCTTACGGCTGGACGGAAATAACGTGGACGCGGAAAAAGAGAATATAGAGCTGGCGAGGTCGCAGATTAACTATTATTATTCTCTGCGTGAGCTTTCGGATTATTTTTCACGACTGAGATACGCCATTACGGACGGGAAGTCCTGATGGGATTTCCTAAAATGAAATAGTAGGAGGAATTCGTGTGGCCTTTTTAAATTCGCTGGATATCAGCGGTTCTGCTCTTACTGCGAGCAGGCTTCGCATGGATGTTATTTCTGAGAATATTGCAAACGCCTCCACCACCAAAACGGAAAACGGGGGACCCTACCGCAGAAAAGTCGTCGTTTATGAACCGGCGGAACAAAATTCTTTCCGGCACATTCTTGACAGAAAAATGAGTGAAAATGAATCGGAACAGACACCCAAAGGGGTAAAGGTTTCAGAAATTGCGGAAGATCCCAGCGATTTTACCCCTGTTTATGACCCCACCAATCCGGACGCGAACGAACAGGGCTATGTGATGATGCCGAACGTGGACCCGATCAAGGAAACGCTGGACATGATGTCGGTCACCAGAGCGTACGATGCAAATCTGACCGCCTTTAACGCCGTAAAGGGAATGGCGGTAAAGGCTTTGGAATTGGGGAGGTAACGTAAATTGCAGATAACGCCGATCGAAAAAATCAATTCTATCATTGACCCTGAAAGCTCTGGAAAAGTATCTTCTTCCGGAAATACCACGGGAGTTCCGTTTCAGGATCTTTTTCAGGATGCTGTCCAGAATGTAAAAACGACCAATGCCGACCTTGACGGGGAGCTTTACAAGCTGACCACCGGCCAGTCCGACAATTTGCATGATATCGCCATTGCGTCTACAAAAGCAACCCTTTCCGTGCAGATGCTGGTTCAGCTCCGCAACAAGGCCCTTGACGCATATAATGAAGTCATGAGGATAAGTGTTTAGGCCAAAGTATACTGGAAGGGTGATTGCGGGTTAAACAATGAATATACAAATTAAAAAATATATTGACCCAATTAAATCTTTTTGGGCAAATTTAACAAAGAAGAAAAAAATAATCGTCGTAAGCGTTCTGGGCGGAATTGTCCTGCTTTCTGTAATCGTGGGAATTCTGCTGAACAGGCAGCCCTTTGTCGTGCTTTATCCCGGGATGGATCACACAGAGGCCGTTGAGGTTATGAATGAACTCCGCGATCGGGATATCAGTTATAAAGAGGACAACGGTACCATCATGGTCCCTAAGGACAAGGAAAATGCCCTGAGGATGGAACTGGCCAACGAGGGATATCCGAAGACGGCGCCGAACTATGATTTCTTTACCAATAATGTCGATATCATGTCCACTGATTTTGAAAAGAAAACCATAGAAAAATATCAGCTGAACCAAAGGCTGGAGGCTGTTATCAAAACACTGGACTGCATCAAAAATGCCAATGTGACCATCAGCATTCCCGACAGCAGCAGCTATGCGTGGGATGAAAATTCCGAAACGCCGACCGCTTCCGTCACGGTAACGCTGGCGACGGGGAAAACGCTGGAATCGTCCCAGGTCAACGGAATCAAACAATTGGTCGCGAAAAGCGTGCCGAATTTAAAAACGGACGACGTGGCGGTCATCGATACGGCCACCGGCAATGAGTTAAATGTCTCCGACACAGACGGAACGAGCCAGGTCAACATTTCACAATTTAAGCTTGAAATTGAAAAGGAATATGAAAACGATATTGAGAAAAGCGTTCTGAAGGTCCTGACGCCGCTTTTTGGCCAGAACAATGTAAAAGTGACTGCCAAAAGCGTGATGGATGTGGACAAAAAGGTACAGGAGATTATCACTTATAATCCGTCACAGGACAATAAAGGTGTTATCAGCGAATCCGAAACGCAGAAGGAGCAGGAAACGGGCGGCCAGAAAACAACCGGGGGAGCCGCCGGGACCGAATCCAATACGGAAACCACGACCTATCCGGGCGTGACCGTGAACGGCGATACGATTTACACGAAAGACAGCGAAAGCTACAAATATCTTGTGAGTCAGGTAAAACAGCAGATTCAGGGAGATGCCGCAAGCGTTGCGGACATGACGATTTCCGTTGCCGTTAACAAGGAAATGATGGACGACACTCAGAAGCAGGAGATTGCAAAGCTTGCCGCCTACGCCGCTGCCATACAGCCGGATAAGGTGGCTGTATACAACGCCGTCTTCCCGGGCGGGGATCAGCAGACCAGCGGACCGTCGCCGGCGGCCCTGCCGCTAAACCAGATCCTGATTATCGGTGGTGTTGCGCTGCTCACCCTGCTGATCGTCATCCTTGTTGCGGCGATGGTTGCACGCGGACGCAAGAAGAAAAAGATGCTTGAGCTGGCCCAACTGGAAGAGGGCGAAAATGAAGAGGATGCTTCTCTGAAAGACCGCCTGGAAGAAAAAGAAGAGCAGTCGGCGGAAGAGGAGATTGAACTGCAGGCAATTGAAGACGCACGTGCTGAAAAAGCGTCCAAGGAACAGGCTCTTACGAAAGAAATCCAGGACTTCTCCTCACAGAATCCTGAAATTGCAGCTCAACTGATTCGATCCTGGCTGAGAGGAGACGATGGCAATGGCTAACCAGCAAATGAGCGGTCAGCAGAAAGCCGCCGCTGTCATTATCTCGTTGGGAGCGGAAAACGCTTCCAGGGTCTATAAATATCTGAAAGAAGACGAAGTGGAGCAGCTGACCTATGAAATCGCGAGAATGTCCCACATGCCTTCCGAAGAGATTGAAAATGTCCTCGGAGATTTCTATCAGGTCTGTCTGACCCAGAAGGTCATTACGGAAGGCGGCATGGAATACGCAAAGAATGTTCTGGAAAAGGCGTATGGCGCCCAGACGGCGTCGTCTCTTCTGGAACGCGTCACCAAGTCGCTGAGAACCAAGGCCTTTGAGTTTATCCGGAAAACCGACTACAAAAATCTGATGGCAATGATTCAGAACGAGCATCCGCAGACGATCGCCCTGATTCTTTCCTATGCCAGAGCGGATCAGGCGGCCATGATTATTGCGGATCTTCCGAAAGACAAGCGGCTTGACGTCGTGGAACGGATTGCCACCATGGACCGCACTTCCCCTGAAATTATCAGAATTGTGGAAAGCAACCTTGAAAACAAGGTCTCTACGCTGATGTCTATGGACTTCATGGAGTTCGGCGGCGTCAATTATATTGCGGACATTATGAACAATATGGACCGCGCCAACGAAAAGTATATCTTTGATGAACTGACACGCAAGGACGCACAGCTCTGTGATGAAATCAAAAAGAGAATGTTCGTCTTCGAAGACATCACCGTTCTGGACGATATGTCCATTCAGCGTTTCCTGCGCGAAGTGGATTCCAAGGATCTGGTATTCGCGCTCAAGGGAGCAAATCAGGAGGTTTCCGACGTCATCTTCAAAAATATGTCGAACCGTACAACCGAAACCATCAAATCCGATCTGGAATTCACACACAACGTCCGGCTCAGAGATGTCGAAGAAGCACAGCAGCGTATTGTCGGTGTTATCCGGCGGCTTGAAAGCGAGGGCGAGTTAGTCATCAGCAAGGGCGGAAAGGATGAGGTTATTGCCTAACGTTATCAAAGCTTCCCAGTATGTCACGGTTAAAAACGGTACTGCCTTTCCGGCGAACAACGGAAGCGTTCCGAAAGTGCCTGATCCGCCTCCGGAAGAGGATCAGCATAGAAAGATTGTAAACGAAGCCTTTCAGAAAGCTCAGCAGATTATAGAGGCCGCCCAGAATTACACCATGAACAAGGTGCGGGAATCCACACAGCAGATGAATCAGGAAGCCGCTCAGGTTCTGGTGCAAAGCAGGGAGGAAGGCTACGGCAGAGGCTTTGCCGAAGGAAAAAAAGAGGGACGGGAGCTCGGGTACCGGGACGGTTATGAGGAAGGCTGCCGGGCCGGTCTGCAGAAAGCCGAAGAAGAGAATCGGGCGGCCGCCGAAGAGCTTTCCAGGATGCTGGATACCGTGGAAACCGGGAAAGCCGAAATTCTGCAGAGATATGAGGCCGACCTTAAGAAGCTGGCTGTCTCGATTGCGGAAAAAGTCATCCGGCGGGAACTGAGCATGAATGAAAAAGCGATGCAATCCATCATTATCAACGCTGTGGATGCCTACCGCAATCAGGAATGGGTCAGAATCTTCGTCTCGAAAAACACGAAAACGCTGCTTCAGAAGGTGGATAAGTCCGTTGTTGAGGCGCTCAGCGATGTCTCAGACAGCATTAAAATTGAAGTCTCTCCCGATATGGACGACGGCGACTGTATTATAGAAATGCCCGATCGGATGGTCGATGCCGGCGTGAACACACAGATGGAAAAAATCAAACAGGCACTCCAAGTATAACACTGCAGTCAATTATTAAAGATGGAGCGAAAAATGTTGAATTTTCAGGATTCCTACGATGTTTTGGAAAAATTGAATCCGCTCTGTTATATCGGCAAGGTGAAAAATATCGTCGGCATGATGATTGAGACCTCCGGCCTGAAGGCCAATGTCGGCGATATCTGCACCATCCGCAATTCCAACGACGAAAAAACAGTCATGGCTGAAGTCATCGGGTTTAAAAACAGCAATATCCTGCTGATGGCTTACGGCGATATCAAGGGCATCGGCCCCGGCAGCCTGGTGCGTTCCACCGGCAGCAAGCTCCGCGTTCCGGTGGGGGATTTCCTGGTGGGCAGGACCATCGACGCCGCGGGCAGGCCCATTGACGGGCTGGGCGAATTTGATATCCGGCAGTATTACGACGTCGATTCCACCTATACCAATCCTCTGGAAAGGCCCAGGATCAGCGAGCAGCTGACCTTTGGCATCAAGGCGATAGACGGGATGCTGACCATCGGCAAGGGGCAGAGAATGGGGATTTTCGCCGGAAGCGGCGTCGGCAAGAGCACTCTCATGGGAATGATTGCGAAAAATGTCAAAGCCGATATCAACGTAATCGCTCTTGTCGGGGAAAGAGGCAGGGAAGTTACCGAGTTTATTGAAAAGGATCTGGGGAAGGAAGGGCTGGCGCGCTCCGTTCTGGTGGTCGCCACCTCCGACCAGCCGGCCATGTACCGCGTGAAATGCGCTACGGTCGCCACCGCGGTCGCCGAGTATTTCAGGGATCAGGGCAAGGACGTCCTGCTGATGATGGATTCCCTGACCAGATTTGCAATGGCACAGAGGGAAATCGGCCTGGCGGCCGGGGAACCTCCGGTTGCCAGAGGATATACGCCTTCCATCTATGCCGAGCTCCCCAAGCTTCTGGAGCGAAGCGGAAACTTCAAAAAAGGCTCCATTACCGGTATTTATACGGTGCTGGTGGAGGGAGACGATACCAACGAGCCGATTTCCGACAACGTCCGGGGTATTATTGACGGTCATATCGTTCTGACCCGTTCCCTTGCCCATAAAAACCACTATCCTGCGATCGATGTGAACGGGAGTGTTTCCAGACTGATGAACGATATTGTGTCGGAGGAACATAAACAGGCCGCCGCGAAGGTCAGGAACCTTCTGTCCGTCTATTACCAGAATTACGATTTGATTTCGATCGGCGCTTATAAGCCGGGGATGAATCCAAGGTTGGACGAAGCGGTTAAGAAAATAGATGCAATCAATGCTTTTTTGTGTCAGAGAACCGATGAGAGCTTTTCGTTTGAAGAAACCCTGAACAGGATGAAAGAGTTGTAAGATATGAAAAAGTTTGCATTTTCGCTTGAAAAAGTACTCGGCTTTAAACAGCAGACGCTCGATGTCAAAAAGAACGAGCTTGCATTGCTGCAGATGAAGCTGACCGAACTGGAAAAAGAAATTTATGCACTGAACGATCAGTTCACAGCTACCAACCGCAAAATGCTTGAGGAGCTGCAAAATGGGCTGAGTGCCGGCGACATGCTTATATATAAAACGTATTTCAATACCCTGAATCAGAAAATTTTACATTTGATCGATCAGAAAAAACAGCTTTTAGATATTATCGCACAGAAAAAAGCCGACATTGTGGCCGTCAACAGCGAAATTTCGGGACTGGAAAAGCTTCGCGACAAACAGCTGACGGAGTATCTCAAGCAGATTCAGAAAAGCGAGGAGCTCGCAATGGATGAATATGTCGGTCAGGCGCGCGGCGCCGTTTAAACGCTTATAAATATTTTATTTATAAAATATCCTGATAAGGAGGTGATAAAAACGATACAGCAAGTCACACGTTCCACCGTACCGCAAAATTCCAAAGCATCCCAGACAAAGAATCCCTCGAACGCCTTTGATACTTTCATGCAGATGGCGACCCTTGGCAGGGAGCTGAAAAGTACGGCCCAGACGGACTCTGAACCCGGAGAAGAGGAAGCGAAAGGTGGCAAAGCTGTTTCCGAGGGAAATTTACCGGTTTTCAATCCGGCGGATGTTTCTCTTTTAAGCCAGCTGCTGCCATCAGGACAGTTTCCGTCCGTTGTACCGGAGCCGTTACCGGTTTTGCCGCAGGCAATGACCGCGGACCCGGTTCTGAGTGCGGATACCGTTCAGCAGCAGCCGGCCGGTTCCGGCCTCCTTCAGCAAGTCCAGCCGCAGGCAGAAACCGCTGCCCCGCTTTTGACGGCGGATACCCTCCCGCAGACGGCGGCGAATATCCCGGCGCCCGGCAATGCGTCTCAGCAGATGACGGCAGATGCGGCCTCGTCCGTAAGCGCAGCCGACGCACAGGCGATTTCCTACCAAAACGTGCAAACACAATCCGTTCCGGTTCCCATTACCGCCGGTACCGATGCTTCCGCGCAGACGGCTCCGCAGATGAATCGTCAGTCGGGTGTCAACTCTTCTCAGCAGGTTCCGGATGCGGCAACCGCTATTTCGGTCCAGTCTTCAGCACAGCCGCAGGAAAGGGGTTTATCGGTGCAGCAGACTCTTTCAGAGGTGCAGGCAAAACCCGGTGCGGAGAAAATGCTTTCTGCTTCTGATCCAACGCTTGAAATTCAGCCGAAGAATGCTTCTCCTGCTGATGACAGGGATTCTCTTTCGGCAGACGGTCAAAGCCAGAGTACGGCACAGTTTTCCGACCTTTACCGGACGGGCAATGTGGTGATCAAAATTTCCGACGCTCCGTCGGATACCGCAAGGACAACCAGTAAGCAGGTTGCCGACCAGATCCTTGTTAACTATAAGGCGGGAAAACCGGAGTTTCAGATGGACCTTTATCCCCGGGATCTGGGAAAAGTATCGGTGAAGCTGGCAATGCAAAGCGGTGTGCTGACTGTTTCCATTCAGGCGTCGAATCCCAAGACCCAGAGCATGCTGATGGAGAACAGCTCCGACATCCGTACTCTTCTGCAGACAACCGTCACCCAGCCGGTGCAGATTTCAGAACCCGCCCAGGAAAAGGCGTGGTACCAGCAAGATCAGCAGAGCCGGCAGGATCAGGCGCAGCAGCAACAGGAAGAACAGCAGCACAATCAGCAGCTTCACCGGGTCGGTTTACGGGACGACGATACCAGCACCGGCGATTTTCTTTCCGTTATGCAGCTGCTGAAGCAGCAGGCTTATTCACTGTAAAATTCAGGGAAAGGAGGACTTCATTTGGCAATCAATCAGATCAATGCCTATTCCTACGGCACGAATTCCACTTCCGGTACCAGTTCCGTTTCCGGCACTTCGCAAACCGCTGCTTCTCAAAACTCATCTGTGCTTGGCCTGAATGATTTTTTGCAGCTTTTGGCCGCCCAGTTTGCCAATCAGGATGTGATGAATCCGACGGACAATACGGAATATATTTCCCAGATGGCCCAGTTTTCCGCTCTGCAGGCAATGCAGGAGCTTTCGCAAATTTCCTATACGCAGTACGGGGCGTCCCTGATCGGCAAAAAGGTCGTGGTCGCCAGTTATGACACGAACGGAAAGTATCAGGAAGATACCGGCATTGTGGACAGCGTCAACTTTGCGAGCGGTTCCAACGTCCTTGTGGTCAACGGCAAGGCGTATGATATTTCCTCCGTCATGCAGGTCGTCAATCCGGATGCCGTAGCACCGCCGGTAACACCACCCGACGAGACGCCGGACGATCCGGACGATCCGGATACTCCCGATGTACCGGATACGGGCGGAGAATCGGTTTGAATCCGCTTTTTACAGGGTGAAACAGTTAGGAGCACAGTCATGGATGACATTCAATTTAAAAAGAATTATTCCTCGTTTATCAATCCGAATTACACGGTGCCTCCCGTCAGCACAAATACGCAGAAGACCGGCGCGGCTGATCCGGGCAACAGCGAATTCGGGCAGCTTTTCCGCAAGACTGTGGAACAGCAGCAGCTTACCTTTTCCAAACACGCACTGCAGCGCATGGATTCCAGAAATATTCCGGTTTCCCCGCAGCTCGTTTCCCAGATCAACGGCGCGGTAGAAAAAGCAAAATCCAAAGGCATTAAAGACGCTTTGATTTTAAACGGGCAGACTGCATTTATCGTGAATGTTCCCAGCAGTACGGTGGTAACGACCATGAGCGGCCGGGAAATGAGCGAAAACGTATTTACAAATATTGACGGAGCCGTAATTTTATAACCGGACCTCTTGAGGAAGTTATTGAGCTTTGACTGACAGAGAAGCTCATGCGGTTTCAAAAAGAAAGAGAGAGATCAAACTTATGATGAGATCATTGTTTTCCGGAGTAGCCGGATTAAAAGCATATCAGACCGGTATGGACGTCATCGGCAACAATATCGCCAACGTCAACACCTACGGATTTAAGTCCTCCAGAACAACCTACCGCGACGTTTATTACCAGACAGTTGCCGGGTCTTCCGCCACCAATGCGACCAGTGGCATTGGTGGCAGCAACCCAACACAGCTTGGTTATGGTGCTACCGCCGCAACGGTGGATGTACTCAATACTCGTTCCGGCATGGCTACAACAGGTAACCCCATGGACTGCTATATCAATGGCGAAGGGTATTTTGCTGTCGCGGATGGAACAGTTGATACAGACGGTAAACCGGGCGGTTATCTTTATACCCGGGTCGGTTCCCTGGGATTCGACGGGGAAGGCTATCTGGTGGACGGCAATAAAAAAATTGTCTGTGGAAGCAATGTTGATGGAACGTCTGGCGAATTAGTACCTAAACCAGACACAAACGGTGGAATTACTGATCCTGTGGCAATTAAGGTTGCAGATTACAATAAGTATACAAATGTTACCATCGGCGGCGACGGGAAAATAACCGGGGAACTGGATGGAGTAGTGAAAACACTAGGTACCATTGCGATGGCCAATGTTCCGAACCCCAATGGTCTTACCCAGCAGGGCGGTTCCTATTACAAAGCGGTCAGCAATACGGGAACCCCAACATATTACACCCCTGGCAGCGGCGCAACCGGAGGCCTGGTCACCAGTGCGCTGGAGTCCTCCAATGTGGATCTGGCAAATGAATTTTCACAGATGATCATCACCGAGCGCGGATTTCAGGCGAACTCAAAAATCATCACGGTCAGCGATGAAATGCTTGAGGATCTCGTTAATTTAAAGAGATAATTTAATGACTGCCGTTTCTGAGGTCAACTGCGGCCTCAGAAACGGTCAGTTAGTTAAAAAAGGGGAATTGAGATGATAAATCTAACCGGCCTAAATGGTGTTTCGTTTGCCTTGAACCCAAATCTGATTGAAACAATAGAAAATATACCGGAGACAAAAATTACCCTGACCACAGGAAAATATTTCCTTGTCGCGGAGGAAAGACAGAATGTCATTGATGCAATCATTCATTATAATCGGCAAATATTTCAAAACACAGTTAAACTAATGGATTAACCTCAACGGGATATTCCCGTATAGGCATCTTATTCAAGGGAGTGTTTATGTGGATTTTACCAGTATCATAGGGTTGATCGCCGGTCTTGGATTGGTTATTTTCGGAATCGTTTTCGATCCCTCTGCCGGAGTCGTCTGGTCTACCATTATGAATTTCATCGACGTACCAAGTATGGCAATTACTTTTGGCGGTGCGATTGCCGCTACCGTCATTGCATTCCCGATTACTTATTTCAAAGACATTCCGAAGCATATGAAAATCATTGTTTCACGAAATAAGTACAATCCGCAGCAGTACATTGATACAATCGTGGACTACGCGCAGGAAGCCAGAAGAAAGGGCCTGCTTTCTTTGGAAGATAAGGCAAATCAGGAGCAGGACCCATTCCTCAAAAACAGCATCATGCTGATCGTCGACGCCATTGATCCGGCAAAGGTAAAAGAAATCCTGGACGACGAACTGGACGGGATGGAGGATCGCCATTCCCACGCATGGCAGTTCTACGAAAAGTTTTCCACCTTTGGTCCGGCGTTCGGTATGATCGGTACCTTAATTGGACTGATCAATATGCTTGCCAATTTGGATATGAACGCAGACGGCGGCGCTACCAAAATGGCGCAGGGCATGTCCACGGCACTGGTAACTACTTTCTACGGCTCCATGCTGTCCAACCTGGTATTGACTCCGTTGGCCCATAAGCTGCACATGCGTCATGATGAAGAAATGGTGTGTAAGGAAATTGTTGTGGAAGGCGTTATGGCGATTCAGGCGGGGGATAACCCGAAGCATATAGAGGAAAGACTGAACGCTTACATATGCGAAAAGAAGAGAAAGGAAGCCGGCGGTAAAGGGCAGAGTCCTTCCCAGAGCACGCCCGACGCAGCTGAAGGAAAAAAGCCAAAACGCAATAAGAAAAAGTAACCTTGTTCAGAAAAACCGGAGCTGAGTTTCAGCATATTATAGAAATGCAGGAGTGTGAAAAAATGGCCAGAAAAAAAGCGGATCCCGGCAGCGGCGGCCCCAACTGGCTGGATACATATGCGGATATGGTAACGTTACTGCTGACTTTTTTCGTGATGCTGTTTGCTATGTCTACGGTTGACGCTACCAAATGGCAAACACTTGTAAAAGCTTTTTCTACGAATAAACAAGCGGCCGCGACCATGGAGCAGGCCATACAGTCGGATGCCCTGAATTCCGACAGCGGCGCCTATTTTGACGCCGACACCAGCAGTATGAGCTCCCAAGCCGGACAGGGTACGAGCTCGGATGCGGGAAACAGCGGTGCCCAGGTAACGGACTTTGACAGCCTGTACAAATATTTAAACGATTATGTCCATAAAAATGGCCTGCAGGATTCCGTGCAGGTACATAAAAATGAAAATTACACCTTTTTGACTTTTCAGAACAGCATCTTTTTTAACGGAGACAGCTCTGAACTGCGAGATGATGGGAAAAAAATCCTGGACTTTGTCTGTGACGGAATTAAAAATATTCCGGATCAGATCGGTGAAATCCGTTTCTATGGCCATACCGCCCGCGCGGGCAACTCAACAACCACCACCGCACAGGCTTTTGACCGCGCTTTGTCATCCGACAGAGCAAAAAATGTTTTGCTGTATGTCCAGTTGAAAAATATAATTGACCCGGCCAAAATGGTTTCAGAGGGCTACGGAGAATACCGGCCGATCGTGCCGCATGACGGGACGGAAGCCACCCGGGCAAAAAACAGAAGGGTCGAAATTTATATTTCCAAAGCGGGGAAGGTCAGTTCCGTTTTGGATGAGGTTTATAAGGACATTGGGTCTGCTGACAGTAAAGGTGCTGTGAGCAGTAAATGATTAGCCTGACAGTATTAAATTTTCCGTATGCCTTGTGTACGGGGAATGGGAGGTTTTATGGCAGAAGTATTATCACAGAAACAAATTGATGAATTGTTGGGCAATTTGCAGAGTGGTCATGTTAATTTTAACGAAATAGAAGAACAGACGACGGCTTCAAAGGTAAAAGAGTACGACTTCATGTCCCCTAAAAAATTCACAAGGGAACAGTTGAAGCTTTTGGATAATGTTTTCGATAATTTTTCAAGGATGTTCAGCCTTCAGCTTGGTGGAATGCTCCGGTCGACCTGTCAGATGGAAATCCTTCAGGTCGAAGAGGAAGAGTATCGGGAGTTCAACAACGCTTTGGGCGATTCCATACTGGTCGCCATCTTCGGGATGCACAATACCGAAAATAAAATAGACGATAAGCAAATATTGATCGAACTGTCGCGTCCCATTTCCTTCTCCATCATGGACCGCATGCTTGGCGGCAATGGAACGGGCTATGAAATTGAAAGAGATTATACGGACATTGAGCTTTCCCTGCTTGAATATCTGTTTAAGCAGGTCACTCCTCTTTTAAATAATGCCTGGAGCAATTATATGGAAATCGATCACACCCTGGATATGATTGAAACCAATTCCCGGTTGATCCAACTCATACAGCCGGATGAAGCGGTTGCGATTGTCGCAATCGAAATAACCCTTGAAAACCTGAAGGGAAATATGAATATCTGTTTGCCTGCTTCCTCGTTGGAAGAAGTATTTCGCTTTTTCAATTCCAAATATGTCAAGCCGCCGAAAAAAGACGACCCCGTGGTGGAGCAGCAGCGTAAGTCGGCGATTATGCATGGGCTGAAAAGCTCTCCGCTGACAGTGTGTGCAATATTAGGCAAAACGGAAATCAGCCTGAGAGAATTGCTGAATCTGCAGGTCGGCGATGTGATTCCTCTCAATACTCAGGTAAATAAAGATTCTATTGTCCTGGAAGTGGAGGATTTGCCGTGGTTTACCGGCGTAATAGGAACAAAAAAGAAAAAATACGCAGTTAAAATTGACAAATCTCTGCAATAAACGATGAAAGGTGATTTCTATGGAGCCGAATAATGAAGAAACTTTTTCTCCTATGGAAATTGATGCGATAGGGGAGATACTGAATATCAGTTTAGGTTCGTCTGCGACTTCCGTTTCGGAAATGCTGGAACAGAGGGTCAATATTACGACGCCGCATGTTGAAATACAGGCTTCCTCCGAGGTCCATTTTGAATCCATGGAGCCGGCCGTCGCGGTCGAAATCAATTATGTCAGCGGCCTGAGCGGAAAAAACATCCTGATTCTGAAAGAGTCGGATGTAAAGGTAATTGTGGGACTTCTGCTTCATACCGATTATTCCGATCAGGAATTCGTTATGGATGAGATGAGTATCGGAGCCATTTGTGAAGTAATGAATCTGATGATGGGCGCCTCCGCCACCGCGCTTTCCCAATTTCTAAACATGGCGATCAATATTTCCCCGCCGAATTCCTTTCAGATCGATAATTCCGAACAGTTTAAAAGCAAATATTTCAACAGTGATGAACTGGTTGTTGCCGTTAAATTCAATCTGATGATCGGGGACCTGGTCAACAGTGAATTTATCAGCTTGATGACAGTCAACCTCGCAAAAGAAATTATTTCCTCCTTTAGCCTCGGTTCGTCGGCCCCGGAGGAGAAACGTCCGCAGCCGGTGCAGCAACCGCCAGTGCAGCAGCAGTCGATACCTGCCCTGCAGCCGGAAACGCCCAGAGCCCCCCAGCCGCAGGCGGCGCCGAGAAGACCGGAGCCGGTACAAACGGCGGTGCCGGAACCCGCTGTAAAACCGGAATCGCAGCCGGGTTATCAGCAGAATTACAATGTGGGAAGAATGTCCTATCAAAGCTTTGACGAAGCCGATTCAATCCTTACCAGCGATCAAAGCAATAACCTGAACATGATTATGTCCGTTCCCCTTCAAATTACCGTAGAAATCGGCCGGATCAGGAAGCCTATTAAAGATATCCTGGATTTCACTTCGGGAACGATTGTAGAGTTGGATAAGCAGGCCGGTTCTCAGGTCGATATCTTCGTGAACGGCAAACCGATCGCCAAGGGAGATGTCGTTGTGGTAGACGACTTTTACGGTGTAAGAATTACAGAAGTGCTAAGCAATAATGAAATAATGAAATTAATATAAAACGCCGTTAGGTGTAATTTTAGGAGGAACAGAAATGAGCAAGAAAATTATGTTGGTAGACGACGCGGCTTTTATGAGAATGATGATTAAAAATACTTTGCAGCAGAATGGCTATGCGGAGATCGTCGAAGCGGAAAACGGGGAAAAGGCCCTTACCGTCTACGCCGCGGAAAAGCCGGATCTGATTCTCATGGATATCACAATGCCCGTCATGGATGGTCTGGAGTCCCTGAAGCATTTAAAGGAGCTGGACGCAAACGTCAAAGTGGTCATGTGTTCTGCCATGGGCCAGGAAGCGATGGTTGTTGAAGCCTTGAAGCTGGGCGCAAAGGACTTTATTGTAAAGCCGTTCAAGCCGGACCGCATTATGAAAACGGTCAACGGTATTTTAGGGTGATGCCGCTGACGGCTGAATAAAGGAGGAACCGTGTTGAACTTTGCTTGGGGTGCCCTGCCGCTGCTCAGCTTTTTTTCAGATATCCTGCCGCTTCTGTTTTCCCTGATCGCGATTGTTTTTGTGCTGTATCTTTGCTATGCATTCAGCAGGTTCATGGCAAACAGGGTCAACAACGTTTCAAAATCGGGAAATATCAAGATACTGGAGCGGGTGGCCCTGACGCAGGACAAAGGGCTTGTCATTATTGAAGTCTGCAAACGGTACTATCTGGTGGGGTTTGCAAACAACAATATCGAGATTCTGAAAGAACTGGATGAAACGGAATTGAACATCCCCGGATCTTTGCAGAAGGATACCTTTCTTGATGTTTTGAATTCGACGCTGAAAAGCAGATGGGATGTGAAAATAGGCGATGCAATATTCAGAAGAGCCGATAAAGCTGAAGACTCCGAAGATAAAAAAGAAAAAAAGTAAGGTCAGTAAAAAGGCTCTGATTCTGATTACGATCTCTCTTGCGCTGATGTTTCTGCTCCCGGTCGGCGCCTCCGCGGCGTCCGTCAATGTCGATGTGAACGGCAAAGGAATGGACACTCTGGAAATTATCGAAATGTTTACGGTCCTTGCCCTTGCGCCTTCCATTCTGATTATGACGACCTGCTTTACCAGAATTATCATTGTTCTGTCTTTTCTTCGCAACGCGCTGGGGCTGCAGCAGACACCCCCAAATCAGGTGCTGATCGGGATCGCGCTGTTTCTGTCGCTCTTTATCATGAATCCCGTGCTGAACGAAGTGAATACGCAGGCGTACCAGCCTTACAAGGAACAGAAAATCACGCAGGAGGAATTCCTGCATAAGGCGGCCGTCCCAATGAAAAAATTTATGCTCAAGCAGACAAAAAAAGAGGATTTGAACCTGTTTATCAATCTTTCCAAAGCAAAGGAGGTCAAGTCGGTCGACGAGCTGTCGATTACGGTAGTGATTCCCGCGTTTATGACCAGTGAACTGAAGCGGGCGTTTACAATCGGATTCCTGCTTTTTATTCCTTTCCTGATTATCGATATGATTGTGGCAAGCACGCTGATGTCGATGGGCATGATTATGCTTCCTCCGGCGATGATCTCGCTGCCGTTTAAGCTGCTGCTTTTTGTGCTTGTGGACGGGTGGGGACTCCTGTTCAAAACGCTGGCGGCCAGCTTCAATATGTAGCTTGGCTTTCAAATAACTGTGGGAGGATGCAGGCATGACAACATCGCAAATCACGGAAGTGATACAGGCTGCAATGGTTGCGGCGCTCAAGCTGTCCGCGCCCATTCTGATTGCCAGTGTTTTACTGGGACTGATCGTGTCCATCTTTCAGGCGGCCACGCAGATTCACGAGCAGACCCTTACTTTTGTTCCCAAACTGGTGGCCATCGCACTGATTCTGGTGATTCTGGGACCGTGGATGATGGAGACCATGAACGATTTTACCATCTACATATTCAGTTTAATAACAAAATTGAACTAAAGCAGCCTCTTTTCCAGAACGGCAGGAAGGTGTGGTCATAAACGAAAAATGGAATTGAATTATGATTTTACTCTTCTGCTTTTCATTTTCATGAGAATGTCCGGCTGCATTCTGTTCAACCCCATCTTGGGAAGAAAAAATCTTCCGGTTGTTCTCAAAGTCGGTCTCACCCTGATGCTTTCGGTTTTTTCCTACCACCTTGTTCCCGCTCAGACGCTGGAAATCCCTTCTTTTCTGGTTCTGTCCGTCAGCCTGCTGAAAGAACTGCTGATCGGTTATATGGTGGGGTATATCATCCAGCTGTTTCTGTCGGTTATGCTCATCAGCGGCGAAAATATGGACATGCAGATCGGTATTTCCATGTCGAAGATTTACGACCCGCAGAGCAACGTGTCCATGCCTCTTTCCGCGTCGTTTATCAATACGATGTTTATTCTGATCTTTTTCGCTGTAAACGGCCATCTGACACTGATTCAGATTTTTGTGAAGCTGTGCGTCATGGTTCCCTACGGTTCCCTCCATTTTGAGCCGGCCATGTACGAGCCGTTAATCAACATGTTCTCCCTCATCCTGGTGTACGCGGTGAAAATGTCTCTGCCCGTCCTTGCGGCGGAGCTGATTACCGAGATCGCCGTGGGCCTGGTGATGCGGGCTGTTCCCCAGATTGACGTTTTCGTCATCAATATTCAGCTGAAAGTAATCCTCGGGTTCGTTATCATCATCATTATGGCGCCGCCTCTGGCATCTTTTCTTGAAAAACTGATTTTACTGATGTTTGACAATATCAATCAGGTGTTTCAGTCATTGCTGTAGCTTCCGGTTCCGTTCGGATCTGATTTTAGGGGGGATGATATGCCAGACAGCAGCAAGACCGAAAAAGCAACCCCCAAAAAAAGGGAAGACGAACGAAAAAAGGGCAATATTTTCCAGAGCAGCGACGTAGTCAGCGCACTGTCCATTCTGTCGCTTTTTCTGATCTTAAAGATGCTTTTTCCCTTTATGTATCATTCCCTTTCCCTTTTCCTTTCCCGGTACATTGCCTATATAAAGACGATTCCGGCGCTTTCGGCCGAATTTGCAATGGATGTGGCCAAAGATGCGCTGATTACTCTTTTTTTACTGGCTGGGCCGATGATGCTCACCGCCATAGCCGTCGGGGTGATCGCTGCCGGGGCACAGACCAGATTTAAGGTGTCCAAAGAGAACCTGAAAATGAAGTTTTCCAGGATCAGCCCCCTGCAGGGAATCAAACGGATGTTTTCCATCCGTTCCGTCACCGAACTGGTCAAAGCCATGCTCAAAATTTCCGTTATTTTCTATATCCTGTACTCGTCGTTCATGAGCATTGCAAAATATTTTACGAAGCTGATGTTCGAAGATATTTTCGATGCCGTGCAGTTCATCCTGAATTCCATCATGGACATTGTCATACAGCTTTCCATGGTTTTTATTTTGATCGCCGCCTTCGACTATCTGTACCAGTGGTGGGAGTATGAGCGGAATATTAAAATGTCCAAGCAGGAAATCAAGGAAGAGTACAAGCAGATGGAGGGCGACCCGCAGATTAAAGGACAGATCAAGGAACGGCAGCGCAAAATCTCCATGCAGAGGATGATGCAGCAGGTGCCGACTGCGGATGTGATCGTCAGGAACCCGACCCATTTTGCCATAGCCCTTAAATATGATATCGAAAAAAACAGCGCCCCGATTGTGGTTGCCAAAGGGCAGGATTACGTTGCGCTGAAAATTATAGAGATTGCAGAGCAAAACCATATCCCGATGACTGAAAATGTGCCGCTCGCAAGGGCCTTATACAAAACGGTTGCTGTCAACCGGGAAATTCCGGAGGAATATTATGTGATTCTTGCTGAAATTATGGCTTGGGTATATTCATTGAAAAAGGAGATGAGGTGATATTGAAGGTCCTCAATAATGTCGTAGCAATATTTGTCATCCTCATAGTCGGATTTATCATCATTCCATTGCCTCCTTTTTTACTGGATATGATGTTTATCATAAATATTACGATCTCCATTATGATTTTACTGATGACCATGTACGTGAAGGACGCGCTCCAGTTTTCCGTCTTTCCGTCAATGCTGCTCATAACCACGCTGTTCCGTCTGGCGCTGAACATTTCTTCGACCAGGCTGATTCTTACCCAGTCCGGAAAAGCCGGACAGGTGATTGAAACCTTCGGCAGCTTTGTACTGAAGGGAAATGTCATCGTCGGTTTCATCATCTTTCTGATTATCGTCATTGTCAACTTCCTGGTTATCACCAAGGGCGCGGAACGTGTTTCCGAGGTTTCCGCAAGGTTCAAGTTGGATGCAATGCCGGGAAAACAGATGGCGATCGACGCGGACCTGAGCTCCGGGCTGATCGATGAATCGACGGCACGTCAGCGCCGGACGGATATCCAGCGCGAGGCGGAATTTTACGGGGCCATGGACGGCGCCACCAAATTCGTAAAGGGCGATGCGATCGCCTCCATCATCATCACGTTTATCAACTTTATCGCCGGTACCGTGATCGGCATGGTTCAGGGCGGCAGTACCTTTCAGGAGGTGCTGAATGTCTATTCGATTGCGACCGTCGGCGACGGGCTTGTATCGCAGCTTCCCGCACTGATGATTTCCGCCGCGACCGGTATGATCGTTACGCGCGCGGCGTCCGATTCCAGCCTGAGCATGGACGTTTCGCGGCAGTTTTTCTCCCATCCCGTCGTTATGATCATCAGCGGCTGTACCCTGATCAGCCTTTGCTTTATCCCCGGTATGCCGGTCCCGCAGATTCTGATTGTGGCGGTCGGTATGCTGTTTGCCGGATTCAACCTCCGGAAAAGGAAAGAGCTTGCGGCGGCTGTGGCCGCCAATGCCGAAACGGCTCACGCAGCGGCACAGCAGCAGGCGGACGACACGGATTATTTCAAAAACATCGACAATATCTACGACCTGCTGAAAATCGACGTCATCGAAATGGAATTCGGCTACAGCCTGATTCCGCTGGTCGACGAAAACAGCGGCAGCAGTTTTATTGAACGGCTGGTTACCTTCCGGAAGCAGTTTGCTGTGGAAATGGGAATCGTCATTCCGGCCGTGCGGCTAAGGGACAACGGTACGCTGAATCCAAACCAGTATGTGATCAAGATCAAGGGCGAGGAGGTCAGCCGCGGCGAGATTCTGGTTGACTATTATCTTGCTTTGGACCCGGGCAACCTTACCGGGACCATCGACGGCATAGAAACCATTGAACCGGCCTATGGCATCCCAAGCAAGTGGATCACCCGGGACAAAAAGGAAATGGCTGAAATTTACGGCTATACCGTGATTGACCCGCTATCCGTGGTGGTAACGCACCTTTCCGAAACCGTCAAGAAATATGCGCATGAACTGCTTTCCAGACAGGACTTGAACCAGCTGCTGGAAAACATCAAAAAAACCGGTTCCACCATCGTGGACGATGTCATCCCGAACCAGATTACCTTCGGCGGCCTTCAAAAGGTCCTGTGCAATCTGCTGAAGGAGGGCGTTCCCATCAGGGATATGGAAACAATTTTGGAAACGATTTCGGACAACGCCTCCACTGTCCGCGACCTTGAGGTCCTGACCGAATATGTGCGGCAGGCTTTGAAGCGCACGATCACCCGCAAATGGTCCGACGGCGGCCAGATCAGGGTGATTACGCTGGACAGCGAGGTTGAGAGGCTGATTATCAATTCCATCAGCAAAAACGATCAGGGCACGTATCTTTCGCTCGACCCCCAGTCCACGCAGAAGATCATCTCCAAGCTGATGGAGTGTATCACAAAGGTGAAGGATGCGATCAATATCCCGATTGTGCTGACCTCCCCGCTGGTCAGGATTTATTTCAGCAAAATGCTGGAACAGTTTTATCCCAATGCCGTGGTCCTTTCGTTTAACGAACTGAATTCCAATGTCCAGATTCAGGCGGTTGCCAATGTTACTTTGGAATAAATAAAAGATTCAATGATAAATTTTAAGCTTGAAAGGAGGGGGCGACTGCAGTGAAGAGTACGGAAACGGAGAAGATAGGAGCAGTGGAGTTATGGACCAGGTATCGTCAGACAAGAAACACCGAGCTGCGGAATATGCTTGTTGTTCAGTACAGCTACATCGTGAAGTGCATAGCGTTGAAAACAGTCGGTCGCTACCAGTATTTCAACTATATGGATGATATTGTCAATGAAGGCCTGATCGCTCTTCTGGATGCTGTGGAGAAATTTGATTTTGAAAAAAAGGTGAAGTTTGAAACCTATGCCTCCATAAAAGTGCGCGGCGCCATGATTGATTACATACGCAAACAGGACTGTTTCCCCAGAAGGCTCAAACGTATTGCCAAAAATATCAGCGAGGCGGAAAACATGCTCAACCACCGGCTGGGGCGCAATCCTACGGATCAGGAGATTGCGGATTTTCTGCAGATCAGCCTGCCGGACTATGAAAAGATGCAGGCGGAGACCTGCGTGCTCAATATGCTTTCCTTTGAAGAGATGATCTACGAAAAGGGCGTTGAAAATATTCAGGTCAGCCAGTCGGGGGACTCTATTCACGGGCCGGAGCAGGTTGTGGCGGAAAAAGAGCTTCAAGCCGTGCTTGCGAGGGATATCGAACTGCTCAATGAGAAAGAACAGGTGGTTATTTCGCTGTATTACAAGGAACAGCTGAAAATCAAGGAAATCTCCAGCGTGATGGGAATCAGCGATTCCAGAGTGTCGCAGATTCATTCCAGCGCGCTGAGAAAGCTGAAAAAATCTCTGGCGGAATACCTGAATCAATAGAATGTAGGAGGAAACAGCCATGGTCAGAGGATTTTACGCGCTTGGTTCCGGGATGCTGACACAGAGCAGGATCCTGACCGGCGTCAGCAACAACTTAGCAAATATCGAAACGCCGGGGTATAAAAAGAAGGAAGTCACCACCTCCACATTCGGCAGCATGGTGATTAACCGCGTCGATTCGCAGAAAACGCCCATCGGCACCATGAGCCTGATTACGGCGGCGGATAAAACCAACGTCATCCATTCCGAGGGTACCCTCAAGAGTACGGAGCGTCCGCTGGACTTTGCCATTCAGGGGGAGGGCTTCTTTGCGGTACAGGGGAACAACGGAACGGTCTATACGCGCAACGGCAGCTTTAACGTGGATGCGGAAGGCTATCTTGTACTGGACAATGTCGGCCGCGTGATGGGCCAGAACGGGCCCATTCAGATCGGTACCGACCAGTTTACCGCCGACGCGCAGGGAAACCTGACGGTCGGGGGTAATGTTGTCGACAAAATCTCCGTTTATAATTTTGACGATTATAATAACCTTAGGATATCCGGTGACGGAATGTTCACGGGTACCAATGCAGCGCTGGTGCAAAATCCGGATATCATGTGGAAAACGATCGAAGGTTCCAATGTAAATGCCGCCGAGGAAATGACGGACGCTCTTTCGGCTCAGCGCAACTTGCAGAACTGTTCTCAGGCGATCAAAATGTACGACCAGGTTTTATCGGATGCCGTCACCAATATCGCCAAAATATAATTTGCTATCAGAAGGGTGGATGAACGATGATCAGTTCTTTTTATACGTCGGCTACCGGGGCCATTAACCTGCAGTCCGGCTTTGATGTCACGGCAAACAACATTGCAAACGTGTCTACGGTTGGCTACAAGCCTTCCAGCGCCTCCTTTGCGGATTTGATTTATACCAATATCCACGCGGAACCGGGAGCAGACAGTCAGCTGAAGAGCGGCCACGGCACAAAGCTGGAAAAAACCGACACCCTCTTTAACGAGGGCGGCCTTCGACAGACGGGACGCGCCCTTGATTACGCGCTGGTAAACTCCAACAATTATTTTGCGGTGGAGTCCAACGGGGAAGTAAAATATACGCGTAACGGAAATTTCCATCTTTCGGTGGAAGACGGAACCAGTTATCTGGTATCTTCGGACGGCGGTTATGTGCTGGATGCCAACGGCAGCCGTATCGCCATGGAAAGTGAAAAGGATACTCCGGCCATTGGGGTTTTCTCCGTGAAAAATGAGGACGGGCTTGTCCGGTCCGGGAATACCTGTTTTCAGCTGAGCAACCTTTCCGGCGCGGCCGCTGCGGTCACCGACCCGGAAATGAAACAAAACTATTTGGAGGATTCTGCAGTGAATATCGCGGATCAGATGACCTCCGTTATTGAAATGCAGAGAGCCTTTCAGTTTAATTCCAAAATGGTACAGCTTTCGGATGAAATCATGCAGACTGTGAATTCTTTGCGGTAAAACTGTCTACACAAAAAAATCTGGGGGAGGAGTCGTTAAAATGAGTACGGAATCTGATTTTAACGGAAGAGAAGTCATTGCTGAGCGCGAGAATGAGGGAAACCAGTTGGAAGAAAACCAGATCAAGGAAGAACAGCCGCCCCAGTTTGATGTCAGAGTATCGACGGACAATATGGCGGCGTACCTGAAAATCAAACCGGCGTTTCCGGGACAGAAGGTTTCCTACGAGGATGTCAGCGCCGTTCTGGTTCAGCGGGGGATCACATATGGTGTCTATGAAGAGAAGATCCGCCTTTTCTGTGAAGAAGGGAAATTCTTTTCCGAGATGCTCTGTGCGAAGGGTATCTATCCCGTTGACGGCACCGATGGCTTTATTGATTATTTCTTCGACACCAGTAAAGAGTATAAGCCGAAGGAAAGGGAAGACGGGACCATTAATTTCCGTGATTTGGATATTGTAAAAAATATTCAAAAGGATACCGTTCTCTGTACGATTACGCCGCCGAAGGGCGGCACGGACGGTACGGATATTTTTGGCCATACCGTTCCGTTTACGGCAGGCCGATTTCCGGTTCTGCCGACAGGGAGCAACACGGTTGTTTCGGAGGATGGCCTGAGCCTGATTGCCGGTGTGGATGGTTGTATTGAGTACAACAAATCATCGGTCAATGTCAGTGAGGTCTTTTATGTACGCGGCGATGTGGACAGCGCCTCCGGCAACATCAACGCGATTGGTTCGGTAGTGGTTATGGGCGATGTAAGAGAGGGCTTTTCCGTCAAAGCGGGAAAAGACATTTCCATTCGCGGGATGGCCGAGGGAGCCTTGATAGAGGCGCAGGGGACCATCTCTATTTCCAATGGGATGAACGGAATGGGGAAGGGGACCTTGAAGGCGGGCGGAAATATCGTCGGCAAGTATTTTGAAAATGCGATTTTAATTTCTGAGAACGATATTTATGCAGATATCCTGATGAACTGCAAGGCGACCGCGCAGGGCTCCATTATTTTGAAAGGGCGCAGAGCATCGCTGATTGGCGGCAGCTATCAGGCTGGACAAAAAATGGTTGTCAAAAATGTCGGAGCGCCGTCCTACACGACTACGTCGGTATCGCTTCAGTCCCAACAGCTTAATGATAAACTTGTAATCGGAAAAGAAGAGGACAGCGTGGAGAAATTGGAACAGAAACGATTACAGGCTCAGAATGAGTTTGAAGAATTTCAAAAGAGATTTGCGGAGTTAACAGCTCAGGCTTCTTTAGGAAGCAGAAAGGATCCCAACAGGGAAAATTTGATGGTAAAAGCCGCCATGATGAGAAAATTTCAGCTTGGTGAAGCGGTAAAAGCCATTGATACGAAAATTCAAAAGTTAAAAGAGGCAAAAAATGAGTTGTCGGACTACAAGATTGTTGGAATAAGCATTATTTATACCGGAACAAAATTAACGATTGGGCCTTTTAATATGAATATCAATAATGATTACAGCAATACAAAATTCTATGCGGGTTCGGATGGCATTGTTTTCGCGCCGGTTCTTCCTTCAGACTTGCCCTGATTTTTCCGCTATAAGCTTCCAAATAAAAACCGCATACTGGATGCTTATTTTTTGCTACGGCCGAAGTGCGGCGGTAGGAGGTTTATGATGTCCATTCAAAAGCTTGAACAGCTGAATGAAATGCACATTGACGTTTTAAAAGAAATCGGCAATATCGGGGCCGGAAATGCCGCTACATCCCTGGCGAAAATGCTGGACACGGAAGTAAACATGATGACGCCGGTCGTCAAAATTCTGGATATCTCAGAAGCCGCGAATTTGCTGGGCGGCCCGGAAAACGTCGTCATCGGCATTTTGTCAAAGCTGAAGGGTGACATCGAGGGAATCATGATGTTCATCATTGAGCAGGATTTCGGAAAGTCCATCCTGACTTCCCTGCTGGGCGTTCAGGAGGTCAGCTGTGACCGGCTATCCGATATGGAGCTTTCCGCCATTTCTGAGATTGGAAATATCATGATCGCGGCGTATACGGGTTCTATCGGAACGCTTTCGGAGATGAACCTGAAAACCACTGTGCCCGCGATCACTGTGGATATGGTCGGCGCTATCCTCAGCGTACCGGCCATAGAAATGGGTTCCGTTTCAGATAAAATTATCTTTATTGAAGATGACTTCTTAAGCGGCAACGACAATGTTACGGCAAACATGCTGCTGGTGCCTTCTATCGAGTCCCTGAATAGATTAATGGAGAAGTTAGGTATTCAACTATGAGTGAAACGTTTACGATCGGGATATCGGATATGAAGGTTGCCAAAAGTATGGACTCGCTTGTGACTTACGCGCTTGGTTCCTGTGTAGGAATCTGTTTATATGATCCGGTGATGAAAGTAGGGGGGTTGGGGCATATCATGCTTCCAACCTACCCGGTTAACAATCCCAAAGAAAATCGCTTCCGCTTTGCGGACACCTGTATTCCGGAAATGCTCCTTCAAATGGAAAAGCTGGGCTGCAACCGCCGGCGGATAACGGCTAAGATTGCCGGGGGAGCAAAGATGTTTGAGGTTGCGGATGATTCCAGTTTCGGCAATATTGGCCAGCGCAATATTTCGGAGGTCAAAAACACCCTGAGTAAGCTGCAAATTAGGATTTGTGCGGAAGATACGGGACTGAACTACGGAAGGACAGTCTATTTTTATACAGAGGACGGCAGGATGGTGGTCAAATCCTTTTCCAATGGGATCAAGACATATTAATGCGAAGGAACATCATGGACAAAAGAACAAAGGTTTTCTTCCAGGCGGATTGAAAGAAAACCTTTGTTTTTTATTAATGTTTATTTGATGTTTTGAAACATGCCGTCCTGTCCTTCGCTTCGGCGGCCCTGATTGATTTTCTCTCTGAGTTCGTCGCACTGCTTCCGGAGCTTATCGCGGGCGGACTGATCCAGCACGGCCGCTTTCTGCAGGATGAAATGATACTTTTTGGAGAGCTCCAGGATATGCCGTTCCTCTTCGCTGCCGCAGTCCGCTTGCGTTATGTTCCCGTTCAGGAGCTTTGTCATGCGTTCCCGCTGCTCCGGCGGGAGTTCTGCGGTCAGCCGGTCAATCAGGTCGTTGCACTTATTGATCCGTTCAATAAACACGCCGCGCTGTTCCAAAAGACCGTCCAGCTGAATATCGTCCTGCATGCAGCGCAGTTCAATTTGTTTCGTCAGGTCCCAGACTTGAGTCAGTAAGATCACTTTTTGGTCAAGGCAGGCAATGATATTTTCTGTTGACATAAGTCCTCCGCAGGGCAAGGGTGTCAAACCCCGCTGTTTTTATTGATATGGCTCAGTTTTTCCGCTTCTTCCCACGTATCCCTCATTTGTTCCACCAGCGGTACCAATTCATCCAGCACAGCGGCGTCGCGCCTGACTTCCGCTTTGATGATCTCCTGATTGAAGAAATAGTACAGATCATATAAATCATGGCTGATTTCATAATTCCAGTCCAATACGGAAGAGAGGTAGCTGAAAATATTCTTGCTTTTTCCGGTACACTTTTCAGCCGTAGCGTAGTTCTTGTCCTTCAGCATCATCGAACCGTAATGGAGGTTCTTTAACGCTTCGTTCAGTAAAGTAACCAGCTGTTCTCCCTTGGACATGGTGTTGATGGATTGCTCCTTGTACTGCATAATGGGATTGCTCTGCATGATTTTCATCCTCCTGCGGGTTTGATTCTGTCGAGGCCGTCAGCTCGAGGTACTGGTCTGGAACAAAGATGCTTGGGAATTCATGTTGCTCAGATACTGTTCCAAACGGGTAAATTTCGCGTAATATTGCTCCTGCTGCGTTGCGAGAAGCGTTTTCAGTTCCTTGATTTTCGTGTTATAATCGGTTACCTCTTTTGTCAGGGTGCTGTTGTCTACCTTTGTACTGTTGTCCACACCGGCTTTTGCAATTAAGATGCCGTCGCCGCCGGTGGTCTTGATGTTTTTGTCGATGACGCTCTGCATCCGGGCCGCAATGCCGTCCTCGCTGGTGAACAGGGAGGCTACTTTGTCCGGATTGTTGTTTAAAGCGTTCTTCAAAGTATCTTCGTCGATTGTCAGCTGGCCGTTGGCGGAGTAATCATTGGCCTTGGTCGCGATACCGATTTCATAAAGAGCGGCTTTCATCGATGCGACCTGATCCGTCATGGAACTGCGCAAATCGGTGCTGAGGTTGCTTAAAATGGAATCGCCGTTTAAGATTCCTTTTTTCGCCTTTGCTTCCCAGTTCTTGATTTCATCCTCGCTCATGTCCGCCTTCTGCGCGTCCGTCAGAGGATTATAGGTTTCGTCCGTATCCTTGCGCTCGCTGACCTTATCGTTACACAGCTTGATAATCGCATTGTAATCTTCTACAAAGCTTTTGATCTTATCGTAAAGATCATCCGTCTGGTTGTTGACGGAAAAAGTAATGGGTTTTTCTGCGGAAACGGTGGCGGGATCTGTCTTTGCCAGCAATTCAAAGTCGACGCCGTCCAGCGTGAACTTGTTTTCCGTTCTTGTGAGTTCATTCGCGTTTGCCGGGTTGCCGTCAAAGCTGATCGTCATTTTGGCATCCTGCGGTTTTTGCAAAGTGTATTCGCCGGTATTTTCAACGTAGTTTCCGTTTTCGTCTTTTGTCGGCACAGTCCCGAAAAGCACAGTGGCAAGGTTGCCGTCTCCGACATTTGCAATGTCCACGCGGCTGCCGCTGCCGCCGTTCTTGGCGGCTACGCTGAACGTATCGTTGACACTGGAGTAAGTGATGGTTACGTTGGCCTGCGCGTCGTTATTGATGGTTTTCATAATCGTGTCAATGGTATCGGTGCTTTTAAAGGTGAATGTCTTATCGTTGATGGTAATACCGTAAGTACCGTCTGAAGATGCTTTCAGAGGAGTTTCAGCGTTCAGATTTTCCTGTACGTCTTCCAGGTCCTTATTGGTGTTGAGACGGTTCGTTTCACCCGCGTAAATCCCCAGCGCTCCGGTTTTTCCCAAAACGCCGGACACGTCGCTCGATTCAATCGCAATCACAGAGGTACCGCTTGCCGCTTTAAAATTCAGGCTTTTTGTGGTGTCATCATAAGAAACCTGAAATTTGTTGTTTCCGTCGGCATCTTTGCCGTAGGAGGTCGTCAGGCTCTTTTGAATATAGGTGGCTAAATCGGCAGGTGTGGAATACTGACTCTTTTCGCTTTCCTTGAAAGTGATGTATTTGTCGACGCCGTCCAGACTGACTGTCAGGGTGGAACCGGAAAGGGAATCGCCCAGATAGCTGCTTACCAGCTTTTCGCGGTTGTAGGTACCGGAGGTGGCGATGGAACCGTCCTCCTGCTTCAGGCCAAGGCCCTGCAACAGGTTCTGACTTCCGCCCGTGATGCTTAAATCCCCGGCTGAACTGCTGAAAGAAACGACCCCGTCAGTAATGTCCACGCTCAGCTTATCCTTTAAAGCGGAGTTGGAGCGGATCGCTTCCTCCAGAATGGCTTTCACAGACATGGTGCCGAGCGAATCGTCCGATGAAATGGATGTGTTGGAGGGGATACTGAGCGTATAGGTATTCTCCCCGATTTTGATATCCAGCGTGGAGCCTGCAGCCAGCGTGCTTTTAAAGAAGCTGTCCGTATCGGTATCGCTGCCCTCTATCGTGGTGCTGCCGGAGGTATCCTTCGATAAGCCAAGGCCTTTTAAAAGGCCGTCGCTTCCGCTTGTTATTTTAATATCCGCACTGGAAGAGCCCGTCTTTGTCAAGGTGACTTTTCCGTCTTCGTTAACGGTAAATTTTACGTTACCGGCAAGCTTGTCGGTTTTGGCGATCTTTGCGTTCAGAGCATCCGTAACCTTGCTGAGAGCGGCGCTATCGCCGCTTGTCAGCGTAAAATCACTGTCAAGGGCAAGCTGATAATCCTTACCGTCATAATTGACCGTAATGGAGGAGCCCGCAACCGTGCTCGGCCGCCAGACCTCGTTTACGGCGCCGGAAATCGTCTGATCCGACACCTTGTGTTTCGAAGCAAAACCGGCCTGCTGTGCAAGCTGTGTAATGCCGGTCACGACCATATTTTTAGCGGTGCTTGCGCTTCCGCTCACATTTAAAAAGGAAGAGGTGTTCTTGATGGATGTTGAATTGAAAAAGGCCGAGTTCAGAATGCTGGAACTGCTGGTGGCCGAAGAAAAATATTTCGATTGGAATTCCTGCAGGGCTGTGGTGACTTCCCTGTAGGACTGCTGTCTCCAAAGGGCAATCTGTTTTAATTGTCCCTGCTTGTCTATTTTGCTCTGCGTTCCCGACGTCAGCTGTTTGACCAGCGTGTCCGTATCCAGCCCGGATACCAAACCGCTCATACGCTTGGACGAAGTTGCCGTTGCATTCAGTGAAGATGCAAGACTCGATGACGCTGTACTGATCATAAATTTACCTCCTGACAGAAAATGCCTTCTACATCAACCTCTTTGTCTTATATATCGTATGAAAAGCCTAAAAAATTAGCAAAAGCATAAAAGATCATAAAATTATCTTTAAAGAACCACTTTCTTTTGACGATATATATTGTAATATGGTATGATATGGATGCATAGGTACAATTGATCCGAATTTGAAGATATAAAGGGGATGGTATAGAATATGACTTTTGTTCCGATTGACAAATTGAAGGCGGGAATGATCCTGGACAGAGATATTTATCTGTTTAACAGCATCACTTCAAAAATCATTATGTTGCGATGCGGGCAGATGTTAACACAGGCATATATTGAAAAACTGCATGAATTCGATATTCTTGGCGCTTATATTCATACCGATCAGGAGAAAGAACGAACGATCACCACGGCGCAGCCACATGCCAGGCAGCCGGTCAAAAGGGAACTGCGGCAGGAAGCCCTCAGCAATATCCATCAGGTATACGACATGTTCAACCAGGTAGCACAGAAAATTAACGTCAGCAGCATCAACCAGACGATGAATATTTCCAAAAAGCTTGTCAACTCATTAAGATGTAACGTAGAGGCTAAAATCAGTATTGCAAACCTGAAGATGTATGACGATTATACATATAACCATTCTTTGGGAGTCTCCATTCTTTCCATTGCCATTGGACTGGAGCTGGGACTGAAAACACAGGATCTGTATGACCTTGGTCTGTGCGCCCTTCTTCACGATATCGGAAAAATGGCGGTACCTATTTCCATTATTGCAAAGCCCTCCAAACTGACGGCGGAGGAGTTCAATATTGTCAAGCAGCACCCCGCCAAGGGAGCGGAATTTTTTTTAAAGCACCATCTGGCCAACAATGTTATCTGTGCCGGTGTGCTTACGCATCATGAAAAATATGACGGGACCGGTTATCCCAACGGCCTTTCCGGCGACGATATTCCTTTGTTCGGAAGGATTATCTCCGTGGCCGATGTTTATGATGCTTTAACCTCGTTCAGACCATACAGAAAGCCGTCGACCCCGGCGGAAGCGATTGAATATATCATGGGTTCCAGCGGCATCGCGTTCGACCTTGCCATTGTACGGGCGTTTCTGAACAAGGTCGCCCCTTATCCGATTGGCTCTTGCGTCAAGCTGAGCAACGGAGAGCTCGCCATTATTGTCAAACAAAACGATTATAATCCGTCCAGACCGGTGATCCGCCTTTTCAATAAGCCGGATGTCCTGATGGATTTATGCATGCAGCGCGATGTACAGAATATTGTTGTTGAAAATATCTGTGATGTAAAAACGGCGGAAAATTATTGAACAAAAAGCAGAGAGGGCATCAGACCATGGTCTGATGCCCTCTCTGTATCAGGAAAGCGGAATCGCTTAGTATTTCGGGAATGAAAAATCCTGTCCGACGGCCATATCCAGCACAGGCTGTGTATCGGCGGATTCCGGAATGTCGCCGTCCGCATCGGCTTTGACGTGGAACTGGCCGACCAGCTTTTTTAGATTGCGTGCGTGGCCGGACATTTCTTCGCTTGCGGCAGCACTCTGTTCGGCGGTGGCGGAATTGGTCTGGACCACGGCGGAAATCTGATCCACACCCAGAGTGACCTGGCTGATCGCGGTCGCCTGTGCGTTGGAAGCCTCTGAAATGCTGGTGATCAGATTGGTGGATTTCAGGGTCGCCTGAATAACGTCGTTCAGGGTGGCCGCGGTGGCGTCCGTAATTTTCTTGCCTTTTTCGACTGCCAAAAGCGAATTTTCAATCAGGGCGGTGGTATCCTTGGCCGCGTCCGCGCTCTTGCTCGCAAGATTGCGGACTTCGTCCGCGACAACGGCGAAGCCTTTGCCGGCCGCGCCGGCGCGGGCCGCTTCCACGGCGGCGTTCAGAGCGAGGATATTAGTCTGGCGCGCAATATCGTCGATGGTTTTGATGATATTGCTGATCTTGGTGGACGACTCGCTGATCTCGCTCATCGCCTGCAGCATCTGGTTCATTTCGTGAGAAACACCCTGGATTTTATTTTCAGCTTCGGTAGAAGCCCTGTTCGCTTCCGCCGCGTTGGCGGCATTCTGCTTTACCTGCTCTGAAATTTCGGTGATGGAGGCCGACAGCTCCTGAATGGAACTGGCCTGTTCGGTAGCACCCTGCGCCAAAGCCTGAGCCGCGCTTGCAACCTGTACGGAGCCGCTCGTGACCTGATCGGCGGAACGGTCGATTTGAACCATGTACGTGTTCAGTTTGGAGGAAATATTTTCAAGCGCCGTCCTGATTTTTAGGAAATCACCCTGAAAATCACGGGAAATTTGAATGTCAAAATTGCCGTTTGCCATTTCGCCTAAAGCTTCCGTGATTTCATTGATGTTTTGTTTCAGCTCCGAGACGGTATCGGAAAATGCTATTGCAAGTTTGCCGGTTTCATTTTTTGACTGGTACTGGATGTCCACATTCAGATTTCCCTGGGCCATCTGTTCGGCGGCCTGTGTCAGCTCCGCAAGCGGGCGGCGGATTCTGGCCGAGGTAAGCTTGGCAACAAGGATTGATGTAAAGCAGGCTGCCACAATCAATACAATGGCCAATGGGAAAAGGGCGCTGGATTTCAGGTACAGATAAACTGCGGCCCCGCTGCAGACGATGGACAGCACCGTCACCGCGACAAATGAAAACATCAGTTTTCTAGAGATTTTTATATTATCCAATCGCATTTTTATAGTTCCCCTCTATGTATTTATTCTGCTTCTGTTTTTGCAGCGTTACTGACAATTTCAATTTCTTCCTCGTTCAGTATTTTGCTGGTGTCCAGCAGCATGACGACTTTGTTGTCCACCTTCCCGATACCGGTCAGGTATGCCGTGGTACGATCCTTGGACATCCTTGGGGCGGGCGAAATATTCTCGTCGCCGATGGTTGTAACCTCATCGACGGAATCCACGATGAATCCTATGTGGGTCTCTTCAATTTTCGTTACGATAATACAGGTGTGCTCGTCGTATTCCACTTCTTCTTTCTTAAATCTCAGGCGCACGTCTATCACAGGGATGATATCGCCGCGGAGATTGATGACTCCCTTGGCGTAGCTGGGGGAGTCGGGGATGGGTGTGATTTCCTGTTTGCCAATGATCTGGACCACGTCCGCAATCGGAACGCCGAACAGCTGGTGGTCGGTCCAGAAGGTCAGGTACTTGCCCTTCATTTCATTGGTTTCGACTTCCTCATCCGATAATGCCAGATTTTTTTCATTCTCCATTTTTTACCACCCTATCATCAATATAAAATATTAGGCTCTTATTTCGACTCGCCCTTTTCTTCGCGTGAATTTTTGATTTGTTCTCTCTGCATCTCAAAAATAAATTTGCTCAAAAGGTCAAACTGACGGGTCGAATTATCCAGAAAAGAACAACCGTACCCATTTAGTGCATAATCCACGGGATTGGTCCGCTGAGCCTGACAGCAAAATGTGACCTCCATATCATACAGCTTCAGCGTCACCACAAAGGACTGGCCAATATCAAGGTATTCCCTCGTTGTGATAAACACGCCGCTCAGACTCAAATCCGTAACGGTTACGTCGAACAGCTTGGTTTCCTCCTCTTCAGGCGACGTATCCTCCTGAAGCAGGTAAGCCTGCGTCGGAATGTTGACTTTCAGGCGGAAAAAGCTTCTTCGTTCAAATTCGGCAAGGCTTTGCAGGTCCGTAATCGTCATCATTTCCGAGGTGGAGAGAAACACCTTACCAATCAGTACTTTGAAGCCCAGAGATTCATTATAAATATTGATTTTTATAGGCATATTGCAGTGCAGGATCGGCAGAATATCAAAGCTGTTCTGAATTTTAACGGAGTCCTTACGGATTTCGCTGAGGATTCCGGTGGTGAGCAGTTCGTTGGTAAGAGTCTTGATTTCGCAGGGCGAGTGCTGATATTGTTCAGAAAGCGGATACATGGAAAGGACCTCCAAAACAAAACATATTCGGTAAAATTACTTAACGGGGAGCTGGATTTCCTCGCCGTCTGAAAGAATTTTTTCAATATCCAGAAGCATTACCGCGTTTTCGTTCAGGGTAGCAATTCCCTTTACATAATGGTTTGCCGTGTCCCTTGCGAATCGGGGGGTCTCGCTGATCTGGTTTTTGGAAACGTTTGTGACGTCGTTTACGCTGTCGACGATGAATCCGACGCTCAGCTCGCCGGTTTCGGCCACGATGATGCTGGTGTGGTCGTCATACTCCTTCGGAGTCTTGTTGAACTTCAGCCTGATATCCACCAGCGGAACAATTTTTCCCCTCAGATTAATAACGCCGATGATAAAAGGCGGCAAATTGGGGATGAAGGTGACGGGCTGCATCCGGATGATCTCGACCACCTGACTGCTCGGAATTGAGAACAGTTGTCCTTCAATAAAGAAGGTAAGATATTTTTCCGTCGTCATATTCTCATTGGCCGAGGTCGTAATTCTATTTTTTACTGCTGTTTCTGCCATATTGTTTCACCTTTTCTACCGCTGCCGTTTCGGTAAGAGTTTTTGTGCTGCCAATCCCGGCATTATTTTGGCGGCACTCTTATCAGGTCATATAAAAAATCCTATAAATATATATCGGCTTAATTTTAAAATAATTAGTATTACAGCTCGGAAAATATCTGTTTTTCCGTACTTTTTTCCGGAGCGGGTACGGGGCTGTTCTGCGAAGAAGCCGTCCCTTTTCCCGAGGCGTCGAAGGAATAGTTTAAAAAGTACAGATAAATGTCGACGATGGCCTGATAGAGTTCGGGGGGGACTTCCTTTCCCGCTTCCAGCTGGGAAAGGAGGGAAGCGAGGGAGTCGTCGTGGTAAACCGGCACGCCGTTCTCCTGCGCAATGTCTATGATTTTCTGCGCCGCGTAGCCGGAACCGGAAGCGACGACAACCGGTGCGCTGTGCGGGGAATCCTGGGAATACCGCAGGGCGGCGGCGTGATTCGTCCGGTCATACTGTGACATCGATGACATTCTTCCTTTCGTAGATCCTTTTTAAAACCCGCTTTTCTATACTTGGGCTGTCTTCCTGCAGAAACTCAACGCTCTGCGCGGACAGGCCGTTTTTGGAAAATATTTCAGAAATCCGGCTGCCGATTTCCCGGCTGTTTTTCATTAAAGCGGGCGGGCAGCGCATCTGGATGTCGGCTTTTCCGTTTGAAAGGACAATGGAAGCTTCAAAATTTCCCAGAGCCTTGATGTCAAACGACAGATAGAGTCGGACCGGCTTCGGTTCCCCGCGGCTTCTTTTTGAGGATTTTCCGCTGTCGTCGTCTTTTTCGATCCAGATTTCTGAAAACAGGAACTGACCGTTGTAATTCAGCGGCAGCATAAGATGGGTGAAGGGCATATAAACGCTGTTGTCCAGCAGAAGAGACAGGACCGTGTCCTTATATACCGACTGGCTTGCGCCGGAAGGGCCTTGGCGCAGATTTTCGGAAAGGACCTTCATCAGCGAATCGTACAGCTGGTTTTCCGGCTTTTGGGCGGCATTGGTGACGCTCTTCAGAAACATGGCCCGGATTTGACTCATTTTGTCATCGGGCAGATTGAGCTCGTATTTGCAGTAGTCTAGCAGTGCCGTAAGCTTCTCCACGACTTCCTGATGGGAGCTGGTGTTCAGGCGGGCGGTGTGATGGACCAGAAGGGTAATGGTGTCCCTTGCCGCGCCGAAATCGTTGGTGGAAGCGACATACTTGCTCAAAAGGGGAAGAACTTTCTCCTTCAGCAGGCTGAGGTTCCTATCCAGGCTGTTGACAGGCTGCTCAGTCATTAACTGATCTGCCAGCTCCCGCAGCTGTTTGCCGTAGGCGCCGGGAATCTGACGGGCGAGGGTGTCAAGGCTCTGGGTGATCGCCGATGTGGTTTCCGAGATTGAAAAATACCCGTCGAACGCCTTCAGAAAATCGGCCAGAGGCTTTTCCAGGCCGCTTTCCGGATATTCATTCATCAGGTTTCGGAGAACGTCAAATACGGGCCCGGAAAATTTCGTATGATTGCTTCCCTGAAACAGGAGGTTCTTCAACATGTCGTCCGGCTGCATTTTCATTGCGGCGGAGAGCTGTTTCATCAGCAGGGAAACCGGCCTGTTGTCATGGACGTTTTCCGAGCGGCTGAAGGTTTCAAATACGATTTTTTGCAAAGTCTGTGAAAGCGCGGGCGTTTCGCCCAGCTGCTGCAGAAATTTACTGAAAACGGAATTCCGGTTCAGCAGCAGATCAAAGTTGCTGTTCTGGTTGCCCTGCTTGTCGGTATTTGGCTGAAGCACCTTCGTAGGGTCGATGGGCACCATGGATTCCGGCTGTTTTGTCGATGAAATTTTCGGGAGGCTTTCATTTGTGGTAACGGGTGTGGTAATTCTCAGGTTATCGGGCATAAAATCACCTCGAAAATATAAATTGGCGTTAATTTTATAAAATTTGTTACGATATATATATTACAAAGTATTATTAGGCGGTGAAAATTAATGGACAACAATATGGAATCCATGCTGGAAGTATATTTATTTGAAGCAAACGACCTGCTTGAACACCTTGATGAAATTCTGATTAACTGTGAGAAGGCGAATGCTTTCGATACTGACAGCATCAATGAGATTTTCAGGATCATGCATACAATTAAAGGCTCTTCCGCAATGATGCAGTTCAACAGTCTGATGACGATTTCGCACAAGGCGGAAGATTTGTTTTACTATGTACGCGAAAACGGCATTGACGAAAGGCACAACGCGGAGCTTTTCGAGCTGATGTTCCGTTCCAGCGACTTTATCAAGGACGAAATATCCAAGGTGGAAAACAATGAGCCGCTCACAACAGATATCGGCACTTTTGAGCAGGAAATTAACGATTTTCTTAAAAAGATTTCTCAAAAAGAACCCGAACAGGCCAAAATCCAGCCTCAGGTTACGGTCCCCGCACCGGTTCCCGAACAGCCTGCGGTTCCATCCAAAGCCATCCCTGCAGCAGAAGCTTCCAAACAGATTCAGGCATCTGCCGCTCCCGCCCAGGCAGACCCTGATTATCCCTATTCTGTCAGGGTGTTTTTCGATGAGGAAACAGAGATGGAAAATCTTCGCGCGGTCATTCTGGTGAATGCGATCAGGGATATTTATCAGGACATCCGGTATTTCCCGAAGGATATCGACACGAATCCAGCCAGTGCCGAGGAAATCATCGCGAACGGCTTTTTGATTTCCTTTAAAGACCGGCAGGGCCTGACAAGCGTGCTGAAAATTATAGAAAATTTTGTCTATACCAAAAATTATACCGTTTTGGATAAACCGGAAGATGCGCCAAAAGCAGAATCTGCTGAAAAAACCGCTTCGGCGAACAGTGCGGCCGGTCAGGAAACCCAGGGAGCCAATCATGGCTCCGTTAAGCAGAATCTGATCAACGTCAATCTTTCCAAGCTGGACAACCTGATGGATCTGATGGGGGAAATCGTTATTACCGAATCCATGGTGACAACGACTCCTTCCGCTCAGAGCGGCGCGGGTGTGGACAATAACTTTAACAAGGCGTCCCGCCAGCTGCGCAAGCTGACGGACGAGCTTCAGGAAATTGTAATGTCCATCCGGATGGTGCCGATTTCCGGCGTATTCCAGAAAATGAACCGTATCGTGCGCGATATGAGCAAAAAACTGGACAAGGATGTCCAACTGGTCATGATCGGCGAGGATACCGAAGTGGACAAAACCATCATTGACAATATCGGCGATCCGATCATGCATCTGGTCCGCAACGCCATGGACCACGGAATCGAGACCAAGGAAGAACGCGCGCAGACGAACAAATCTCCCAGAGGGACCGTTACGCTCTCCGCTCAGAACACGGGCGGCGAGATCCTGATTTCGGTGCAGGATGACGGAAAGGGCATCGACAAGAAATACGTCCTGCAGAAAGCGAAAAGACAGGGACTGCTGAAAAAGCCGGAAAAAGAATATTCCACCCGGGAAATCTACAGCTTTCTGCTCATGCCCGGATTTTCTACCAACGACGTCGTGACGGAATATTCCGGCAGGGGCGTGGGAATGGACGTTGTAAAAAAGAATGTCGAGAAGGTCGGCGGAGACGTTTCCCTGATCAGCGAGGTCGGGAAAGGGACCAAAATTCTCTTTAAAATCCCGCTTACGCTGGCCATTGTGAACGGTATGAAAATCTCTGTCGGCGAGACGGTGTTCACGATTCCGATCAACAATATCCGCCAGTCGTTCAAGGTGGACCAGTCCAGCCTTCACTATGACACCGATATGAACGAGATCATTATGGTCCGCAACCAGTATTATCCGGTCCTGAGGCTGCACAAGATTTTCGGAATTGAGAGCGAAATCACTGATATCGACAGCGGCATCGTTATTCTGGTGGAGACGCACGAAAAGGCGTACTGCATTTTTGCGGACGCTCTTTTGGGCGAACAGCAGGTGGTCGTCAAATCCCTGCCGATTTACCTTAATCAGTACAATGTAAAAGAAACCGGCATCACAGGGTGCGCCATTCTGGGGGACGGCAGCATCAGCCTGATCCTGGATATCCTCAATCTTTACAACAATAACTGATATTTCAGGGGAGATATGAAATTCGCGGAGGAAAACGATGATACGTTTGACCGATAAAGAGTTCAACGATATCGTAGCTTATATAAAAGGTAATTACGGGATCAATCTTACCAACAAGAGACAGCTGATAGAATCGCGGATGCAGTCCATTCTGCTCGGAAAGGGAATTGATAATTTTTCGGACTATTTCGATTTGATAAAGCAGAATAAATCCGACGAAATCACCGCAATGCTGAATAAGCTTACGACGAACCATACTTATTTTTACAGAGAACCCGCACATTTCAATTTTTTAAAGAATACCATCCTGCCGATGCAGGAAAAGACGAACGCCCGCAGGGACATCCGCATTTGGAGCGCCGGATGCTCGTCGGGGGAAGAAGCGTATACCGCCATCATGACGATGATGGACTATTTTGGGCTGAAAAGGGCCGGCTGGGATTTCCGGATTCTCGCGACGGACATTTCCCTGAAAGCCATGGAAGCGGCGAAACACGGACTGTACGGAACGGAATCACTGAAGGATATTCCAAAGACATGGGAACAAAGGTATTTTATCAAACGGGGCGAAAATCTTTTTGAATTGAAGGAAGAAGTCAGAAATCAGGTCTTTTTTAAACGGCTGAATTTGATGGAACCGTTTTCGTTCCAGCAGCCGTTTGATTTGATTTTTTGCAGAAATGTCATGATTTATTTTGACCAGCCGACCAAAAATGCGCTGATTAACAAGTTTCACGACGTGTTGAAGCCGGGCGGCTATCTTTTTATCGGACATTCCGAGACTGTGCAGAGAGATACCTCGAAATTTTTATATATTGAACCGTCAGTTTATCAGAAAGGATCAGTATCAATATGCCGATGAATCGAAGAATCCGGGTCCTCATTGTAGACGATTCTCTCTTTTTCAGAACAGCGCTGCAGAAAGCGCTGCTGAGCGACGCGAATATTGAAATCATCGGGAGCGCATCCAATGTGGCCGAGGCGAAGAAAAAAATCATGGACCTGTCTCCGGACGTCGTGACCATGGATGTGGAAATGCCGGATATGAAGGGGACGGATTTTCTGAAAAAACTGATTCCCGTCCATCCGGTTCCGGTGGTTCTGGTCAGTTCGCTCGATATTGGAATTTTTGAGGCTTTAAGTGCGGGAGCGGTTGATTTTGTGTTAAAGCCGAACCTGCGCGACAGCAACGATTTTTCTATTTTCTGTCAGGAGCTGTGTGTCAAAATCAAAATCGCCTCTTCCGCAAAGGTGAAACACACACCCTCCCTTGCCTCGATCGCTTCCCTCCCGCTCGTTCTGTCAGGCAAGGACCCGGCGGAACATATTATCGCCATCGGAGCCTCCACGGGCGGCACAGAGGCTACCGCCGAAATTCTGCAGCAGCTTCCCGCCGATATACCGGCGATTCTGGTGGTGCAGCATATGCCGGCGGGTTTTACCAAAATGTATGCGGACCGTCTGAACAAAATCTGCAAATTTACGGTCAAGGAGGCAAGTGACGGGGACCGGGTCGTACAGGGTCAGGCGCTGATTGCCGCCGGGGACAGGCATATGACCCTGGAGAAAGATTTTAAGGGCTACTATGTAAAGTGCGCCGCGGGGGAAAAAGTCAGCGGTCATTGCCCGTCGGTGGACGTCCTGTTCCGCTCGGTGGCCCGAACGGCCGGTAAGGATGCCATGGGCATTATCCTGACCGGTATGGGCAAGGATGGAGCAAGCGGGCTTTTGGAAATGCGGCAGAAGGGCTCCTACACCATCGGACAGGATAAACAGTCCTCCGTTGTCTACGGAATGCCGATGGTGGCGTTTGAGATCGGCGCGGTTGAAAAACAGGCGCCTTGTTCCTCTATTGCCAGGCTGATCATCCAAAAATTGAATAAATAATATTTATAGTGAAAATATTTGTCTAAATTGATTAAATTTTACGAAATATTGTCGATATAGAATAAGGAAAAGCATTCTTTGATTGTGGTTGTGTGTGAGAATGCGTTACTTTTCGTGCTTGAGCTGTAGCGAAAAGCACTCCAGAAAAAGCACTTCAGAAGGGTACGTGGTATTAAGTGAAAAAAGAAAGAAAAAAGAAGATCAAGGTAAGAAAGAAAACCAGCCTGAAAAGAACTCTTCTTCTCGGGATGGTAGGTCTGGCGGTTGCAATCAGCATCGTTTGCGGGACGACAAGCGCCTTTTTGCTTTATTCCAATTCCAGCAGCAATATGGTTTCTCTGATCAATACCAATTCGGTTGCTTATAATCAGGCCGTGCAGCAGGCGATCAATATGTATAAGCTAAGGGCGGAATCCATTGCCGGCAATCAGCAGATTACGGATGAAACGCTGCCTGTTTCCTCCAGAAAGGCAGTGCTGCAGACGCTTTGCCAGCGCTACAATTTTATAGAAGTCGGTCTTGCGGATTCCAGCGGAAGAACGCTGGACGGCACCGATATCAGTGACAGTGACTATTTTCAGACGGCACAAACAGTAGGAACAACCTATGTTTCCAGCCCTGTGGTCAGAAAGACCGATTCCACCGTGGTGCTGTATGTCGCGGCCAAGGTAAACAACGGAAGCAATTATGGCGGCGTTGTTTACGCGGCTTTAAGCAGCGATACTTTCAGCCAGATGCTCGACAATATTTCCGTCGGTAAATCCGGATATGGGTTTATTGTTGATAAATCGGGTACGATCGTTGCCCATAAGGACAGAAAAAATGTTCTTGAATTTGTTAATTATATCAACAAGGCGAAAGAAGACAGTTCCTACGCGGGTGCCGCGTCCGTCGTAAAGAATATGACTTCAGGAAAAACGGGAAGCTCAACCATTACGTTAAACGGCACCAAGCAGTTGATAGGGTATGCTCCGATCAGCGGTACGGACGGCTGGTCCATGGCGGTCAGCGCGAATTCCAATGAGATGATGAGCGGATGCTATACCGCGGTAGCCATCACCGTCGGCTTAATGCTTCTTTTCATTCTGCTGTCTATTTTGGTTGCCTTCAGAATCGCCGGACCCATCGCCAAGCCGGTCGAAAGCCTTGTGCAACGTATCGAGAAACTGTCGGAAGGCGATCTCCACTCCGAAGTGCCTGTAATTCAAAGCAGGAATGAAATCGGCACTCTGGCAGAGACCTTTTCCAGTACGATCGATACACTGACCAGCTACATAGGGGAGATTGCCGTCGTTCTGGACAGCCTGTCCATGGGCGACTGTACGATTGAAGTAACCGAGGACTATAAGGGCGATTTTGTATCGATCAAAACGTCCCTGAACACCATTATCGACAATCTGAACAATGTCTTTTCCGGTATCAACGGATCGGCAGACCAGGTGGCGAACGGTGCAGGCCAGGTTTCCTCCGCCTCGCAGGCGCTTTCACAGGGCGCTACGGAGCAGGCGAGCTCCATTGAGCAGCTTTCGGCTTCCATTACGGAAATTGCGGACGAAGTCAATAAGAATGCCAGCAATTCCCGCCTGGCGAGTCAGCTGTCGTTGGAAGCGTCCAGCGAAGTTGAGGTCGGAAACGAGCATATGCAGCAGATGGTGGAAGCCATGGCGCAGATCAGTGAAACTTCACAGGAAATCGGTAAAATTATAAAGACGATCGAGGATATCGCCTTCCAGACCAATATCCTCGCGCTCAACGCCGCGGTGGAAGCGGCGCGTGCCGGCGCGGCGGGGAAAGGCTTTGCCGTTGTCGCGGATGAGGTCCGCAATCTTGCGAGCAAGAGTGCGGAAGCCGCGAAAAATACCACGGACCTGATTGAAAGCTCGATCAGAGCGGTAGAAAATGGTACAAAGATCGCGGATGAGACCGCCAAGTCTCTCAATAAAATTATTGAAAGCACGAGAAAGACCACGGACCTGATCGGGGAGATTTCAAAGTCCTCGGATGGTCAGGCTTCTTCCATCAATCAGGTCACGATGGGAGTCGATCAGATTTCCGCCGTTGTGCAGACCAACTCCGCCACTGCGGAGGAAAGCGCGGCGACCAGCGAGGAACTGAGCGCACAGGCGCAGCAGCTCAAAGAATCCCTCGCGTTCCTGAAGCTGAGGGATACCGCTGACAGCGTCCCGGACGAAATGGGAGGCACGGCTTCCTCGTTTGACGCCGGGTCCGTTTCCGAAAGCGGTCAGAGCAGTAAGTATTAAATTCCAATATTATAAAATCCCTGCAGCCGGTTCAAGCTCGGCTGCAGGGATTTTTTCATGGGGTCAGAGTTCTTTTGTCCAGTATTTTCGGTCAAGGCTGCGGTACTGTACCGCTTCGGCGACATGCCGGGGCTCGATTTCTTCGCTTTGATCCAGGTCCGCAATCGTGCGGGAAACCTTCAGAATCCGGTCATAGGCCCTTGCCGAAAGCCCGAGCTTTTCAAACGCTTTTTTCAGCAGCTCCCGTCCCGGCTCGTTCAGCCGGCATACCTCCTGGAGCATATCCGGCGTGATTCTCGCGTTGCAGGTAACGGGCGTGCCTTTGAAACGCTCATTTTGCAGCTTTCTGGCGCTGTTTACGCGCTCTTTAATCATCGCGGAGCTTTCGGCTTTTTCCTGAGAACTGATTTCGTCAAACTCCACCGGCGGGACCTCTATGTGCAGGTCCAGCCTGTCCAGCAGCGGGCCGGAAACTCTGGAAAGATAGCGGGAGACCGCGCCGGAGGAACAGGTGCACGGCTTGGTCGGATGCCCGAAGTAACCGCAGGGGCACGGATTCATGGCGGCTACCAGCATCACGGCGCTGGGGTAGGAGATGGTTCCGTTGACGCGGGAAATCGTCACTTTGCCGTCCTCAATCGGCTGGCGCAGGACCTCCATCGCTCCGCGGGAAAATTCGGGCAGCTCGTCCAGAAACAGCACCCCGTTGTGCGCCAGGGAAATTTCTCCGGGGTGCGGAACATTTCCACCGCCGGACAGGCCCGCGGGCGATACCGTGTGGTGGGGCGAACGGAATGGGCGGGAGGTGATCAGGGAAATTCCGTCCGGAAGGGTACCCGCAATGGAGTGGATTTTGGTGGTTTCAATGGTTTCTTCAAACGTCATGTCGGGAAGAATGGATGGAATCCGTTTCGCGAGCATGCTCTTGCCGGAGCCAGGAGGACCGATCAAAAGAACGTTATGTCCGCCCGCCGCGGCAATTTCCAGCGCGCGCTTCGCCTCGTTCTGCCCCCGCACCTCTGAAAAGTCCGGCAAGGGAGGCTGATTTTGCCGCGATGCCGGTACCTCCGAGGCGGGGAGAATTTCTTCCCCTCCGGCAAAATGCTTCATCAGCGTCGGCAGGTCCCTGACAGGGTAAACGGAAATTCCCTCCACGACCACGCCTTCGGCGGAATTCGCTTCCGGCACATAGAGCTTTTGAAACCCCGCCTCCTTTGCCCTGATCGCCATGGGAAGTACGCCTTTTACGGGCCGCACCTCTCCCGTAAGCGACAACTCGCCGATAAACACGCTGTCCTCCACTCCGGCGTCAAGCTGGCCGCTTGCCTTCATCAGCGCGACAAAGAGGGGCAGGTCGTAAATCGGTCCCTCCTTGCGCTTGTCGGCTGGACCAAGATTCACTGTTATTTTATGTACGGGAAATTGAAACCCGCAGTTTTTCATTGCGGAGCGCACTCTGTCCCGGGATTCTCTCACTGACGCATCCGGCAGTCCGACCACATCAAAACCGGGCAGGCCGACACTGATGTCGGCTTCGACAGCCACGGTAAAGGAGTCCAGACCATACAGCCCCATGCTGTAGGAACGTGATACCATCCCCATTCCTCCCTTTATTCTTTTAAAATGATTATACTCCTGTCGAATTCTGTTGGCAATTCCTGACTTGGAATAAAATGGCCGCTTTACAGAATCCGTTCCTCGGTATATAATAATATCAAACGTTTGTTCTGTGAAACTGTCGACAAAATCGACTGCAAAATTTGGGGATCATCTTGGTTCCTGTGTTGGCTGCGCCTTGACATCATTTCCAGGCGCAGGACAGGTTTTTCGATACTCTGTGTTCTATTGATTATACAATTAAAATAAGCGGATTTCCCAATACCTATTTAAAATAGGGCTGGGGATACTGAAAAACGGTATGCGGAGGAATAGGTTGTGGAGCGGGTTATTTTACATTGTGATCTAAATAATTTTTTCGCTTCTGTGGAATGCAGGGACCATCCCGAACTCTGCGGAAAATCCGTCGCGGTCTGCGGCAGCGTGGAGGACCGCCACGGGATCGTGCTGGCTAAAAACGAGCGCGCCAAAGGCTTCGGCGTGAAAACGGCGGAGCCCGTCTGGCAGGCGAAGAAAAAATGCCCGGACCTGCTGGTTGTTCCGCCTCATTTTGACCGGTATCTGTATTTCTCCGATCTGGTAAAGCAGATTTATCTCAGCTATACGAATCAGGTGGAGGCTTTCAGCATTGACGAATGCTGGCTGGATGTTACCGGAAGTACCCGGCTGTTCGGAGACGGGCCGGAGATAGCGGATCAGATACGGGACCGTACAAAATCGGAGCTGGGGCTGGGCGTTTCCATCGGGGTCAGCTTCAACAAAATTTTTGCGAAGCTCGGCAGCGATATGAAAAAGCCGGACGCCACTACCGTGATTACCCGGGAAAATTTCAGGGAAAGGGTATGGCCCCTTCCGACGGGTTCCCTTCTGGGAGTGGGCAGGGTGACCGCTCGGCGTCTGAATTCACTGGGAATTAAAACGATCGGTGACCTGGCGCGCACCGATTCCAAATATATCGTTTCCTCCTTCGGAAAAATAGGATACGATATGTGGAGGAACGCGAACGGGCTGGATGATTCCGGAGTATGCTCAAGCGAGGTTTCCTCCGCGCCGAAAAGCATTGGCAACAGCATCACCTGCGTTCATGATCTCTTCGACTTCGATGAGGTCTGGCCGGTACTGCTGTATCTTGCCGAAAAGATCTCTTTCCGCATGAGGGACGCCGGGGTGATCGCTTCGGGCCTTCAGCTTTCCATCAAGGATAACCGCCTGCATGTTTCGCAGCATCAGATGCAGCTGGAGGTTCCCACCCGGCTGACGATGGACCTGGCTCGGGCGGCGAAAGAGCTGTTTCAGAAGGGCTACGAATGGCCCTGTCCCGTGCGGGCGCTGGGCATCAGCGGCTTCGGCCTCTTGCCGGAGTCGGAAATGCAGCAGACATCCCTGTTCCACAGTATCCTGTGCGATGAAAAAATGGAACAGCTGGAAAGCCGTATGGAACATGTCAGAAACAAATACGGAAAAGCTTCCGTTAAGCGCGCCGTGCTGATGGAAAAGCTTCCGCTTCCAACGGGGGGCGGGGAAAAGCGTTGATTAAGATTTTTCTGGATGTTTTACGATTCTTATGATATAATGAAAATGTTCCTTTATCAGGCCTTGTTTGTAAATAAAAAATCGATGGATTTTCGGATGCAAAGCGTCTATCCGCCTATGTCACCCACGGCTATGGCCATTCAATACGGTTTTCTGCACACTTCGCTTTGAGGCCCTCTGAGGGAACCTCCGGGCAAAACACGTTTGCAGGCGCAGCTGCCGTATGCCGGGTGCTTTTGATGCGGTCAGATGATTTTAGCCGATCGGGATTTTTGCTTTACAAACAGGGCTTGATCTATGTAAATCAAAAATCTTGCGGAGGTCAAATCAGACATTGTCCGACAAAATAGGTATTTTTATAAAATTTAACTAAATAAAACAAATATTTAGCTTCAAAAGCAAAATATTTGTTGACTTAATAGACACAATGAGGTATGATAGATGCAGAATTCAAGTTTAATGTGAGCCATGAGGTGTTGGGCTTGGTTGATAACAACCATTTTAATAAAATGGCAGATTATACCGACAGTCAGCTTGCCTGCCTTGTGAACAGCGGAAATTCGGATGCTTTTGTAGAACTTACCGCGCGCTATATGTCGCTGATCAGGGTCAAGGCGGCGCCGTTTCGCTGTGCGATGCTGGAAGCCGACGATCTGTGCCAGGAAGGGCTTTTGGGCCTTTTAAACGCGGCGCGTACTTATGACTCAGCCGGAAAGGCCGGTTTTAAAACATATGCCGGCGTTTGCATCAATAACCGGATTATTATGGCTTACCGCACGGCGGCCAGCCGCAAAAATCTTCCGCTGAATAATTTTGTTTCTCTCAGCGACGACGGTTCGCACATGGATATGACAGATTGCGCCTCGGATCCTGAAGCGGTGCTGATGGACAGCGAAAGCTACGCGGCTATGCAGCTGCGGATGAAACAGTTGCTTTCAAAGCTGGAGCAGCAGGTGCTGACGCTTTATTTGGGCGGCTGCAGTTATCACGATATTTCGGTGAAACTCGGCGTTTCCTCAAAGGCAGTCGATAATGCTCTGCAGCGGGTTCGGCTGAAATTAAAACAGTTGCTTTAGTTTAGTATATTAATTTCATATGCCCGGGTAGCTTAAGTAGAGCGTTGGAAATCAAAGGCGGCGGTGCAAATCCGTCTATGGGCAAATATCTTTAT